>JARGFR010000313.1 GCA_029210985.1 Spirochaetaceae bacterium | reverse complement strand
ATTTTGAATCCTGGCATTACCGCAGCGATGCGACGCATATCGGATTTTTCACAAGAGACGGGTTAACCGCCGCCGCCGAAACTGTCGGGTTGGCTGAAGAGGCCTGCGACAGCCGCCGCCGCGTCTCATATAGGCTCACTTGTCCACCCGACGCCGCCGTGATAGGTTAACTGCTGTCATGTCTTTATTGCTGATTGTCACCGCCCCATTATGGTACCTTTTCATTGTTTCGCTGTACCCGGTGCCGTCCCGGGGATGGAGAGGACTCCTTATGCCCTTTCTGGGAGGCTTAGTCCTTGGTATGGCCGCTCTTTCGGTCACATTGAGTCTTCTCACAAGAACACCTTTCGGTGTCGAACTGGGGCGTTTGTACTGGTGGGCTTGGTTTCGAGGACCGGGATGGTCCACAACAGTCGGTGTCGTTCTCATGGCCGTATTGTTCCTGCCCAAGCCCACATCGTTCTCCAGAATCCGCGAAATGACCGGATGGCTGGCCGGCATGACTACAACCTACCTCGTGTGGCATGCCCTTAGTCCCATGCCCGGATTCGACGATTATCGTGTGTTTTTCATGCCTTTCGTCTGGATGCTCTCCATGGGCGGTGCGGTATGGCTGACCGACAGAGGCTTGCGGTTTGACGGTATACCGCGTTATCTGCTTCTTATCAGTGCATTCCTGTTCCCCTCGATACTGACATTCCTTCCTGTTCTATATACATCCGGCGAGATTCCGGCCGCCTGGCTGATCGTTCTGCCGCTGGCGGGCGTCTCGGCTTTCCTGTCGTACTTGGACTCTCGTGGGCGCTTGGGCTAGGCCGCACCGCCTCTTTTGTCTCCTCACCGCCGCGGTGATCGTCCTGTTTTTCATATCCTGCGACTCGGAACAGGTTCTGGTCGTTTCCGATCCGTATATCGAGGCCATACACGGCGGTGCTTGGCCGCTGTCGGAATCCGGTTTTGCTTTCAGAGCGGCCTTCTCCGGATTCAATGTCGATTCGGTCACACCGGGTGCGGAAGAGGATTTGTTCGTTTTTCTGGAATCCCTGGAAAAGCAGATAGACGCTATTGTGATTTCGCCCTGGCAATCCCTTTCGGCATCGGACGCCGCCGCGGCAGTCGGAAATAACAACATCCGCATTATTACCGCAGGCGGGGCTGCGAATCTTCCGATATCGGGTTCGATAGTCTCGGTGCAGCCGGACAGATCGGTGCAAATGCGCCGTTTGGGAAAACTGGCAGGTGAATGGGCCGATCGCACGGGCTTGCCTGCCGTGCTGCTGTACAACAGCTCAAAAGAGACGAACAGGACTGAAGCGCAGCTGCTCCAAAATGGGTATACCGATGTTGATAAAACTGTACCGAGGATGCGGATCTTCGATGTGGCCGGTGAAGAACAGGGAACACTTCCACCCGATTTCATCACAGCGGCCTCGGAAGCCTCAATCCTCCTTCTGTTTGCCGGGGCGTTGAATCCCCTGGCCATGGAAGCAACAGATGAAGCGGCTCCGCCGGTCATCACCGAATATTTGTACGATTCGACGGCTTGGTCCGAACGTATCGCCGCATCTGTGGAACAGGATCAAAAAGCCTTGAAAAGGGCAATTATGGCGGAATTGAAGAAATCGAGCCCTGATGGGACCCGATATTACCCGGCGAGGGTAAACAAAGGTCATCTTTATCGCATGATCCGGAAAAATGGTTTGACGCTCTTGTCCAGTCAAACCTATAATTCAGCGAGAAGGTGAATTATCGCCGTTTTCGGTTTACTAATTAAGGAGATAGGAATGAAACGAGGCAGCCTCCTGTCGGTCCTGCTCATCCTCCTGATGCTTTGTTCCGGCGTCCTCGGCGCCGACGACATCACGTTGAGGTTGGAAGACAACATCATCGAAACCTGGGACGGAGCGGACTCCGCTTATTTCAGTGACACCGGCGAACCCATCAGCTGGCAGGTTCGCGGGAGCAAGTTCTCCGCAGAGGGTCTTCCACGAACGGCTTATGTGATGAACGAATGGCCGGACGATTTGTTTGGAAGAGCTCCGGAAGACCCTGAGGGTTTGGGCGTCATCGGTATCAAGGGCGCGTTTGATCGCCAGGGATATAACCAGATTGAACTGATTCCCGGCACCGGTTCCGGTGATGATTTCGTCGCGAAAGCCGTACCACTTCCCGGTCGGGTCAGAATGGTGGACTTTTGGGTGTGGGGAGCGAACTACGATTTCTACGTGGAAGTGCATTTCATTGATTTTCAGGGCATGGCGCATGTGCTCCAGCCTGTTCGGATTGAGGAGCGCCGCGAAGCCGGCAGCATCAAGTTTGTCGGATGGAAGAACATGATCATCGACATGCCGAACTACATCAAGCAGGCGGTCAATTATAAGCCGGAATTGGCGACGCTGAGCCTCACCAAGTTCGTGTTCACCACTCATCCGGCGGAAATCGTCACGGATTTCTACATCTATGTTGATCACCTGAAGGTGCTTTCGGACATGCATGAGTCCTTCTACGACGGGTTCGGCCTGACCAGCCCGCAGATGATTGACGAGATCTGGGGATCCGGGGAGTAAGACATGAAGAAGATTTTTTTCACAGCAGTCATATTGACTTGTGCCGTTGGAGTTCTGATGGCACAAACTGAGATTGATCCGGCGTCCACC
>JARGFR010000312.1 GCA_029210985.1 Spirochaetaceae bacterium | reverse complement strand
CTTCGGCGGAATCAGGCCCGTGCCGGCCGGGACATCGCCGCCGCGACGCTGAATCTCCTCCTTGAGGGCGCACGACAGGAAGACTTGGAACAGGCCCGTGAGGCTCTATCCGCCGCCGATGAAAACCTCCGGCTGGCCACCGACGAAGCCGATCGGCTTCGGCGCCTATTTGGTTCGGGTTCGGTCTCAGAACAGCAGCTGGATCGGGCACAATCCGCCGCGACGCTGGCACGTGGGGCGCGCGCCCAGGCGGCCAGCGCCCTGGCCAAGCTCGAAGGAGGGGCCAGGAGTGAGGAACTCGACGCTGCCCGGGCCGCGCTGGACCAAGCCGAAGCCGCATTGGCGCTGGCTGAACGGGCACTGTCGGATACCCTCATCACTGCAACGTCGGGAGGAACCATCTTGTATCGGCTGGTGGATCCCGGTGAATGGGCGATGCCCGGAGCCACCGTTTTTGTCATCGCCGATCTCTCCCGACTGCGCTTGACCGTGTATGTCTCCGAACCTGATCTGGCGCATATTCGGCTGGGCGGCGAGGCCCTCGTGAACTTGGATGGAACGAAAAGACGGCGATAGGACGGGTCTCCTGGATTTCGCCCGTTGCGGAATTCACACCGAAAAACGTTCAAACCCGTGATGAAAGGGTGAAGCAGGTATTTGCCGTCCGCATCGATGTGGAAAATTCCGACGGGCTGATGAAGCCGGGGATGCCAGCCGACGCGAAATTTGCCGTCCCGGAGGAGAACTGAATCATGTCCTCCGAGAGCGCCCTGGTGTTGAAAGGGGTGGCAAAAACCTTCGGATCCACCACGGCATTGGTGGACATCAGTCTGGATGTGGCCTCAGGAAGCATCTTCGCTGTCGTCGGACCCGACGGCGCCGGAAAAAGCACACTGCTGCGGCTGATGTGCGGTCTTCTATCGCCTGATTCCGGGGAAATAGAGGTGCTGGGGCGGAACGCCGATGGAAGCAAAGTGTCCATGAGGCGTCGGCTGGGATACATGAGTCAGCGATTCAGCCTGTACGGCGATCTGAGCATTGATGAGAATCTGGCCTTTTCGGCTGAGATTTACGGCATGGACGACTATCGGGACAGGCGGGAGGATTTGTTGGAAATGACCGGCCTGACACCGTTCCGGAACCGCCTGGCCGATCGGCTTTCCGGCGGTATGCGGCAGAAACTGGCCCTGGCCGGAACTCTTATACACAATCCGGAACTGATTCTGATGGACGAGGCCGCGCGAGCCGACAATGTGGCATTCCTTCATCAAGGCCGCCTGATGCTCTCGGGTTCGCCGGGGGATATCCGGCGGGAGTGGGGGAAGAACATCGCCGAGTTTTTCTGTCAAAACAATCGGGGTGCCTATCGGTTCCTGAGAGACCGATATCCGGAAAGTGATGTTCAGATTTTCGGCGGCCGCGTCCACCTCATCATGGATGAGAAGAACCCCGACATTGCCGAACCGGCCACCCTTCTGGAAGCCGACGGTATTCGGGTAACGGCTTACGGCTCGGTTTGGCCCAGGTTGGAAAACGTCTTCCTGTCCATGCTTCAGGAGTCGACCGAATGAGGAATACCGCCATCGAGGTCAGCAGTCTCACAAAACGCTTCGGATCGTTTGTGGCCGTAAACCATATCGGTTTCCGTGTCGAATCCGGGAGTATCTTCGGCCTGCTCGGGGCCAACGGGGCGGGTAAAACCACCACCATACGCATGCTTTGCGGACTTCTGGCTGCGGATGAAGGGAGCGCCGTTCTCGACGGCATTGATGTCATGGCCGCCCCGGAAGCGGTGAAACGCCGGATCGGCTACATGTCTCAGCGCTTCAGCCTCTACCGGGATCTTTCCGTTGATGAAAATCTGGAGTTCTTTGCCGGCCTCTACGGCGCTCCGGCGGCGGTAGACCGCTCGGAGCGTTTGAACCGTATTGCGGCGGTCGGGTTGGCCGGCAGGGAGAACGATCTGGCCGAAGGCGGTACGACGGTGGTGGTGACCACTCACTACCTGGACGAGGCCGAATACTGCGATCAGATCGTCATGATGCATGCCGGCGGCATTGTTGCTTCCGGTGGCCCGGGTGAATTGAAGGAACGTGTCATTCCGGGTGTCGTACTGGAAGTGGAGGGAGAGAGGGTGATGGAACTGACCACCCACCTCGCCGCCGAAACGTGGATTCTCGAAACCGCCCTGTTTGGAGACTCCCTGCATGTTCAGGTTCAAGACGGGATCGGCGCCGAAGAGGCCGCCCGCCGGTTGGCGGCCGCGGCATCCGATTTCGGTTTTTCCCGTATCCGTGTCGAACCGATTGTCCCTTCGCTGGAAGATGTGTTCCTTCGGGTTCTGGAGAGAGTATGAATCTTGCCCTGACAGCCATCATCAAGAAAGAGTTCCGGCAGATACTCCGGGATCCCCGCACCCTGGGTATCCTGCTGCTGGTTCCCCTATTTCTCCTCGTTCTCTTCGGTTACGCCGTCAGCATGGATATCGAATCCCTTACCGTGGGAATTCTGGATGGAGACCGCACCCCTGAAAGCCGGCGACTGGCCGAATTGATGAGGGCTCCGGTTTTGTTCGAACAGTCAGAGGTTGGGCTGGAGGTTCCTAAGGACGCCGATCGCGCCCTGGAGGAGGGCCGAATGGACGCGGTGCTCGTGATATCCCCCGGATATGGAAGAGCAT
>JARGFR010000311.1 GCA_029210985.1 Spirochaetaceae bacterium | reverse complement strand
AATCCTTGAGAGAGTACGTATGACGGTGTCACACCGTCTTGGGGGTCACCTGAAAAATGGGGGTGCCGAAAAGACTCCCCCCAGGGCAGCCCTGACCGCTTCGGCGAGTGTGTCGAGTATATAGGGTTTTTTCAGATATCCCACCGGCCAGAGTCGCTGTGCTTCAAGGATGCGGCCGATCTCAAACTCGACATCCGGCCGGACTACGCCCTGTCCTAATATGAGGACCTGACCTGCCGTATCTCAGCAAATAAAATTCGTACGGCGATGGGTTCGGACTTTGTCGTCGTGGGCGGTATCGTCGCGGAGGATTTTGTTCCCAAAGTCATTGAAGACGATGACACTCTCAACAAATTCGGTATGGAAATGAAACCGACGCCCCTCTTCATGGAGGTGGTGAAATGTCCGTTGGCATCCGCTTCGTCTGTTGACAATATCGAGGCCTGCCCCTTCCCGGATCCGGCCGCCCCAGGGCTGATTCATCAAGGCCGAATACTGGACGACATCCCTGCCCCACTCTCTGACAGAAATCAAGGACGACTCGCCCGAGCCTAGCCGGGGACTGTTTCATACCTGGAGAACGCTTATGCCGGTGATTCGCCGGCAGCGCATCGAGCCCGGTTTCTGTTTAGAGTCGGAGCGCCGACCGAGCTAAGCGCAGCAGCTGAGTCTGGCGGGATCTTTATCGAAGGTTTGGGCTGCGATTCGGATTCCTTCATTGAGGGTCAGATATGGAAAGAGCGTACCCACGAGGTCGGCGACTCCTATGCCGAATTTTATCGCGAGTGTGAGGGTCTGAATCATCTCCCCGCCCTCCGGAGCAACGATATGTGCTCCCAGAAGCTTTCCCGTATCCGTATCCTGGATGAGCTTCACCAACCCTCTGGTATCCTGAGCAGCCAGGGCACGGGGTACGTGATTCATGTTCATCACTGTCGTTTTAATGTTGAAACCGGCCGCCTCGGCATCACGTTCGGTCAGCCCGACCGCCGCCATCTGCGGATCGGTGAACACCACCTCGGGCAGCACGCTGAGATTCAGAGGTTGTCCGGCTCCCACCAGCATGTTCGCAGCGGCCAAGCCTCCGGAGGCCGCGGCCACGTACACAAACTTCGGATTATTTGTGACATCCCCGGCGGCATAGATGTGTTCATGACTCGTTCGCATCTGTTCGTCAACAACAATAAAACCGTTCCCGTCAAGCTGAACTCCGGCCTCTTCAAGCCCAAGGCCTTCCGTATTCGCCCTCCGGCCAACCGCCATGAGAACCTCCTGAGCATGAAATTCCCGCGGTGTTCCGTTTTCGGTAACACCCACGGCCTTTTCGGATCCGTCAAAGCGGATGGACTGAGGCTGTACTCCGGTGTGAATCTCCACTCCTTCGTCAGAGAGATAACGCTCAATATCGGCGGAAATCTCCGGTTCGAACTCCGGAACAAGTGAACCACTGCGCTGCAGTATCGTCACACGCACACCGAAACGCGCCATAACCTGTCCGAGCTCAAGGGCGATGGCCCGTCCCCCGATGATTATGAGACTCTCAGGCAGCTTCTCAAGATTCATCAGGGAGGTACTCGTCAGTACCGGAACCTTATCGATACCATCAAGGGGCAGTATTCTCGGCGAAGCCCCGGCGGCAACCAGGATTTTGTTGCCAGTAAGCCGTTTTCCATCGGCCAGAACGACACCGCCCCGGCCATCAAGCCGTGCCCGCTGACGGAAAAGCTTGATACTCTCGCCGTATGAGGAGAGTACGTCCGCATATTTCGCTCCCCGCAAGCTGTCGACAAGTTCATTCTTCTGCCGCAGCACCTCTTTCCAATCGACACTTTCCGCCCTGGTATGGACTCCCGCGAAGTGGTGGTGCCCGGCGCGATAATAGACTTCCGCGGCCCGGACGAGCGCCTTCGAGGGGATGCACCCAATGTTGACGCATGTTCCTCCGATCGTACCCGCTTCGACAATCGCCGTCCGATGCCCGGACTCGGCGGCGCGTATGGCGGCGGCCATGCCCGCGGAGCCGGTTCCGATGACTATCAAGTCGTAGTCGGCCTGCCCTTGGCCGCCGGTTTCCCGACGTGTATGCACCCGGGCACTGTAGCCGGCGTTACGAACCGCTTGAAGCAGCTCGTCGGACGAGGTCTCGCCGGTTAGTGTGACATCGGCCAGGCCGGATTCCCATCCCGGCACCAAAGCCGAATCAACGCCCTTGACATCCTTCAATGCCTTCCTGACGTGTTCGGCACAATCATCACAGGTCATTCCGCGGATATCCAACTGTACGAACTCCAATCCATTTTTCGCATCCATTACAATACCTCTTGGAAAGAATATCGACCCTGTACCATACTACAGAGTCAAGGATTTGACTGTTTTCTTGGGAGTTATTTAAATGGAATATAAAGGTCTCACCATCGGCGAGCTGGCCGGTCGGACAGGCGTGGGCGTGGAAGCACTTCGGTTCTACGAGCGAAAGGGACTTCTACCGTCCCCGACGAGAGATGCCTCGGGGTATCGGCGGTATCGGGAAGACGATGTGGTTCGGGTCCGTTTCATCCGACGGGCCAAAGAACTCGGCTTCACCCTCGCGGAAATTCATGAGCTCCTCGAGCTTCGTGCCACAGACGAAAAGACATGTGAGGAAGTCCGGACCATTGCCCGGGACAAAATCACTGACCTCGACCAACGCATTCGA
>JARGFR010000310.1 GCA_029210985.1 Spirochaetaceae bacterium | reverse complement strand
ATCCAATTCCAGCGGCATTTCCGGGAAGTGGGAACTTTGGATGATCTTCTGGGATATCCGATGAATTTCCTCGCTGATGATTTCATCCGGACCGTCGAGGATAAAAGGCCGCTGCAGATTTATGGACTTATCCACCATAGGATCGTTCATGACCGTGCCCAGACATTCGAGTGAAATGGACAGGTTCTGAGACGACAGATCCCTGAGCCCTTCGGCCAGGCCAACATCATCCAGACCCCGTACCTTATTGAGAATGAGTTTGGGCTGAAGAACCTCCAGAAATGCCTCGGCTTTTTCGCCGGCTTCCGAATCGAGTTTCGTGATATCTGCTATCATCTCCGTGACCGTGCGGCGTTCTCCCGGGAGTCGTTCTTTCAGCAAATTCTTCAGATAGGACGCAATTTCTTTGTTGGAGGCAAATGCACGCTGCAAAAACCTGAATACCATGTTTTTCAGGAAAGAGTACGCATTCATCACCGCGGTACTCTGGGGTGTTGTGACGATCAGTCCCGAATTGGAGATCAGAAAGAAGTCGACAACGGTGAAATTGGCGCCTCCGCCGAGGTCGATGATGATATAATCCGCATCGATTTCCAATAATCCTTTCATTATTCGTGATTTAATCGATTTGTTCAGTTCGCCGACGCCGTAGACGAGGACGTCACCGGGGATGAAAAACAGATTTTCCCATCCGGTCGGACAAACCAAATCGTTGACGGCGAAATCCCGGCCTGAAATGAAATTTCCGATTCCGGGATTGATATTCTTTAAGCCAAGAAGTGTGTGAAGGTTGGAACCTCCGAGATCAAGATCGACCAGGACGGTTTTTTTTCCGAACATCGCCATGCTGAGGGCCATATTGACAGCAATGACACTCTTTCCGACACCGCCTTTACCACCAGCGACAGGAATGATTTTCCGATCGACATTTTCGTTCAATATCATGGTGAATTTCGAGGACTCCTTATCGGATTATCTCGTTGCATGGATATAATGTAAACAGCCGAGGGTTAAAACGACATGACGAGCTCGTCATGAGTCGATATGATGGTAACATTGATGAACGGCAGCAATGAGCAAGGAAGCATTACCGAAGAACTCGCCTTGCGAAGAAAAATTGAGGAATTCTATCTTCCCAGGCAATTGGTGGAAGCCATTATCGAGGCAGGGGGCATCCATACCATATCCAATGAGCATCTGATTGCCATTGGTTTCCTGGATATTTCACGTTATACATTTCTCTCCCAGTTCCTCAGCCCGCATGAGAATCAGATCGTCTTGAACGGACTCTATTCCGCTTTCAATTGGGTCCTTATTAAGCATGGCGGTTATCTGAATAAAATCGAAGGCGACAGTATGATGTTTCACTATGGCGGTCCTATCGATCCCAAGGTGAAGCATTTGGACGAAGATGATTCGATTAAGCATATAGCCAGGGAGTTATTCTATACCTGTGTGGAATTGCAGCGGGTCAGCAGCCTCTTCAACCAAACCAACGAGAATTATTTGAATAAGATATCTGATCGATCCACCGTCGATGCCATATTGGAAGCCTACAGAATCCTTGGGGAACTCCGCAGCGGCTATGCCTCAGCAACGTTCAACGCTCTTTTCCAGATCCGTATCAGGGTCGGTGCGTCTCTGGGTCGGGTTCTTATAGGAAATTTCGGACCTGACGGTGCAAAGCAATGGGATGTCATCGGAATGCCGGTTATCGAGGCCAAACGGATGGAGTCGTCCGCACCCATCGGCGGCCTGCGAATCACATCGGGTTTCTTCGAAATACTGCATGAGAATGGTATTACGAACGAGTATCACCGTCGGATCAAGCGGGAAGCCAATGCCATGGGCAGTGTCTATCGAAAAATCGCTTTTGAAGAACTGTTTCAGAAGGCGGTGGTATATCTTAAAGACAAGAAGAACGCCGAGTTTGAAACTTACAGCATACAAGTCAATCCCTCACTGCCGGAGAGCATCTGCGAACAGTCCAAACTCCTTTTGAGTCGCGGTGAATCCGGAGCCGATGATATTGTCAATTTTATTAAATACTATAGAGGAAATCATTTCGTCATCGATAAACTGGAGAATCTTTTCGGTGAAGAAGATGTGGTGATACGGAAAGACGCTCTCTATCGAATCATGCTCCCGGGGAAATATAAATCGATGCTCTTCGACATGGATGGTGACGCCGTCGGAGTCCGTCGCAGAATCGGCGAATCCTATTCTCTTTTCGAACTTCTCGAAATGCTGGGCAAGCTGCAGGATTCCGTTAAGGGACGGTCGGATCCCGAAAGAAACAAGGAAGAGGATTTTGGGGGCTATGATTTATGGATGTCGGAGATGAGGGCATCCATCCAGCGCGCTTATGACATTAATAAGAAGTCGACTCATCAGGCCTACTATTTCTACAATGTTATCTTTCCATTGTTTTTCGAGAACATCAAAGCGGCCATTCTGGAAAACCAGAATCGAACGGCCGTGTTGGAGGAAGCACCTTGAGACGCCTTCCCACAGCACTTCCTTTATCCGTTTTTCTCTTCGTCGTTCTTTCCGCAAGTGCGTTCGGCCAGAGTGTCACGGTGGTGAACCGGACAGGGCATACCATAGAATTGATTCAGGCGGCGCCATCCGGAGTCGACCATTGGGGTGATGATCTGATCCCGGGCCGGGTTGTGCTTGATGGTGAGTCGGTCATCTTGAACCTCTCCGGGCCATCACCTTGGGCGTTCAGATTCCTGGTTTCCG
>JARGFR010000030.1:20839-23828 GCA_029210985.1 Spirochaetaceae bacterium | reverse complement strand
GCCAATCGGGAACGACCTGTTTCCCGACCCTCCGAATCGACATCGGCGAGGGTGCCGTCGGCCAGAAAAATCCGTCCCGAACCGTGATTGTCCGTCAGTATGGATGCCACACGGGACGATCCGGGCCGAATCTCAAAAATCGGCTGGTGATCGACGACGCCGGGATCTTCGTCGGTCGACGCCGCCTGCGCGGTATCGAAAACAGCCACTCGTCCATCAAAACCTCCGGCCCAGATACGCCCCTGGTGGTCTAGGGACATGACGGACACGGCTCCCCTCATGCGAGTCTCTGCAACAAGAATTCCCATGGAATCGATGGCGATGATTCGGCCGTCGGTCAGGGGAATCCATGACGTTCCTGATGAGTCGGTGACCGGACCGGCGGATGCTTCGGCGCTCTGGTCATGACTCCAGAGAATCTCACCGTGCCGTGAGACGCAGAGGATGCGGCCGCCGGCGAGGGGCACGATAATCCGACCGTCGGGAGCCGCGGCGGGAAGTGCCGCGGGCTCACCGTTCATACGGAGCTTCCACCTGCCCGTGCCTCCGGGAGTCACGGCAAAGAGCTCCTCGCGGTCGTTCTGAACGTAGATGGTGCCGTCGGGTGCCGCCATCAGCAGGGTTCGCAGCCGGCCGCCGGGCCGATAGATCCAATTGGAGTCTCCGGTGTCCGGGTTGATGCTGTGAAGCGCCCTGTCGTCGGCCACAATGTAAACATCACCGCCCGGTCCCTGAGCCGGATAGCCGTTGATGCTGCCGCCCAGAGCCCGACGCCATCGCAGCTCCTGGGCGTCTAGGGTGCCCAGGGGTCCGGCCCACAGTATCGTGACGGCCAGTGCGAAGGGTATGAGCGGAAATCGAAATTCCATCGCATTGCGGCACTCCCGAAGCTTTTTCATGAATCTCCACCCCAGCGCAGCCTGGCAACGGTTTCCACATGAGGGGTTTGGGGGTAGAGGTCGAACACACCGTAGGCTTCCAGAACGCATCCGGCCTCGGAGAGTACCTTGAGATCCCGAGCTTGAGTCACCGGATCGCAGGACACATAGGTGAAACGAGGTATTTTCATCTCACTGAGCACACCCCTCACGGATTCGGTCAATCCCGCCCGAGGCGGATCGACAATGGCGTAATCCGGGCGGATACGGGAGTGTTTTTTGACCCAGGATTCCAACCTCATGGCATAGAATCGACCTTTATGACCCACATGGCGAGTCCAAGCCTCCGATGCGTCCGAATCTCTGTCCACGCCGACAACCGACTCGAAGAGATCCGATAAAAACGCCCCGAACAGACCGACACCGCCGTAAAGATCCAAGGCGATACGATTTCCCGCAGATGCGGCTCCTTCCAGCGCGAAATCAAGCAGTTCGTCCAGCGGGTTCAGGTTGGATTGAAAGAATGAACCGGTGGGAAACAGAAATCGTCGGGACGCGACCCGGGCTTCGGCTTGTTGATGAATACCTTCGACGGCATACAGGCCGGATTCGCCGAAAACAACCGGTTCGGATCCGGGTTTCGTTCCGGCGGGTATGTCGGCGAAGAACCGATTCACTTCCGGTGTCGCGATCGGACAGAATGACACGGGAACGATCTGATTTGATTCGGCAGCTCGAAAGCCGGCCCGCCCCCCGCCGACCACGACGGGGCGAATCCTGCAGCGATATTGCTGAGGCGGGGACCGGGTGATATGGAAGGGAGGGATGGACTCCGGGGGAAAATTCCCTTGACGAATCAAAGCCTCGCGACAGAAGGACGCTTTGGCATTGATTTGAGAGATGTAGCTCATGTGCTGCCAGGAACAGCCGCCGCAGCTCCCGAACAGAGGACAGAACGGCCTGCGTCTATCGGGTGAAGCCTCCAGGATGTCGGCAAGCATTGCCTTCGCCCACCCTTTTTTCCTCTTTATCAGGCGGGCCGACACCCGCTCTCCGGGTAGAACACCCGGGATGAATACAGTCAGTCCATTGACCCTGGCCAGACCATCGCCGCCGGGAACGAGTTTCTCGATGGTGGCTTCAATGTATTCGTCATCCATGATTTTCCTACTATATGCCCACCGTCTTCCCGGAGAAACTGGTACACACGGGGTTTTTATTCTAATATATATTCATCGTTACAAATTGAAGCATCCGAAAGGGGCAACCATGACCCGAATCGCTCAACAAGCTAAAAGAGTTTCGGCCAGCATACCGACAATACGCCGGCTGCCATCCTATCTCCAAGTTGTCAGGAGATATATGGACGAAGGAAATGATGTGATTTCCGGTACGGTTATCGCTGAAGAGCTGGACCTCGAAGCCATACAGGTTCGGAAAGACTTGGCCGTAACCGGCATAGTCGGCAAACCGCGTGTCGGATATCCCACATCGGATCTCATCTCCGCTATCGAAAAATTCCTGAACTGGGACAGTGCCTGCCGCGCGGTGATTGTGGGAGCCGGAAACTTAGGGTCCGCTCTGATGGGATATAACGAGCTTAAAAACCACGGTATGAACCTCGTGGCGGCTTTTGACGCCTCGCCGTCACGTATCGGTCCCCAGAAAAATGGTCCGACGATTTATCCTATGTCGGACATCAAATCCATCGTCAACAAAGAGAAGGCGAGGCTGGCCATTCTGACGGTTCCTCCACAGGTGGCCCAGGAAGTCAGCGATCAGCTGGTGGATGCCGGAATTCGGCGAATCTGGAACTTCACGAATGTCAGGCTGCGTGTTCCCGAGGAAGTCCTGGTACTCCGTGAGGATCTGTCCTCAGGATATGCGGTTCTGACGGTACTTCGGGGTATCACCGATTAATCAAGCTGCTCAGATTCGCAGCCGTTCATGATGGCCTCCGTACATTTTATCCCTCAGCACAGCCACATCCTGATTCTCCAGATACTCCTCGAAAGTCATGCGGCGGTCGATGACTCCCCCCGGGGTAAACTCAATGATGCGGTTGGCCACGGTGTTGATGAACTGGTGATCGTGGCTGGCAAAAATGACGG
>JARGFR010000030.1:0-20829 GCA_029210985.1 Spirochaetaceae bacterium | reverse complement strand
CAGGCTGGTGATGGATTCCAGATCCAGATGTCCGGTGGGATCGTCGAGTATCAGAACGTTGGCTCCGCTGAGCATCATCTTGGAGAGGAGACAACGGACTTTTTCTCCCCCCGATAGAACTTGGACTTTCTTGAGCGACTCATCCTGCGTGAAGAGCATACGACCCAGAAATCCCCTGATGTACGCCTCGTCCTGCTCCACCGAATACTGCCTGAGCCAGTCGGTCATATTCATGTTGTTGTCGAAGAACTTGCGGTTGTTCTTGGGGAAATAATCGAATTTCGTGGTGACTCCCCATTTTAAGACGCCTTCATCCGGTTCATCTTCCCCGGCAATGATTTCCATGAAAGCTGTTTTCGCCAGGTTGTTGGGTCCGACAAAACCGATCTTATCGCCCCCCTGAACGTTGAGATCCCAGTTTTTGAAAAGAATCTCCCCATCAAGTATTTTCGTCAGGGCTTCGGTTTCCAGGACAATTTTGCCTAGATCCCGCTCCGGGGTGAAGCCGCAGTAAGGAAATCGCCGAGAACTGCGCGGCAGATTCTCCAGATCCAGCTTATCCAGCTCCTTCATGCGGCTTGTGGCCTGCTTGCTCTTGGCCGCATTGGCGGCGAATCGCTGAATAAAAGCCTTGAGTTCGGCCGCCCGGGCTTCCGCTTTCTTCTGCTGCTCCTTCTGCTGTCGAGCCATCAGCTGACTTGCCTGCTGCCAGAAGGAATAGTTACCCGCATAAAGACTGATTTTTCCGTAGTCGATATCGGCGATATGCGTACAGACTTTGTTCAGGAAGTGGCGGTCATGGCTGACCACGATCACCGTATTGTTGAATTTCAGCAGAAAATCTTCCAGCCAGCGGATAGACTCGATATCCAGATGATTGGTGGGCTCATCCAAAAGGAGGATGTCGGGATTTCCGAACAGTGCCTGAGCGATGAGGATACGAACCTTGAGATCTTCCTCCACATCGGCCATCAGCACATCGTGCATTTCGTCATTGATGCCCAGGCCCGCAAGGAGTGTCGCGGCTTCGCTCTCCGACTCGTAACCGCCCATCTCGGCGAATTCCCCTTCCAGCTCCGCGACCCTCATCCCTTCGTCGTCGGTCATGTCGGCCTTGGCGTAAATTTCTTCCCGCTCTTTCATCACTTGATAGAGCTTGTCATGACCTCGAATAACCGAATGGAGTACCGTAAACTCATCATAGGCGTCACGTTTCTGGGCGAGGACCGCCATTCGATGACCGGCAGGAATATTAATCTGGCCGGTGTCATAGTCCTGCTCTCCGGAAAGAATCTTAAGGAAGGTGGATTTCCCTGATCCGTTGGCGCCGATCAGTCCGTAGCAGTTCCCCGGCGTAAATTTAATATTGACATCTTTGAAAAGAATTCGCTTTCCAAAAGACAAGCTGACATCTGAGACACTGAGCATGTATGATGGTTCTCCTGATGGACCCTGACGCCGCGGCGTATGAAAATGGTCCTGAATATCGATCGATAAGGCTTTGTGCTGACGGTACTTGAAGTAACACGGAGACGTACCGGGAGTCAAGACAATCCAAGGATTCTACATGGTTCGTGTGCTCCGACTCAGTCCAATGCGGCCAGGAATCCCTGCATCTCGTCATCGGCGTCCCGGGCAAACCGGGCCAGAATTTCTTCGTCGTCCATTTGGGAAAATTCACCGAAGGTTGTCAATGCATCGGAATCCACATCACGGCTGTGACGGACGTAAGTGGTTTGATAGAGGGAAAGTTTCTTTTCGGGGTGAATGCCGTAATCCAGGATCGTACGAACCCCGTCCCTCAATAGACGAAGTTTATCCAGTAAATCGTCCTGGGAGTTCACCGACCATACCCCGAGGTAAATGGGATTGCTGTCGATGTTCACATCTCCGACGAACTCACCGCGAAGCATGCGGTCTTTATCCGGGCCGAGATACGGAACAAAATCCAGGTGCTCGGCGAGTTTCCTGTCGGTAGCCAGGAATTCGGATGTCGCGGGATTGAGTGTGAAAATAATCACCTTCTCCAACGATTGTCCATAACTTTTAAACAAGGCACCTCTGAAGGCGGCCAAATCCACTTGGGATGCCAACTGTTCATGCCTTCGACAAACTCTACGGGCGGTGACGGACAGCCAGGCATTCAGGGCGGGATGTTCACCCTTCCATTCGCTCACCTGACTCTCGAACTCCTTTTCGGAAAGACTACCTTGAAAATATGCCAGCACAGTTCTGTAGAGATCGCGAATATTGTGATGCCGGCTGAACCTCTCAAGCAGCTCATACAGAAATATTTCTCTTTTCCGAACCTGCCAGATGGCGGTAATAATGTCGGTTCGGGGCGATTTCTCTGTAATTTCTATCTCTTCGTGGAGCCCCTGGAGTTCATGGAATCGGCGCTGCAGTGAAGAAAAACGTTTGGTGAGGCCTAATGCGGAACGCTCAAAGCAGATACTCCACTCTGTCCCCTCCCCCATCCTGCTGGCAATATTGAGGCGCTCCGAACCGAAGGTGCTCCATATCTGAGCCGTGCCGATGCCCTCACCCTTGCCGGTACCTTTGGTGGAACGGCCGATGAACAGCGGCTTTCCGTCTTCCCCAGGCAGGAGAAGTTCTTCGGGAATGCCGATGCCGTTGTCGCGGATCCGCAGGAGGACATCGCTCTCACCGCTGTCCTCCAGGGAGATGGTGAGTCTGCTTGGACGGTCGGTTTCGGCCATGGCATCCAAGGCGTTGGATGCAAGATTTACCAGGGCTCGTCCGATGTTGAGCCAATGTCCCAGCACGACAGGCTTGGATGCCGAGAGATTGATGGCGAGTTCCACCTTTTCCTTCGATGTCTCCACATAGGGAACCAAACGCTCGAGAATCAGATCCTGGAGATTGACCTCATGAGCCATGGCCATGGAATCCCGATACATATTGAGCATATTCACCAGTGTTGTGGTTTCTCTGTTGATATCTTCAATGATGCGTCCGGCATTCTCCGGAGCCAGGGCATTCACCATGGCCGTAAGGGATCGCAGTGTCTTTCTGGCGTCATGCCTTGTCCGGCCGATCTCATCCGCCGCGGGAGCCCTTTTTTGTTCTCCACCCACCTTCTCGAGAACCGCCTCTCTTTTCGCGCTCAGCCGGTGATAGACCATATTCCTGTAAACGATGCTGTCTTTGGGATCAAAACCCTTGTTCCGAAAAAACTCCACCGTCTCATGCTGCTTTTCCCAGACATAGAGATAGACTTCGGACTCGGGCGGAATCATTCCCGCCAGATGGACCAGGAATTCCGTGCCGATTCCCCGGCCTCGTCCATAAGGACTGGTGACCAGCTTGTAGATGAGAAATTCTTTTCCGTCGGCCGAGGAATAGCACAGCAGGTATCCGAGAATCTCACCCTCATCAATCCACACGTAACTGTGGTCCGGATCCTTCCTGGCCGACGGATCGCTGATGTAGGGAGACGGAATGATGAATGTATCGATGTTGAGAAGAGGGTTATTGCGGATGCGTTCCTCTATCTCTGGTGTGAGTGCTTGAATGATTCCGGGCTGCTGCATAACATCGATTCTAACTCAGGACACCGGTGATGTCGAAGCGACGGAACACCGCATCATTCACCCGGACCCGCCGGGGAACCGGGACTGCGACGTGCATCCCTTTGTCGGCACTCTTCACCTCGCCATGATCCACCTGCATCGACTCGACATTCAACACAAGGTTGCCTGTCGTCGGCCCTTGAATCACCAGCTCATCACCGATTCCAAACGAAGCACCCTGAACTCGAATCTCGGCAATACCGACTTTTCGGTAGTAGTTGACGACGACGCCGACCGTTTCCTTACGCCGCGTGGCCTGGCTGTTGGCGCCTTTCGTCCATTCTCCCACCGGTTTGCCCATGTAGAAACCGGATGAGAATCCGCGATTGAAGACCGTCCGGAGTTCTTCGGTAAGTTCGGCTTTGAGAATCTCAAATTCAGAACGTTCGGCCGAAGGCTCCACCGAATCACCGACATGGTCGTGCCAGAAGTCGATCGCCCGGCGATAAGCCCCTGTCACCACCGATACATACTCGGGGCTGCGCATTCGCCCTTCGATTTTCAGAGAGGCGATTCCAGACTCCAGCACCTGTTCGATAAAAGGCATCGTGCAGAGATCTTTGGGACTCATCACATAGTCCCGGCCGAGTTCGTATTCGTACTCGCCTTCCACATCGATTATTCGGTACTGCCGCCGACAGGGCTGCAGACATGCACCACGGTTTCCTGATTCTCCGGAGGCGGCTTCGGACATGAAGCATCGTCCGCTCACCGAAACACACATCGCTCCGTGAATGAAGGCTTCCAATTCGATCCGTTCGGCTTCGTCGCCCAGCTGTTCACGGAGGCGGGATTGAATCATCCGGATATGGTCCAGGGAGCACTCTCTGGCCAGGACAAACCTCCGTACGCCGTTGTTTCGATATCGCTGGATGATCGATCTGGAGTTGCTCACCGAAGCCTGTGTGGAGAGATGCACATCCAGGTTTCTATCCCCGGCACAATGAACCACGGCATCATCCCAACAGATAACCGCATCCACTCCGGCATCCACAGCCATACCCAGCAACCTCTCCAGGTCGTCAAGCTCGTTCTCATAGACGATGGTGTTGACCGTAAGATAAGCCTTGGCGCCGCTCTCTCTACATGCCGCTGCAACATCGGAAATGTCGCCGAGTTGAAAATTTCTCGCCCGCTTCCGCATGTTCAGAGATCCGGCGCCGAAATAGACCGCGTCGGCCCCGGCATCCAAAGCCGCCCGGAGCGCCGCGGCGTCTCCGGCCGGAGCCAGCAGCTCCGGTTTGCGTGATATCACGCCATTCATAGACGATCTTCCGGCAGATGCTCGATAAGAGCGGCGATCCAGCGGCCCATATCCAAGGATGCTTCCTTCGCGATATCCAAAACCCGCTGGTGGGAATGCTTCACAGTCTGTATTCCCGTGGCCATATTGGTAATGCAGGCCAGAGCGAAAACCTCCATACCGGCATGATTGGCCGCAATGGTTTCCGGGACGGTGGACATCCCCACCGCGTCGGCGCCCATCCCGGCAATGGCCCGAATCTCCGCCGCCGTTTCATAGTAGGGGCCCTGGAATCCCGCATAGACGCCCCGGGTATAGTGAATACCCAGATCGTCGGCGATCCGGGACGCCTGAGAAATCAGTTTGAGGCTGTAGGGTTCACTCATGTCGGGAAAGCGCGGACCGATCCTCTCGTCGTTGATCCCGATAAGAGGGTTGTCCGAAACCAGATTGATGAAATCATCGATAATCATCAGCATCCCGGGAGAATAGTCCAGATTGATGCCCCCGCAGGCATTGGTGATCAGAAGGGTCCGGACTCCCAGGAACTTCATGAGATACACCGGAAATGCGATCTGCCTCATACTGTGCCCTTCGTAATAGTGCGGGCGGCCTTCCATCACCAGCACTCGCCTTCCGTCCATCAACCCGGCAACCAGCCTTCCTGAATGCCCGACAACGGTGGACGGGGGAAAGTGAGGAACCTCATCATATGAGACTGAAGCGGAATCGGCCAATCGACCGGACAGATCGCCCAGACCGGATCCAAGTATCAGCCCGATGCTGCCGACATCGCCCAGTCGGGATTTGACGAAGTCACGGGCCTCGCACAGCTGCTCGAATTGAGCCATCATTTATCGCGCCGAACCCGGAACCACAGTGATTGGAATATGAGCACAGAACATACCTCGAGGCGGCCTAACATTGCCGGATATCGAATCAGATTGTGAACCTCACGGCAGAGATGCCGTGAGGTTCATCCTAAAATTACTTAGAAGCCAGTACAGCCTGCGCGGCGGCCAGTCTGGCGATGGGCACGCGATAGGGAGAACAGGAAACGTAGTTCAGCCCCGCCTTATAGCAGAACGCGATGGATGCCGGATCCCCGCCGTGCTCACCGCAGATGCCGGTTTTAAGCTGAGGTTTCACGCTTCGTCCCTTGGCGACGCCCATCTCGACAAGCTGACCGACTCCGGTTGTATCCAGGGACTGGAAGGGGTCGTCCTTGAGAATCTTCTTCTCAACGTATTCCGGGACAAAAGTCCCCACGTCGTCGCGGCTGTAGCCGAAGGTCATCTGGGTCAGGTCGTTGGTACCGAAGGAATAGAAATCGGCAAAAGGGGCAATCTCATCGGAAGTCAGCGCCGCACGGGGAATCTCAATCATCGTACCGATGAGGTATTCCACTTTGCTGCCGGTATCCGAGAGGACCTTATCCACCACTTTCTGGGCATTGTTTCTGAGGGTCTCGAGTTCCTGGAAGGTACCCACCAAGGGAATCATGATTTCGGGATGAACCGAAACGCCGGCCTTGGCCACTTCCGCCGCAGCGGTCATGATGGCTTCCACCTGCATATCGTACACTTCCGGATAGGTGATGCCCAAACGGCAGCCGCGGTGTCCCAGCATCGGATTGAGCTCGCTGAGTCCCTCGACTCTCTTCACCAGGGCATCGGCATCCTTGCCCAATTCCTTGGCCAGGTGACGAACTTCGGCTTCGCTGTGGGGAACAAATTCATGCAGTGGAGGATCCAGAAGGCGAACCGTCACCGGTTTGCCGTCCATGGCTTCGAAGATACCCTTGAAATCGGCGATTTGCAGTTTCAGGATAGGCTTGAGTGCCTCGATTCGTTCTTCGAGACTGTCGGCGACAATCATGCGACGGAAAGGACCAAGTTTCGCTTCTTCGAAGAACATGTGCTCGGTCCGAGTCAGTCCGATTCCTTCCGCTCCGAATTCAATGGCCTTATGCGCATCTTCAGGGAGATCGGCATTGGTGCGGACAAAGAAACCGTCGGCGATACCTGGCCTCTTGGCGGCATGACGTATTTCGTCGGCCCATTCGAGGATGGTGTTGAGTTCCCCACCCAATTCAGGATGTTCCAATTCCACCGCTCCGGGATAAACCTCGCCGTCA
Organism: Spirochaetaceae bacterium; assembly: GCA_029210985.1. Classification (GTDB taxonomy): domain Bacteria; phylum Spirochaetota; class Spirochaetia; order DSM-2461; family DSM-2461; genus UBA2779. The sequence goes on along the minus strand of JARGFR010000030.1, from coordinate 13,856 downwards.
GAGCCGTCAAGGGTGATTAGATCCCCCTCTTTATATTCCACACCGCCCACTTTAAATGTGCGGGCTTTCTCATCGATGACAACAGCCTTACATCCGGCAACACACGGAGTGCCCATTCCCCGGGCCACAACCGCCGCATGACTGGTCATGCCGCCGGTGGATGTCAGGATGCCTTCGGCGACGTGCATGCCGCCGATGTCTTCAGGCGAAGTTTCTTTACGGACCAGGACAACTTTTTCCCCCCGAGTCGCCCAGGCTTCGGCTTCTTCGGCGGTGAATACAATTTTACCGACCGCCGCTCCGGGCGAAGCTTCCAGACCTTTGGCGATGGGTTTGAGGTTTTTTTTCACCGCCGGAGAAATCATGGGATGAAGCATCTGGTCAAGGTGGTCCGCCGTGACCCGTGTGACGGCGGTTTCTTTGCTGATCATTCCTTCGCCGACCAGATCGACGGCGACTTTCACCGCGGCCTTTCCGGTTCGCTTTCCGTTTCGGGTCTGAAGAAGGAAGAGTCGGCCGTCCTGTATCGTAAACTCCATGTCCTGCATGTCGGTGTAATGCTTTTCCAGACGCTCTTTGACATCCACGAGCTGTTGATAGACTTCGGCATTTGTGTCTTCAAGGGAAGTGAGAGGCTGAGGTGTCCGAATACCGGCCACCACATCTTCTCCCTGGGCATTCATCAGATATTCCCCGTAGAAATAATTTTCACCTGTGGAGGGATCACGGCTGAAACAGACGCCGGTTCCTGATGTTTCCGACCAGTTGCCGTATACCATGGACTGAACATTCACCGCCGTTCCGAGTAAGTCGCCGATTTTATTGATATTACGGTACTTGATGGCCCGATCGTTGTTCCAGGAGCCGAATACGGCGTCAATGGCGGCCCAGAGCTGTTCGGTGGGATCCTGGGGAAAACTTTTGCCGACGCTTTTTTCGTAAACAGCCATGTATCCGTCCACGACTTTCTTCAGATCGTCGGCATCCAGATCGACATCATTTTCGACGCCCTTGGCGTCTTTAACATCATTCAGTGCTTCTTCAAAATCATGATGGGCCACTCCCATAACAACGTCGCCGAACATCTGAATGAATCGCCTGTAGGCATCCCAGGCGAAACGGGCGTTGCCGGTATTCGTGGCAATACCGTCGACTGCGGCGGCGTTCAGTCCGAGATTGAGAACCGTATCCATCATGCCGGGCATGGAAACCGCGGCTCCCGAACGAACGGAGACCAGAAGAGGATCCTCGGCGTCACCGAGTTTCTTTCCCATTTCTTTTTCCAGTCGCTGGAGATTGGCCGTCACCTGGGCTTTGACATCCGCCGTATGAGACCGGTTGTTTTTGTAATATTCCGCGCATGCTTCGGTGGAAATGGTGAATCCTGGGGGGACAGGTATGCCAAGGTTGGTCATCTCCGCGAGGTTGGCGCCTTTGCCGCCTAGCAACTCCTTCATCTGGGCTCGGCCCTCGGCCTTGCCGTCGCCAAAATAGTAGACGTACTGGTTACTCATTTGAATTTTCTCGCTTTTTTCTTGGTTAGTCTTGACTAAAAACTAAGATATGCTCGAATTGTTGTCAACGAAACCGAGGCGTCTTCAACCCGACGATCAGGCAGCGGCGGGTTCAATTCGCGACGATCCGGCGCCGGTTGAGGGCGCCGGACGAAGATTACGCGGCGATGTAGTCCTGGAGCAGCTGGCTCCTTGAAGGATGTCGCAGTCTATCCAGTGCTTTCTTCTCGATCTGGCGGATGCGCTCTTTTGTCAGTCCGTAACTGTCTCCGATTTCCTTCAGGGAAAGCGGCTTTCGATTGCCCAAACCAAATCTATGTCGAAGAATATCGGCTTCTTTATCGGTCAGGGAATCCAGCACCATCTCAATATCATCGGTCATGGATGCGTAGAGAGCCTGTTCATCAGGACCTTTCTGAGTCCCGTCCTCGATAAAATCACCGAGACTCGAAGAGTCACGTTCATCGTAAACCGGGGATTCCAGAGAGACCAGATCCCGGCTGATAGCCTGAAGATCGGTCACATCTTGCACACCGATTCCGGTAATCCGGGAAATTTCTTCATCGGAAGGATCTTCACCCGACTCGGTCAGAAGGGTTTTCTTGGTCTTTTCAATCTGCACCAGTTCATTGGCCCGGTTCAAGGGAAGACGGATCATACGTGATTTCTCATAGATGGCTTTGAGAATGGCCTGGCGAATCCACCAGACGGCGTAGGAAATAAAATGGTATCCCTTTTCCGGATCGAAGCGCTCGATCGCGTTCATGAGCCCGATATTGCCTTCACTGATCAGATCTTCCAGAGGGAGTCCCTGGTTCTGATATTTCTTGGCCGTATTCACGACAAACCTCAGATTGGCCTCGACCAATTTCGCCTGAGCCTCTTTATCGCCGGCAACGGCCTTTCTGGATATTTCTTCCTCTTGTTTTCTGGTGAGAAGAGGGATTTTGTTGATCTCTTTGAGGTAAATGGATAGGTTGGAATCATCGTTGTGAGTCATGAATAGCCTCCTGGAGACTATCAAAGCAATTCGTGTGCCAACATTCGTCTAAAAATTATATATCCCTATACTGTATGACTATAACAACACAGTAGCTCGATATAGAATCAAGTTATGTTCTTCTCGCATACAAAAAAAATCATCTATTTGAGTCGATATGACACAATCAACCGATACTCTGGTATTTATGAGGCGATTTGACCCAATTCCGATGGATCCAACTAAGGACTGGGACGTGAGGGAACGGCGATGATCTGCTCTCCGACCCGTTTACCCGTGATGAAATCAACCGGTACGCACTGGAGACCGGAATCGGCGACAAATGACGGAAATACGATAATCGTCGTCAGATAGACCGCTTCTCGTCCCTCTCTGCTCAGATCGTTCAAGACTCCGGTTGAGCGCAGCTCGATCCAGGCGTCCTTGATCATTCCCATGACAGCGTCTTTTTCGGAATGCTCCGAAAACCGCCCCGAACTCTTGGATAAAAGGTAACGTCCCATCTGTATGGCGAAGAAACGCCGAGCTTCGCGGCTGAAGTCAATGTCCACGGCGACCGAATCCCTCATAGTCAGCAAAATACTCAATGCCCGCCTGAGAAGCAAACACATCCGTCCAACAAGCTTTATTGTTCCGATGTTTTCCCTTGACCCCCACTCATTCCTTTCCGTATATTCTGATTCGGGTGAGGGTACTGTCGTCTCCGACGGCGGATCGTTCACTCCAAATTATATGATTTCGAGAGGGTTCAAGATGACCGTCAAACCTCTTCAGGACCGTGTTCTGATCAAGGTGGAGGAAGCTGAGACCAAGACCGCATCCGGTCTTTACATTCCCGACACCGCACAAGAGAAGACCCAGACAGGCACAGTTATTGCCGTCGGGGACGATGAGGAAATGATCACCGTGAAAGTGGGCGATAAGGTGATGTACGACAAGTATGCCGGCACCACCGTCAAGATCGACGATGTCGATCATTTGATCGTCAAGAGCTCGGACATCCTGGCCGTCGTCAGCTGAAGACGTCCCGGATGAAGGGAAAGGGCCCACCCCCCTCGGGGGTTCGGGCCCTTTTTTTCGCCTTTCAATCCGCCCGGGGCATCGCGCCGGAATCAGGAAACCTGAACCGCTATTTCACACCCTTGAGAGCTTTCACATACTGTAGACGCTGATAGAATGTGCTGCGCTTATCGTCATCAAGGCTCAGAAGACTGTGGAAATCCGAAATCGTCTCGAAGTGATGTTCCCGCATCCATTCAACCAGCCCGCTCTTGACGGCTTCGATGGCGGATAAGCCTTCGCGGTACAGCACCGAACAGAGCTGGGCCGCATCTCCTCCCGCCAGGATCACCTTGATCAGATCACTTGCCTCATAGACGCCCGTTGACGCGGCGATATCCAATTCCGTCAGATCCGATATGATGCCGATCCACCGGAGGACCGACGGGAATTCCTCTTTCACGGACAGTGAATTGCCTGATTTGAAACTCATCTCATTGATATCAATGTCCACGGTATAAAACCGATTGAACAGAGTCAGCGCATCGGCACCCGCTCTTTTCAGACGAGCGGCTAAATACGGCAGCGCCGAAAAATTCGGACCGATTTTCACTGCCAAAGGCAGTTTCACTGTCTTTCGGGCCAATACAACCATGTCCACGAGTTTCTTTTCGACTTCAGATGCATCTGTTTTCACATCCAACGCTATAGGAGACAGGTTGAGCTCAATGGCGTGAGCACCGACTTTTTCGATACGTTCGGCATAATCTGTCCACCATCGCTCAGAATAGCAGTTCAAACTGGCAATGATCGGGATATCAGTTTTTTGAACACTTTCTTCCACAAGAGTGAGGTAAGTATCCGGTTCCAGCAGCATACCCATCTGTGACAGATACTCTTCGGCCTCGGGATGTACCACCGAGGATTTTCCTCGACTGTCCTCCACTCCCGCCGCGATATCCTCCTCGAACAAAGACTTAAGCACGACAGCTCCGGCGCCTGCTTCCGCGGCGCTCACCACCCCGGCGGTCTTCGCCGTAAGTCCGGACGATGAGACGATGACGGGGTTGGGCAAAGCCAGGCCCATGTAACGAGTTGAAATATCAGGCACGGTAATACTCTCCTTGCATTAAATCGGTGATAAAAAACTATCATAGCCTGAGGATGGCGGTGACGCCATGGGGGTTTTCATGGAAAAAGAAAATCCTCCAAATCGCGCAGAACACCGTCCAATGTTTTAATACTACTGGCCGTTTTCGGCAGTGAATCCAGGAATAGAGAGCCGTATCGTTTCCGGATGATCCTGGGATCCAGCACCAGCACCGATCCGCGATCATCACTGCGCCGCATCAGCCGCCCGAAACCCTGACGAAAACGGGTGACCGCTTCGGGAAGGGTCAGAAGGTAAAACGGGTTTCCCCCCGCAGCTGCAATAGCTTCCCGCCTTGCTTCGGAGACCGGATCGGTTGGCGGCCGAAAAGGCAGTCGAGTGATGATGACCAGCTTCAGGGCCTCTCCCGGAACATCCACACCCTCCCAAAAGGAATCCGTCGCAAAGAGTACGCTGGATTCTTCTTCGCGAAATCGCTTGAGCAGACGGCCCCGATCGTCATCACCCTGAGCCAACAGCAGCGGACCGTCGGAACCCAGGCGTTCCCTGACTCCCGATAGAGTCTTTCTAAGGGTGCTGTAAGCCGTGAACAGTACAAGAGCATGACCGCCCGACAGATCTACCAGCGAGGAGACCGCTTCAATCAGGAAAGATTCCCACTCCTCGGGCTGCTCGGGAGACGGGCCGTCGGTGGGTATGCCCAAGAGTACCCGGGAGGCAAAATCGAAGGGCGAGGGAAAAATCCCCTCCAGAGGCTCCCTTGGTATCCTTTCGGCGCCGATCCTGGACTTCCAGTGACGAAAATCCCCTCCCACGGCCAATGTGGCCGACACACCCACAACCGTGCCGAAGGGTTCCCATACCGCTTCGCGGACGACGTCGGCGACGGAAAGCGGGGTTTTATGGCATGCCAGCCATTGATTGCCGTCGGATCGGCGGAATGATTCCAGCCAAAAGACCTGATCCGGGTATTCGTCCCGGTGAAGAAAGGCATCCGCAACACTCACCGCTTCCTGAAGCACCGCGCAAGTCTGCCGGGATTCAAGGGCAAGTGCCTCCACATCAGGATCGGCGTCGTCTTCAGCCAGGTCGCGAATAGAGTCGGCCAGCCGTCCGACCAAGTCCGACAAGGCTTTTCTCAAGGCGGACATGGGGTCTTCCAGACGGGTCCTCTCCAAATCTCCGCTTTCACCCTTGAGACGAATTTGAGCGGCGCCGGCAAGGACATCCCGTCCAAGGGCATCCAAAGTTTCCGCCCGGCCTCTGGCGGCATCGATGAAAGGCGGGATTTCACCGATGAATTTCTCGCTGCTCATGGGGAACCGGGCGGCCAGACGCGGCAGAAGGCCTCTGGAGGTTCTTCCTTTCCGGCGCAGCAGTCTGGAAAAAATCCTCTGGAGAGACGGCAGCGACAGGGACGCCGAAAAAAGATCCGTCGCGCTGGATTCGGCGTGATGTGCCTCGTCGAGAATAATGCGCTTGTATGGCGGCAGAACCACTGTCTCGTCAGGCCCCGCTCCGTCACGGCGAGCCGCCAGATCGGCGAAGAGCAGATGGTGGTTGGCCACCAGAACGGATGCTTCGGCGGCTTTACGCCGGGCCTTCATCAGGAAGCATTTCTCAAAATGGGCACAGAAGGAACCCGGACAGTTATCCGCTTCACACCTGATACGCCCCCAATCCGACTCAGCCGGCCTGAATGGGATATCCGACCGGGAACCCGTCGCGGTTTGACCGGCCCAAGCCTTCAGTCCTTCCAGACCATCGCCGGTGGAAAAAAGCTCGTCGTCATCGGCGGCTTCCTCCAGTCTCTTCAGACAGAGGTAGTTGCCCCTTCCCTTCACCAGAGCCACTTTCACCGCTGTGCCCAAAAGGTCGATGACGAAGGGAATATCTTTCTCCATGAGCTGCTGCTGCAGGGCGATGGTGGCTGTGGAAATCACGATGCGTTCATCATTGTCGGCCGCCCAGCGAATAGCGGGAATCAAGTAGGCAAAGGACTTTCCAACGCCGGTACCCGCCTCAGCCAAGACGGGGCTTCCACTGTTAAAAGATGCCGCAACCATTTGAAGAAGATCGATCTGCTCCCAGCGTGCCTCATATCCGGCCATGTACGCCGAAAGGGCTCCGTCAGGTTCCAGAACGGATGAAAGCTCTTCCACATCCAGGAGAATCAGTTCTTTCCGTGGGATGGGCGCGGCAACGACATTCACTTGTGAAATATCGTCATTGACGATCAGAAAACCGATACCGGCGTTGCCCAATCGGGATGCGATGTTCAGATCGGCACCGCTGGGCCTCAAATCGCCGCCGGGATGATTGTGAATAACCGCATCGCCCCGGCTCATGTGCGGGAAGAGCGCCGGCACCATGGTGGCATCGCCGCTGGCCGCCGCCGAGACTTCCACAATCATACCCTCGCCGTCCACCCGACCGACCCACAGCACTTCGACGCTCTCGGGAGAACCTGTTTCAGCCAAGTCCCGCCTCATCTCGGCGACGGCATCCGGGTGGAATTTTTCCTTGGCCAGCAATAGTGTATCTCCTCTGAGAAGCTAAGGATAATCGTCGGAGCGAGGGAGGGCAACGGGTGCTTCTTCTTGACGAAACAAGTGGTAAAAGTTAGTTTTTCGCCAAGATTTGAAAACTTGAGGGTTCTTAACATGGAAGGGAAAATCCCCGTCGCCATACTTGGCGCCACCGGAACGGTCGGACAGAAATTCATCGTGTTGCTCCAGGATCATCCCTGGTTCGAAATCACCGAGTTGGCGGCCTCGCCGCGGTCCGCCGGAAAAACATACGGCGAAGCCTGCTCCTGGAAGCAGGACATGCCTCTTCCTCGGGAGATTGCCGAAAAAACAGTTCTGGCCGCAGGGGATGCGCTGGAAAGTCGGATACTGTTCTCCGGCATGGACTCCTCCGTTGCCGGCCCCCTGGAAGAACATTATGCCGAAGAAGGCCATGTGGTTGTCTCCAACGCCAAAAACCACCGCACGGACCCGGATGTTCCCCTCATCATACCCGAAGTGAATGCGGATCATTTCGAGATAACAAAAAAACAAAAATACCGCGGCGTCATAGTGACAAACTCCAACTGCGTCGTCATGCCCATGGCGATGGTCTTGGCACCCCTTCATCAAGCATTCGGCGTGGAGTGGGTTCAAGTGACATCGATGCAGGCCATCAGCGGTGCCGGATATCCGGGTGTCCCCTCCTATGACATCCTGGGCAATGTCATACCGTTTATCGCCGGCGAAGAACCCAAAGTTGAAATCGAAACACAGAAAATTCTGGGCACAATTGACGGAGACGTCATTGTGCCTGCGGACTTCATTGTCAGCGCCCAGTGCAACCGCGTTCCGGTTGTGGACGGACATACCGAAAATATCAGCGTCAAATTCAAGAAGAAACCCACCGTCGAGGAAGTCAAAACCATACTCACCGAATGGAAGGCCATGCCCCAGGAGAAAAAGCTCCCTTCGGCTCCGGCCAATCCGGTTATCGTATTCGAAGAGGAAGACCGACCTCAGCCGGCCAGAGATTTGTGGCTCCAGTCCGGAATGTCGGCTTGTGTGGGACGGATCCGGGAATGTCCCATCGGGGATATCAAGATGGTGGTGATGGGACACAATACGGTTCGAGGCGCCGCCGGAGCGGCCATTCTAAACGCCGAGGCCTACGTCAGCCTGGGCTATCTGGACTGATATGATTGTTCTGAAGATCGGCGGAACGTCCATGGGCGACGCATCCCGCATGGACAAGGCTCTGGATATCGCCGTGGACCAGATGGAGGCAGCACCTCTCATGGTATGTTCGGCGATGGGCGGCGTCACCGACCAGATCATCAAATCCTATACCCTGGCGGAATCGGGTGATATTGACGACGCCAGGACTGTTCTCGATTCCATTAAAGAACGGCACTATGCCTGTGCCGAGGACTTTTTGGAAGGCGAATTGCTGAAATCGATGCAGACGGATCTGGATTCGACATTTGCACAGTTTGCATCGCTGCTCAAAGGCGTCAATCTCTTAAGGGACTGCAGTCCGAGGAGTAAGGACGCTCTTCTGTCCTTTGGTGAGAGACTCTCAACACGGCTTATCTACGCCAGGGGAATCCAACGCGGCATCAAAACGATTCTGCTGGATGCCAGGGAGCTGATCCGCACCGACGACAACTTCAATTCGGCGAGACCGGATATGGAAGCCACATTTCGTCTTGTTTCCGAATCTGTCCGCCCCGAACCCGGTACTCTCATTATCACCCAGGGATTCATCGGAACCGGCAACAACGGCGTCACCACCACTTTGGGACGAGGTGGAAGCGATTATTCGGCCAGCATCCTGGGAGCGGCCCTCGGTGCCGAGGAAATCCAGATATGGACCGATGTCAACGGCATCATGACCTGCGATCCCCGGATCATCCCCCAGGCGGCCACCATCTCGGATATCACATATCTTGAGGCGGGTGAGCTGGCATTTTTCGGGGCCAAAGTCGTTCATCCGGCCACCATCCAGCCGGCTGTATCACATGGTATTCCGGTATTGGTGAAGGACACCGGTGCTCCCCATGAAAAGGGCACTCGAATCGCCGCCGGGGCGGGCGAACCAGGGCTGAAGGCGCTTTCGGCCAAAAAGGGCATCACCGTTGTCAGCATCACTTCATCGAGAATGCTGGAAGCGCACGGTTTCCTTCGGCGGATTTTCGCCATATTCGACGCCGCGGAAACTCCGGTGGACCTTGTCACCACCAGTGAAGTGTCGGTCTCCGTCACCATTGATAAAACCGATGCCCTGGAAGGAATTCTGGAGAAACTGGAAGCCCTGGGCCAGGTGACCGTCGAATCGGGTCAGGCCATACTCTGCATGGTGGGACGAGACCTCTGGAAAGATCCGGTGTTCCCGGCCAAGGCCTTCGGCGCCCTGGAACACATACCGGTCAGAATGATTTCTCTTGGAGCCTCGGAGGTGAATTTGTCTGTTGTTGTTCCGGAACAGAAAGTGGAAGAGGCCCTGAAATCCCTGCACCGCAGGTTCTTTGAAGACCAATGAATTTTTGGAGCACAAACGAACCTTTCGCCATATCCGCACTCATCATCGTCTTAGGCTACGCACTGAAATCTTTCAGGGTGCTGGATGAGCGTGACGGTGAAGCCCTGGCGAAGGTTGCGCTGAATGTCACTCTCCCGGCGATTATTCTGCTGAGCATCCCCGCGGTCCCCCTGGAGGGATCAAATCTATTCCTTCCCGTTATTCCGCTACTGGGTGCCGGCATCACAGCCGGGATTGCTGTTAAAGCATTCCGAAAGCAGGAACCACGGGATTTGGGACTCTCCATGACCGCATCGGTGGGCTACAACATCGGCCTGTTTGCCATACCTCTGGTCTCAGGACTCTACGGAGCCGAGGGCATTGCCCGTTTTGCCATGATCGATATCGGAAATGCATTTGTCATATTCGGGTTTTCAAATTTTCTTGCTGCAAAGTACACAGCTGAGAACAGAATTAAGAAACTGGATATATCATACGTCGTCTTGATGTTCCTGAAGTCCGTACCCTTCGTCACCTACCTGGTTGCGCTGGGACTGAATCTCGCCGGAATCCGCATCACCGGTTTTCTCGCCCGGGCTCTGGAAGTCCCGGCGGCCATGAATCGAGGCGTCTCCCTCCTGGCCCTGGGCGTCCTGCTGCAACTCAAGCTTGCTCCCGGGACATGGAAAGCCATATGGCCGACCCTCACACTGCGTTATGCCTTCGGTGTCGCCGCCGGGGCCGCCGTTCTCTTATGGCTTCCTATGCCCATTGAAACCCGCGTCATCATCGCCGGTGTTCTGGTAATGCCCGTAGGACTTGCCGTTATTCCCTACGCCGTACGCTGGGGTTATGACAGGAATAGAGCGGCGGCCATACTGAATGTGGGGATTCCCATCAGTTTCCTGCTGTTCTGGACCGTCTATATCGTCGGCGGACGCCTGGCGCTCTGATCACCCGGAGTAGGACTCCATAAACGCCCGGAGCAGGGCAACTCCCAGATACAGCAGCAGACTCAAGGCCGATGCAAGCCCCGATAGAATAATGCGATCCAGAAAGAGCTTCCGCCTGAACGGCAGGGTGACGGCGTAGGACACCGCGGAGAACACCCCGGCAAGGGCGCACAGAGCCAGAGTCCAGGACTCAACGGATAACAGAAAGAAAAGAGTATCATCAGAGAAACCCTGGATGTTTCCCACGACATAAAAGTACAGAGACAACAGTGAGAGCATCAGAAGCAGAAGAGTGACTCGGCCGAGAAGGCCGGGAAGCCAAAGCTGCCGGAAGATGATGTTACGTTTGGCCATGAAGATCATATTAACACAAACGGTTGCCCATCGCCGATGCAGGGGATTATCATGTGACTCAATGAATTCCGAATCCACCTCAGTCATCACAAACATGCTTTCTCCCCTATCCCCCATTCCAACCGGGATTTCACCGTTCTGGCATCTGAACAGCCCGATACGCGCGGTGCTTTTCGATATATACGGGACCCTGCTGATATCCGGCACGGGAGATATCGGCGTCGCATCAACTCAGCGGGACACATTCGGGATGGGTGCGATATTCTCGGCGTCGGGTTTCACGACAGCCTATGACGAAATCGGTGATACGGTTCCGGATCTTCTCGAACAGTGGATAACAGCCAGACATACGGAACTCAGATCCGAAGGAATAGACTATCCCGAAGTGGATATCCGTGCCGTATGGAGTCATGTGCTCCAAGATTTGTGGGATCGAGGCTTGCTGGTAACCGACCCTTCAAATCGTGAGACCGAAATGCTGGCTCTGCGCCATGAACTGGCGGTAAATCCTGTGTGGGCCATGCCCGGTTTCCCCGATATTGTTGAAGAAATCACCTCCCGGGGTCTCCTTGCCGGCATCGTGTCCAACGCCCAGTTTTACACCCCGCTTATTCTGGAAGCCCTCGCAGGAAAGGCGCTCGATGAAATCGGATTTCATCCTGATTTGAAGACCTGGTCTTACGAAATCTCCCGGGCAAAGCCCTCCGTGGAGATTTTCACAGAGCCGCTGGAGCGGCTGACCCATGAGGGTATCTCACCGGAAGAGGTTCTCTACGTCGGAAACGATATGCTCAACGATATCACCGCGGCCTCTCGGGCGGGTTGTCGGACGGCATTGTTTGCCGGAGACAGCCGTTCCCTGCGCATGAGGGAAGGCGATGAGAGAATCAAGGGCGTGGAACCCGACATCATACTGACGGATCTGGACCAACTCAAGAATCTGACGTTACAAGGAGCCCGCTATGCCGAAGGCTGAGAGAGCAGTGAAAAAACCCCGGCGAAAAAGACATGGATTACGGTTTATCTTTTCCCTGATCCTTATTTTAGGAGCCGGCGGTACGGTTTTCTGGTTCGGATGGGTTCAGTTCGAACTCGAAGAGGGCACAGTCGGAGTCATCCATACCAAATCCCATGGGTATGAAACCGAACCGATTATCAGCGGTGAGTTTGAATGGCGATGGCAGGCGCTCCTCCCCACAAACCTCACCCTTCATATTTACCGGCCGGTGCCTCGGAGAATACTCATTGAAAAATCCGGCACTCTTCCCTCCGGAGAACTCTATGCGTCGATGTCCGGAGGGGATGTGGCGTTCGACTGGAATATCAAGGCGGCCCTCCGTTATCAGCTGACTCCCGAAAGTCTTCCGTCCATGGTGGCCCAGGGCATGGTGTCGGCGGACCTTGAATCGTTTTATACCGAGTATGAGTCCCGGCTGGAAGGGATGGTATCCAGAATCATCGCCGCCGAAACCGAAGGCGATCCGACCGAAAGTCCGGCGCTGCGCATTGAAAGACTTGAACGGGAATTGGCCGAAGAGGCCGCCAAGATTGATGAAAGGGTGACGATACTCGATGCGACCGTCATTGATTGGAGTTATCCGGACATGACTCTTTACAACGAATCGCGCCGCTTGGTCCTGGACCTGATGGCCCAGAGACAAGCGCTATTGGAAGACGTGGAGAGCGTTGCCGTTCGCCGGGAGGATTTGGAAGGATCTCGTTTAGATCTTCTGGAGAGATACGGAAAGGTTCTGGATTCATACCCCGTCCTGATCGAACTCTTCGCCCTGGAAGGCAACCCCGGAGCGGTACTGCTTCCCCAACCCTTGGAACAGCCTTAATCCGGGATTTAATCCGGAAAGGTTTCCAGAGCTTCCGACAAGGGTCTGAGCATCAGCAGTCGACCCTGGATGACATTCACCGAACCGCCGTCCTCCAGGAGACGGTTGCTCAAACTGACGGTTTCGACCGACCAGTCCAGGTTTCCCAGGCTCCACTTCAAACCTTGGGATTCAGCGGTCCAGGGACCGCGGCCCACAGGAAAAAACGAGACGGAATCCCCTTTTTTCCCCTCAATCCGGCATCGGCCTTCCACAGGTTTGATTTCTTCCAGTGCCGTATACCATATAGAGGGCGGCTCTAGGGAATCAAAGAGTTTGATCAATGCCAGAGTATGATCCAGCCGCCCTTCCCCACCGCCGACAAGAACCAGCGGACAAGCCCCTCGGGCCCGCAGCCAGTCAAGGCCCAGCTCGGTGTCGGTTTCGTCCTTATCCCGAGGAGCCATGAGAATTGAATCCGCCGGGAAATCTCTCAGCAGAGAAATATCCGATATGGAGTCCATATCTCCAACCACGCCGTGAGGTCGAACACCGGCGGAGACGGCCGAATCCAATCCCGAATCCGCGGCGCAAATCAGATCACCGTTGTGCAGGATTTTCAAAATCCGGTCGGATCGGGGACTCAGACCCCCGATGAACAGTACGCCCCTTGGCACTCGTTTTCCCTCTTCGTGTTGGTTTTTGACCCTCATCCTACACCAGATGCAAAAAAACGACGACAAAAACTCATTTCGCTCTTCAATCCGCCGATGGAAGAAATAGCGGATAAGGATGTCCGCCTAAATCAAAGACTGATCAACATCAAGGAGGATGTCATGATCATTAATCACAACATGAGCGCACTCTTCGCCACCCGTCAGAGTAAAATCAACGACGGGAACACGACGAAAAGCATGGAGAAGCTCTCTTCCGGAATGCGAATCAACCGAGCCGGTGACGACGCATCCGGTCTGGCCGTTTCGGAAAAGATGCGGTCTCAAATTCGAGGCCTCAACCAGGCCAGTCGAAACGCCGCCGACGGTGTTTCGTTCATCCAGACAACCGAGGGATATCTTC
>JARGFR010000309.1 GCA_029210985.1 Spirochaetaceae bacterium | reverse complement strand
GGGTAGACAGAAGCGAAGCCTCTGTCTACTTCTTCCGCGGGGATAGGGATCCCCAACATCCAAGCGAGTCCGGGCGGCACAACCCCAACGCCCAACTCTCCCGCAAACCCGCACACGGCCCGCCGCGCTCCCGGCTGCGCTGCAGCCTCCCGCGCCGCGGCCCTCATCTCCATCAGCAGCTTCCCTCCGGCAAATGTCATTCGCCAATCCCCCGTCTCCTCCGCCCCGCCTGCGGCCGGGCTCCGGCGTCGGGGCACTCACTCAAAACGGACCAATCTGCCGCCCAGCCCATCGGCCCAATCACACCTCCCCGGTTCCGTCAGCTCGCTTACGCTCGCCCGTCGGCCCCGGGGAAAACCGCCACTCCCGTGGGCCTCACTTCGTTCGGCCCTCCGGGCCAACGCCCCCGGCGATCACTCATTCATCCCGATAACTTTTCGCAACGCCGGGGGCGTGTTTTTCTCCCACGGAATCACTACTCCCGAAATCCCCTTTGATTCAAAGCTCGGCCCGAAGGTCATTCCGACTTCTCCCTGTTTTCTTTCTTTCTATCTCTTCTTCATCTCTTTCTCCAAAGAAGAGTTAAAAGGAGTAAGGAAAATTCAGACGCCAACAGACCGCAGAAAGCCACAACACAGGCCAACCGGTGGAAGGCCGTTCCTGATCCAAACTTAACCCAATCAACCCGGATTCCGGCCGAAACCAATGGGCACTCGGCGACTCAATTTCAAATTCGAATCCCCGGCATCCGACGGCAATGAACCAACCACAAGCCATCCCAACTCGATTCACCGTTTGTGTCTGTCACCGGCAGTCTTTGACACAAAAAAAGGCCTCCCGTTTTTCCCGGAAGGCCGCCGAATCAAGATACTTGAATTCGGGTTTTGATGTTATTTCTGCTAGAAGGTAAGAACTTTATCGCTCGATACAACCCATTCGGCGAGTTTTGCCATTGTCGATTTGTTGGCACCGTCGTAGTAAGGTTCGTTCTTGTGTATGCCGCACCGGGCCATACAGGTTCCGCATACTTCAACCTCGACTTTCGAATCGATGAGGTGTTTCAGCATCGCCTTCAGATCCTGGTCATATCCGGGAGGCGGAACACAGCTCTCACGGGCGAGATCAACAGAATCATTCATCAGGAAGATTCTTACAGTCTCTCCGTTGTCAACCAGAGTCTGAGCGAGTCTCAGGGCGTTCCATGTGACATCGGTTGTATCGTACGGCTGTCGATTGAAGATAAAAAGTATACTCATATGGCCTCTCCTGCTGCGGTTATATTAATAAAATGAGATATAGTGAGTCCACCCCAGATTTCCGCAATCTCGGTGCATTAAACGGCCCTCCGCCGACGTTTCGCACCGCTCGGTCCGGCTCGCCTGTCGCCCGGACCAACCTCCTACCGCTTCAACCGCCACCCGATCCGATACCAGGTATCCACATCCCGCCACTTCTCGATGTTCATCTCATCCATCCGCATCCCCATGGCCCGCTTGGAAATCACCCTCTCGTTATTCCCCTCGCACCAGGTCACAAACCGGTCGTAGAGTTCGGCAATCTTCACCCGGCCGTTCACATCCCGGATGCATTCGGAATCCAGGAAAGCCTCGATGGCGCTCATCTGGCCGCGGTATTCCCTCTTCGCATCATCAATGGCCGTCACATGTCCCAACCCTTCATTCATCCAGAATAGGCAGCCTTCCAGCATCCACATCAGAATGCCCGGAAGTTCTTTCTGCAGCTTGCCCTTCAGGTCCCGGTCCTGCTTCTCCGGCGGGATGGTCATCTCAAAGGGAATCAGCTTCAGCCGTCTCCAGATGGCCTCATCCATTCCGCCGATCTTGGGCTTGTGGTTGGTGGCCATGAAGATCTTGAAGGTCGGTTGGTACTCAAAGTATTCGCCGTCGCGCTCGGTCCAATCCCGTAAGGGGCCTTGCCGCTTCATTCGAGCGGCGGAGTCTTCCAGGGCCACGGTGGTGTTTTCTCTCTGACCTCCCTGGCGCCGTCTCCGGAATCCTCTCTCATCGGGGTACAGGGTGAACCGATGGAACCAGGCCTCGCAGTCACCGGCGGTGAAGAATATTTTCACAACCTGGCCGGGAGTGCTCCAGTTCCAGTCGACTGTCGGTGTTTCAAAGCACGCTTCTCCGCAGCTCACCAGATAGCGGAACTCCCGGCTTCGCACCTCCCGTTCATCCCAAAAGCTCTCTTCTCCCTGGAACATGGCATCCAGCGTCAGTTCAAACCGGGCGTCTCCAGAATGAAAGAACTCAGGCTTCACGGCATGGCCGGAGCATTCCAGAAATCAATCGAATCCGGTGGCAGTGATAAGTTTACCATTGATGAGTTTCTCACTCACCTGGTCGACGCCGAATGGAACGACCGGAAAGAGAGAAAACGGGAGAGATTGACCCGGGCCGCCGGGTTCCGATACCGATCCTCGATGGCCGAATTGGATTACACCGAAAAGCGGAATCTGGATAAAAACCTGATGCTCAGGCTCTCTGATTGCCGGTGGATTACCCAAGGCAAAGACATTTCCCATCGGGATCGTTCCTCGGGCCTCCGGCCCTGCGGTACGACCCTGGCAACGGTCGTCGCCAGGGCAAAAAAAATCCCTAACAACTACGTGTTATGAAAAGCAATGAAGCTCATCACGTAACTGTTAGGGATAAAAAAACCTGGCGACGCTCCGGGGAGCTTGGTAACCGTCCAACCAACCCCACCTGCCGGATATAATTGATACGTACCATAC
>JARGFR010000308.1 GCA_029210985.1 Spirochaetaceae bacterium | reverse complement strand
TTTGTCGCTATCAATTCATCAGAGCTTTCAAAATACGGAGAAGGACCACGTCTGCGCCATGAAATGCCTAGACAGCGTTTTATTCTCAGCTTTGCCAAATCCTATGAAGATATTGGAAATGCACCCAACAAGAGAGAATCTTGCGGGTAAGTCCGACAGACTCCTAGTCAGAATGGTTTTACAATACCGATAACCACTCGAACCGCCAGGTCGTTCTCTGAAGGTAGGTTTCCCCCGGTGACAGAATGATCGATTTGGCCGATTTATGGGTGGCACCATCCGGTGCTTCTTGGCATTCAAGGCACAATCCGCCCCGGGGAGGGATTTTCTGGCTTCGTCAGTCGATGAGACCGTCGGGGATATACTGTCCACCGTAGAATTGAAGGCAGCCGGCTGTGGTCTCTACGACATGGCTCGGCTCGCTTCCTATTCGGTCGCGACCACCACGGGGCTTCGAGTCCTACCCCTGATATGGTTTGCATCACATCAGACGGGTTTATAACAGAAAAGGCCGTCACCATGTCGGTAACGGCCTTTCGTTTAGCAGGGGTAGGACTCGAACCTACGACCTCCGGGTTATGAGCCCGACGAGCTGCCAACTGCTCTACCCTGCGTCGTGCGTGAGGATGAAGATACAGACAGGCGTAGAAAATGTCAACCGCCTTTGGGACGGTAATGTCGGCCCGCATTGAAATCGTCTTTACGTGCTCGTTTCATTCGATTGATGAGGAGCCACCACCCGGCAATGAGAACCGGAAAAATGAGCATGTCCGGCAATAGCGGATGCAAAAGAATCAGATCGTAGATTCCATGAATGAGCACAGCGACCAGGAGCGCCAAGCCGATGCTTCCTTTTGAGTCGATTCTATCCCTGGCCAGTGCCAGGCCCATGAATCCACCTGCCGCCGCATGGAGCGGAATGGCGGTAATTCCTCTTAGGAGCGCAGCGGCCATCGGTGTACCGGACCCCATGACATAGAGAATATTCTCCAACAGTGCGAATCCCATGGCGACGGCGATGCCGTAGACAGCCCCGTCCAATACCTCATCAAACTCCTTGCGGCGCCTGATAATTAGAAATAACGCGGTGAGCTTCACTCCCTCTTCGGGCAGGGCAATTCCCAGGAATGCCTCGGCGGGAATGGCCAGACCACCGGGAATCATCCGGCTTAATGGAACGAGGACCAGCTCCAGAACCAGCGCTGCCAAGGGCATCACGACACCGGCGGCGAAAAGTCTCAGCAAGACTTTCCGCGGTTCTTTCTTGTAGTGATCGAAACGATCGGCCACACCGATGAAGATGATCGGAGGGAGGACGGACGCCAGTATGATGATGATCCCGAAGAAGCTGATCATCAGAGCAGCTCGTCCAGGATTTCCAGGAGTCTGACGTTGTTTTCCCGTGTACCGAAGGTGTAGCGGGCCATTCTGGGCAGTCCGAAGGATCGAAGATCGCGCAAAGCGATACCTCTCTCGGCGATGGGAGCCCACAGATCCGCCACATCGTTTTTCAATTCAAAGCAGATGAAATTGGCTTGGGTGGGGTAGTGGAAGATGCCGCGCTTGTCCAATTCCTTTTCGAAGAAGGCTTTTTCCGTTTTCACCAAGTCCAGGGTTCTTTGCTTGTGATCTTTGTCGCTCAAAGCGGCCAATGCGGCGGCTTGCGCCAGGTTATTGACATTGAAGGGCATTGACGCCCTATCGGTACCTGAAATGATCTGTGGATCGCCGACGGCGTAGCCGACTCGCAGACCGGCCAGTCCATAAAGTTTAGAGAAAGTACGTGTCACCACCAGATTTTGGAAGACCTCCAGGAGTTTCCTGGAATTCGGGAAATCTTCTTCATCGGCAAAATCCGCATAGGCCTCATCAAGAACAACCAAGACTTCACTGTCGATCTTTTCCAGGAAATCCAAGATGTCCCTATGAGACCTGTAGGTTCCGGTGGGATTATTTGGATTGCAGAGAAAGATGATTCTGGTCTGCCCGTCAACTTGTTCAAGCATCCCCTCAAGGTGGTACTCGCCGTCTTTCAGTGATATTTCCCGCATCTCAGCACCGAATAGTCCCACGGCGTACCGATATTGGCTGAAGGTTTCCCGAACGCCTACGGCATTTTCCCCGGGGGAGATCCAGGAAGCGGCCAGGAGAGCAAATATTTCGTCGCTGCCGTTGGCCACCATGATTGATTCAGGATCAACTTCCCAACTTTCCGCCAATGTTCTCTTCAGTGTCGTTGATGCGCCGTCGGGATATCGATGGACGCCTGAGAGCACTTCCCTGATGGCCTCGACGGCTTTCGGGGAAGGCCCCAGGGGGTTTTCGTTGGAAGAGAGCTTCACCGCACCTGGGACGGTTTTCCCGGGAGTGTAGGCTTCCATAGATGCAATATTCGGTTTGAGTTTCATTGCCGGTACCTCATCACTCCCCAGATACCACGGGCGGGAGCAGCCGTGCAAGCTCCGCATAGAGCTCCGGCGGTCTCATGGGTTTGCCCACCCAGCCGTTCATTCCGGCTTCTCTTGTCGCCAGTCTTTCCTCCTCCAGAACATGGGCGGTGAGCGCGATGATGGGAACAGCATTTTGTTTACCGGACAACTCGGCTTCTCGAATTTTCCGTGTTGCTTCCATGCCATCCATTACCGGCATCTCCAGATCCATCAGAATCAGGTCGATTCCGCCGTCCTGCCACCGTTTCACCGCTTCATGTCCATCTTCGCATGACGAAACGGTGAGCCCGACCTTGTCGAGCAGATTTTCGGCAACCAGGCGATTCACTC
>JARGFR010000307.1 GCA_029210985.1 Spirochaetaceae bacterium | reverse complement strand
CCCCCACAGAAAGAGCGACGAATTGCGCATCTGAGTCCTGCATCACCGTACCGACGGTTTTGGACAATTCAAAGACACTGGAATCCTTTACGAATGTTCCATCTACCTTGAGTTCGCCGACAATCTCTCCGTCATAGGAGAAGGGGATCAGTCCGTTGATGCAGTTGCCCAGGGTGCTCTTACCGCTGCCGCTCGGACCGACAACCAGGACCTTTTCCCCACGATAGATCGTGAGGTCCAGGTCCTTAATTGTCGGGTATTTCTGAGCGAGATAGGTAAAAGAGAAACCGGAGAATCGGATAACCGGGTCTTTTACCATTCGATGGTTCTATTCCAGACTGCCTTTTCCGGGAATAGTCTTGGACCATGCGAACATCAGCAGAGAACCGAGAACACCACAGCTGATGATGTTCATCAGTGCCGCCACGGCTCCCTGGGTGAACACCAGATTCGTCGGCTCGGCATAGATGAGGATGTCCAGAACCGGTGCCACAACCAGCCAGGCGACCAGGTTGCCGATGATCTGGATGATATTGAACGTGACGATTCCCTTGGCTTTGAATTCGCCGTTCTGAATGCCGGTCCGCTTGAAGGCAAATCCGAAGATGAACCCCGAAACGCCGCTGGCGATTACCCAGCTCCACCACGGGGAGCCGTACTGTATGGCGTCACTCAAGGCATGACCGATGAACTGGATCAGGAAACCGGCGATGGGTCCAAAGAGTACGGCCATCAAGGATCCTAATGCATAAGCCGCTTGGAACTGAGTCTCGGGCACCCATGACGGAATCTTCACGAACATGAACAACACCATGAACAGGGCGGCCCCGATTCCTGTGGCCACGATCTTCCTTGTACCGAACTTAAACATGTGTCTGCCTCCTATAAAGCAGTGGTTTTTATCTTTTCCAGACTGATGCTCCAGTCCGGTCCGGATGCGATATCATGCAGGTCGACAAAACTCCGCAGGTTGGTTCCCAGGGCGAAGTAGCCGATTTCGTTGTTGTAGAGAATATCTTCTCCCTCCGGGACACTACCGAACGATTTCCCGTACAACACTACCTTATCGTAGCGAATATCTTCCTGATATTTCACTACAATGTGCACTTTTGTGTCGAAGGGAATATCCAGCTCCTCGAATGCTTCAATAGGTATGTTGGTCCAAATCATGCCGAAGTGCGGATCCTTGATGTCCACCATTCCTTCCACCTGATCGGTGCCGACGACGGGATCGGGAGTCGGGTGGCAGACGATTCCGTCCACCGGGAGTTCCCGGCCCACCTCGGTAAAATCAATTACTCCCGACGCGAGTCGGGCACCGGTGTAGGCATACACGTCCCGGCCGTGAAAGACATGAAATTTTTCCGATCCCGGGAGACGGTTCACGGATTCATCTATTTCTCGAAGAGCGACGATGCCGACATGTTTCTTCAGATGAGTGAGAGTCCCGTTGTCCGGGGTGACGATGTAATGACCATCAGCCGTGAGGGCCGCAACGCTCTTGCGGCCGGTGCCGACTCCTGGATCGACAACCGACACAAATACCGTGCCCGCTGGGAAAACCGGGCAGGTTTGAAAGAGCGAGTAGGACGCATCCCAAGTGTTGAATTTATCGATATAATGGGACAGATCCACCATCTTCAGGTCCGGATCAATCTGCAGGGCAACGCCATACATCTGGGCTACGGTGCCTTCCAGAAGACCGAAGTCGCTCTGGAACACGAGAATGCGATTAGTTAGAGTCATGAAATCTCCTGAGTGGTGGTTTTACGGAAGCTGATGCGCCATTCAGTTCCCGCGCCGACATCGTGAGCCCGGGCAAAGTTCCCCTGATTGATGGCCAACCCGACGTTCAGTAGAGAATTGATATAGACGATTGAAGCGCCGACATTCACGTCGCTGAAAGACTGACCGAATTTCAAATCGTTGCCGTAGACGGTTCGTCCGTGGTGGGTGATGGTGACCGAAACATATCCGCCCCGACCGACTCCTAATTCAGCGAACAATTCTCGCGGACAGTTGGTCCAGAGACTGCCGTATCGGATATCCAGAATATCCACCGACGCTTCGATGATGCCGTTCTCCAATCGGGCTGGAGTGGAGGGATAGACCACCGTTTCCTGTGCGGGAAGAGCTCGGCCCACGCCGTCCAGATCGATAAGCCCGGCGGCCAATCGGGCGCCGGTGTATGCGTAAACATCCCGGCCGTGGAATGTGTAGGAATGCTGAGAATCCTTAAGGCGATTTTCCGCTTCCTCAATTTCATGACGTCGGGTGATGCCGATTGCTTTGGCCACATGAGTGAGGGTGCCGTTGTCCGGGGTGACGATATAATGCCCCGACTCTGTGAGGACAGCCACACTCTTGCGATCGGTTCCCACGCCGGGGTCCACCACCGAAACGAAGACCGTCCCCGGTGCCCAGTATTCCACTGTCTGTATCAGACGGTATGAGGCTTGCCAGATGTCGAATTGCGGAATTTCATGGGTGAGGTTGTGGAGATGGAGTTGAGGCGATATGGCGTTGGCGACGCCGAACATGGCGGAAACCGCACCGTCCACCAGGCCGAAATCGCTCTGGAATACAACCGTGTTGTTGGTTTTCACCGTGTCCCCCTTTCCGGTCATTATGACCCCTGGGGAAATGATTGGCCAGAGACCTTTCTCATCCAAGGTTGGAGTTGGTCTGAAAAGACTCACTTTTTTGATGACCCCGTTGCGTCAATACTAAATCTACTCGAACCATGATGGTTGCCTCATAACTCAAATCTATTCCTAAATGCGCAGG
>JARGFR010000306.1 GCA_029210985.1 Spirochaetaceae bacterium | reverse complement strand
CTTCAGGACGGTGTTTCGAAACTGGGCGCTGTAACGGGACATGTGTCACCTCCAAATGATTCAGGTATTGGTGACAAATATCTTGGCAGAGCGCGAGGGGAATGAGGCGATCTCCGAATCTTTTCCCATCTCCAGCAGCCATTTCCCGAACTCGCATTGGGAGTCGTCCACCATTTCACCCCGGAGTTTCTTCCATTCCTGCATATCTTCAATCCCAATCATCTCCTGAAGTCGTCGAATCCAGGCTTGATGGGATTTCAGGGCATCGGTTAGACGATACTGCTCGACGTGAATATCTGAAATAAACTTTTTCGTTCGCTCCGCCAGATATCCGGTGTAGCGATCGTTCCAACCGGTCAGCAGAAAAATCTCTCCCTGAGCATCCACGATCATTCTTGTACGCGTTGAGATATCCTCGAAAGCCTTTGTGCCTGTCCGCACAAGAACCCGGGCATTTTCCATCAGGGAACCGACATGATCGGCGCTCCGACCAACCGTTTCCACAGTCTCGGACAAATGACGGCTTCCGGACTGTATTTCCGCTGCAGACTGTGCGATGTCCCTGGCTCCGACATTCAACTCTTCAGTTCCTGAGGTAATCTGACCGAAGGCATCAACAAATGAACGGGTGCGTTCCTGAAGATCCTGAAAATAATCCAGAAGCTTCTTTCCGGCTGCAGCCGTTTCACCAATGCTTGTCGAGATCAGTTCCAAAGCGTCGCCAACCTGGACGGCATTATTTCCGGTGGATTCCGCCAGACTCCTGATTTCTCCGGAGACGACGGCAAAGCCTCGTCCGCTTTCTCCTGCACGAGCCGCTTCTATTGCCGCATTCATCGCCAATAGATGAGTCCGGTCGGCAACGTCGTTGATAATCGCGTTAAAGGAAGCAATATCCTCCACCCGGGCCTGTATGCTTCGAAGGGCCTTCATGAGATCGTCAATAGCCACCTTATTTGAATTGAGCTGTTTGATCAGTTCAATGCCGATTTCCGACTGTTTTTCCGCAACGTTGCGTACACTGGCCATGGTTGCACTGATCTCTTCAATCGCCGCCGACGATTGGTCCGCGGCTGTCGCCTGGTTTGCAGCTTCCGACTGCAGTTCGTTCGTGGCCTTTCTTAAAATCTCAATAGATTCTTCTGCGTCACGTGTGGAGGCATCCAGATTGGACATGTTGCCGGACAGACTCCGGAGTGTTTCGTCAACTTCAGTAATTCCGGCGACGGACTGTTCGATATCATCTTTCAATCTGGCACCGATATCCGAGCTGCGCAGCGCCAGCTGTTTCACCGTCCCCACCATGAGGTTCATTGTCTCCGATACTGAACGATTGAGGCATTTGGTTGCCTGTTCCGTCTCTCGTGCAAAATTATCGACAGGTACCTTTACGGTAAAATCACCTTCCGTCGCCGTCATCAGAGCCCCGGCAACACCGCTGAAAGCTCCGGATAGGCGATAACTGACACGGAGCGAAACCAGAATGGTCAGAAGGGCCGCAACACTCAGAACAATCAGAAGGACCACATTGATTCTGGACACAGGCCTGTACATTTCATGTTCCCAGGCGGAAGAACAAACGGTCCAACCAAGGCCGGGGACCGTAGAAAAGTAGACTTGTTTCCATTCACCTGTTTTTGGTGAAATGAATCTGACAAATCTCTCATCATCCGGCGAATCCCTGTGCGACATGATGTCATCGATAAAGGCCTGCTTTCCTACCCAACTCACACCTTCTACCGTATCGTTGGGATGGATAATGTAAGTTCCGTTTTCATCAAGAACAAAATAGAATCCGGTTTCACCGATCTTTCTATCCAGAACAAATTGTCGGGCGGTTTGAAAGTCGCTGTTGTCTATACCGGTTTCTTCGATGGAAGAACCCAATAGACCGAGGGTGCCGGAAATGGACGACACCATTTCTCGAGACTCTTTTTCCACCATGCCCTCGATGATGTTCCTGACAACAAAACTCAATGACAGTCCGATCGCCGCGGCGGTCAGAATTTGAACCAGAGAGAAAACCAGAGTCAGTCTGGACCTCAGGCGCATGGAGATTCCTCCTAAAATATGTATTTAGTAATAATTATCGATAAAAAATACATTAATAAGCGTTTTTTATTGAGGAATTTTTGGAATCGGATTATTACCGAGGTCTTCACGTAGATACGTCATGGTTTCACCTCCGGAATACAGGATGCGGCTGGAGGGTCAATTCGGTAAATGAATTCGAGGCAAACTCACAGAATTGGGGGAAAGGTTTCTTTCATATTTGAAGCTCACACCGTAACTCCGTACACTTAGCAGGGGTATGATTTTCGGAAAAGAAAAAAAGGGCGCGGTTGTATTCCTCAAACAGGTGGAGCACTATTCTGCTCCCGTATTGGATATGTGCAGTCATACCCTTCGGTCTTACGACCATCCGAAGTTTCCCAGCAGGGAGTTTCTCAATCGACTGCGCGGATCGACGACTCGGCTTGAGGAACTGCTCGATTATCATGGAGCGCAGCTCAGCAGCCTCTGGTTTCCCTATCGTGAGTCGATAGCCGCGGCAAAACTCTTCAGTACGGTCACCTACGCGCTGCGGCATGTACGCGGATCGTGTAAACATTACCATTTGGTCGACATCGAATTCGATTGCCGCTCCGGGATGGATTTAATTCTGAAAGCGATGAGAGAGGGTCTTCGAAATATCAGTCAGGGTATTCTGGAACAAGCCAAACGATGCGGAATTGCCTACACCGAATCCAAACCGGTTTTTCAGCCTCGAATCGACCCGGAATTCGAGTATAGG
>JARGFR010000305.1 GCA_029210985.1 Spirochaetaceae bacterium | reverse complement strand
GCGGGAGACGGCTCCAGATGATTCTCTTGTCTTCATCGACGGCCCGCCCGGGACTTCGTGTTCCGCGGTGGCCGCGGTGGAGAATGCCGATTACGCCGTTCTGGTGGGAGAACCCACCCCGTTTGGACTCAGCGACATGGCTATGGCCGTCAGGATGCTCCGTGAACTCAATATTCCGTTTGGTGTTGTGGTGAACAAAGCCGGCATCGGCAATGACGACATTTTCGAATATTGTCGTGAGGACGACTTGACCGTCCCTGGTTCGATTCCGTTCAGCCGAACCTTGGCCGAGAACATGGCGAGGGGGCGATAGGGCTGGCTGGAAATGGAACCCCATGGTCTTGAGCTCATCGCACCAGTCGCCGAAGCGGTTGTCAAAGCCGCCGGACTATCTCAGGAGGTGTTATGACCGGGGAAATTGTTGTTATTTCCGGCAAGGGAGGAACGGGGAAAACAACCTTTGCCTCCTCTATCTTCGCCGCATTGAGCGACGCGGTTCTTACGGACTGCGATGTCGATGCCCCAGATCTGGCCATCCTTCTCGACCCCGCACCAATTACACAGGAACCCTTTCTCATCGCGCGCAAGGCATGGATCGATCCCACGCTGTGCCGGGAGGGAGCCGCCTGCGGCGGGCAGAAACCCTGTGTCACCCGATGTCGTTTTTTGGCGATCGGACCCGATCTTGAGGTGAAAAGAAATTGCGAAGGCTGCGATGTCCGTGCTCATATCTGACCGGTTGGCGCGGTGACGATGAAAGAGTCTCTAACAGGTCATCTGATGGTTGGCTCGACGAATTACGGACCCATGGTCCACGGGAGGCTCGAACCGGGTGAAGAAACCTCGGGTAAACTTGTATCGGCCGTCAGACATCGTTCCAGAAAGGAAGCAGTCGGCTCCGGCATGAAATTCATCATCACCGATGGTTCTCCCGGTATCGGCTGCCCCGTCATTTCATCACTTTCCGGAGCCCACCACGCCGTTATCGTCACCGAACCTTCGGTCTCCGCATTAAGAGACATGGAGCGCCTGGTGGATCTCGTAAAGTCATTTCGCATTCCCTCCACCGTGATTATCAATAAAGCGGATATTTCCCAGGTAATGTACTCTCAAGTCCTGGAATTCTGTCGTAATCAAAAAATCAATGTCGGAATGTCTCTTCCTTATGACGAACGCATTGTCCAGGCCGTGACGCGCAAAACAATTCCCTTTGTCGCCTCTCCCGATTTGTTCCGGGATAATGGATTTCTGCCGTTTATGGAGAACTTACTGTGTTCTGTCGAAGATCGCGTCTCCGTGAGCTGATCAAATGTCTGCTGCGGCTTGAGATTACCGGGAAGTCGGCCTATCTTATGGTCATGTCGACTCGTATCAAATTGCTCTTTTTCCCGACACTCCTTATCTTCTTCCTGAGTTCCTTTTCCCTGTTCGCTCAATCCCCTCCGGCCGATCAAGCCGCCGAACTTGTGGGTGACCTTCGGGATTCCATGTATCTTCAAGACATTGATGATGACGCTCTCTATCGCAAGTACCGGATTATACTGGCCGACCTGGGGGAGTTGAACATCAACGAGCGCGAAATGATGTTCTGGGAAGCCCAAAGTGTTTACTATTTAGCTCGCGGATATCAAGCTCTGGATACGGTTGATGAAGTCTTGGCCCAGGATGAAGATCTTCGGAAGGGAAAGTTCAAGAAGCTGCAGAAGAGTTACTCCAGACTGGACGATATCATCGCCCTGTATGAAGACTCGATGGCTCTCGCCGGAGAATACCTGTCCGGAGGACGGGATGCCCGGGGTGTCCGGCTCTATGCTGAAAGCCTCAGTCAGCTGTCTACCCTCAAGACGCTCGGGTTTCTCATGGCCAACGGCACTAAAATCACTCCTCTCGCCGAAGAGGCGGTTGAACTCGATCCGGACGAAGTGAAGGCTCATATGCTCCTGGCCTCACGCTACGTCTATTCCCCGGGTATCTGGGGCGGCAACCCCGATAAGGGTATTGCCATGCTGGAAGACATCGCCGCCATGGATGGACTGGATAGGGAAGATGAACACAACATCGCCATCGGTATCGGTTTTGCTCACACCATGGCCGAACGTTGGGATGAGGCCGTACCTTTCTTTCGCCGGGCGCTGAACGTCTATCCCGGAAATGTCTACGCTGCGGCAATGCTGCGGCTTTCTGAGGCCGGCGGTTCCTGATGGAACTCCGATAAAAGTGTGATACGCTTGTTGGACATGGATTCAATACTCCACTGGTACGCACTATTTCTGGTCATCGCCGGCTCCTGGTTTACGCTGCTGAGTATTTCCAACGCCGTCTTTTTCCGTTTGAGCCGCAGGCGGGCCAGAAAAATCGACGGTCCGAAGATTTCCGTTCTCATTCCCGCACGAAATGAAGAGAAGCGGATTCGCCCCACACTGGAGGCCATTCTCCGTCAGGATTACGGCAATTACGAGGTGATCGTCATTGACGACAACTCCACCGACGGCACCTGGGACGTGATACAGGAGTTTGTTCGGATTGATGGGAGACTCAGGGCTATCAAGGGGGCCTGTCTTCCGGAGGGCTGGAACGGCAAACCCTACGCGATGTGTCAGCTGGCCGAACAAGCGGATGGAGAATTGCTGGTTTTCCTGGACGCCGACATCATGCCCCAAACTGATTTTCTTTCCTGGGTGGCGGATCGTATGGATCGACATGGCGCCGATTCTCTCTCGGCATATGCCCGGCATATGGCCAAGAGCATCAAGGAGTATATTTTCTTCCCGGTCCTCTACATGGTGAATATGACCTTTCTGCCGTTCTGGCTGATCAAGCTCACGAAACTTTCACTTTTCAGTCATGCCATTGGTCAGCTTATGGTCTTTCGAAGGTCGGCCTAT
>JARGFR010000304.1 GCA_029210985.1 Spirochaetaceae bacterium | reverse complement strand
GGCAGTACCAAAAAGCCTAAGAGGCGAATCCGGTTTTTAGAGGTCCAACAAAGAAATAACCTTTTGGGCATTCTAGAATCCTTTTCGGGCCGCTCCCTCGGCTTGCCTCAGCATCCTGCTTCGCATGGGCGCTTCGTCGGATCGGTAAAGCCTGAGCAAGCTCAGTCTCCGCTCTCGCTCTCCTCGCGCCTCGCCGGGTCCCCGGAATTCAAAAGACCCCGGGTGGGGGTCTTTTGAATTCGCGCCCTGCAGGACTCGAACCTGCGACCTACGGGTTCGAAGCCCGTTACTCTATCCAGCTGAGCTAAGGACGCATTGTCGGTCGGATGACCGATGGGTGGATGACGGGATTTGAACCCGCGACAACCAGAATCACAATCTGGCGCTCTACCACTGAACTACATCCACCATGCTGCGGCCGCACGCGGCCACGGGGACCTTTTTTACCCTTTGTTCGGCCCTTCTGTCAATACGAACCTGGACTCAAAGCCGCCGGAAGACGTATCCTCCATCGAATGGAATTGACGAAAACGCAAAGGCGCGCTCTGGCCCGGAAAGCCATGAGCGTGAAGCCGACGGTGATGATCGGCAAAGAGGGCCTCTCGGAAGGCGTATCCAAACAGACCGATTCCGAGCTCGAAGCCCATGAACTGATTAAGGTCCGATTCGTCGGACACAAGGAATCCATTCAAGAAATTGCACCGAAACTGGCGTCCAATACGGCCTCGGTGCTGGTGAACACCATCGGTCATGTGGCGGTCTTTTACCGTCCCCGTGAAGATGAGGACAAGAGAGAAATCAAGCTCCCGAACTGATTTTACTCGGAGACCAATCGACGGTCCCAACCGAAGAGTTCGGCGGCCCGGATGAACCTCGGGTCGGCCGAAGCGGTGAGGGAAATCCGCCGGCCGGAGAGGGGATGGAGAAATGAGAGTCGGTGTCCCCGAAGCATCAGTCCTTCGATACCGGTTTCCTTCATCCATATCCGATTGCGTGGGTTATCCCCGTGGGAGACGTCACCCAGGATGGGGTGACTGGCCACCGAGAGGTGACGGCGGATCTGGTGATAGCGGCCTGTTTCCAGGATGCATTCCACGAGGGTGTAGCGGCTGGTGGGAAACCGACCGTCCGGCCAATCCGCTTCAGCTTGCCCAAGGGCCCGCCATCGGGTAACCGCGTCCCGCTCGGGTTTACCCGGAGCCTGGCGCATCGGCCTGTCCAGGACTCCCGAACCGTCCATCCACCCTCTCACGACGCACAGATACCTCTTGTCCATCCCGTCTCGACTCCGAATGGCTTCACCGAGCCTTGAGGCGGCTTCGACATTCTTGGCGATGAGCAGAACGCCTCCCACGGGCCTGTCCAGGCGATGCGCGGGGTATAGGTTCATGCCCAGTTCTTTTTCCAGTATCACCTGAACGCTGATTTCCCCCCGGGAGAGTTTTGTGGGATGAACGTGGATGTCTCTCGGCTTCTCCACGGCGATGATGGACTCATCTTCAAAGAGTCTGGGTATCGTCATTCAGGATTTCCGGGCTGAGATGATTTCGAGACCGCTTTGCCAGGATACCGTCCGGCCGACCAGAAGGGCTTTGATCCTGATTGAAACATCTCTCCAGAGTTCTTCTCCCATGGCTTTCGACATGAGATAGCCGTAGCTGCCTTCCCGGCGGGAATCCAGCCAATTCTGCAGGAGGGTTTCCACAAGGCTGCGGCGCTCCCGGGCCTCCCGGTATTCCACTGTCCCATTGCTCCAGCCGGTATTTTCGACGGCTTCGAGAACGGATTCGGTGTCTGTATGACCGGATAAATCCCCAATCACCTTTTTTTCAGCATCCCTGAAGCGCTTTTCCAGATCGGCGGGCAGCACTCCGGCCGGCACCACCTCCGCCAATGTCGTACCCGATCCGGGCCGGGGCTCGGCCAAGAGGAGGAGGCCTCCGGTTTCGGTCAGTTCGAATGCCGCCGCAAGGAGTTTTTGACGTCGGATTTGTCCGGCTGCCCGGACAAGCCAATTGCGTCCGAGAACCGCGTCGTAGAGCACTCCGCCGCCGGCGAGTTCGGCTATGGTTTCCTGTTGATCGAGAGACCCTTTGACGATTCCGGGCCGTTCGGCGGCCGGCAGTCCGCCGGCCAGCCAGCTCAGGGCATCGAAGGACCGGTCCCCGGGGCACAATGCCGTGACTCCGCCTTCGGGCACCCGCCGATGGGCCTCCCACAAAAGGACGCCGGCCGGGTCGGCGGGAATCAGAACCCGATCGTGCCTCCGGGGTTTCCAGTTTTCAAAAAGAATGCCCCGGACGGCGATGGCCAGATTCTCCGCCGATGACTCGGTACGCCTGACCCAGCGCTCCCTCTCGTCATCGCCGGGGGAATAGGTGAGCACTTCACCGCCCTGGAGGTCATCCTCTTCCAACATGGACGCCACCTGGGCTTCTCTTCGGGCCAGAACCGTTTGACGGACCCGCCCTTCATATCCGAGCTCTCCGGGGCGGTAGAAGACACGGCCTGAGAGACCGTCGGGGAGGTATTGCTGGGAGGTCCAGTGGTCGCGCCAGGCATGGGGGTATTTGTAGCCCTCCCCATGGCCGAAGGCATGTTTGTCCCGGCTGGGATCTCTCAGATGCGCGGGAACATCACTGTTTTTGCTTTCTTCCACGTCACGCAGGGCATCGAAGAATCCCAGGGCTGAGTTGGATTTCGGGGCGGTGGCCAGGTACAGAACGGCATGGGTGAGATGGAACTGACCCTCGGGCAGACCCACCCGGTCAAACGCGGCGGCGCAGGATTCCACAATGCCCAGAGCTTCGGGTGCGGCCAGGCCGACATCTTCGCAGGCGCTGATGAGCATGCGTCGGAAAATGAAACGCGGATCTTCTCCTGCCCGAATCATCAGCGCCATCCAATAGAGGGCGGCGTCCGGATCGGACCCGCGGATGG
>JARGFR010000303.1 GCA_029210985.1 Spirochaetaceae bacterium | reverse complement strand
GAAAGTCCTGCCGGGGGAAGAAAATTTCCTCCTGGTGACGCCTCTTACCCTCATGGGAAAAATGCGTATCAAACCGCTGTTCTACCGCGGCGCCCATCGCGGGCTGCCCATCGCGGAATTGTTCGTCGCCGATTCGGTGGAACTCAGCCATGAGGGCGCCATCCTGATGGAGACCGACGGGGAAGTCGTACCATTGGAGCCGGCGGATTTTCCGCTGGTGATAAAGCGCATTCCCGACGTGCTGTCCATCCTGAAGTAAACCCTTAACGCTCCCCCCCGAAAACCGCTATGATCGGCTCCATGAGCAGCTACCCGTTTCAAGAGATAGAACCCAAATGGCAAAAATTCTGGGAAGAGAACAAAACCTTCAAGGTGACCGAAGACGAAAGCGTCTCCCCGGAGAAGCGTCGATATATCCTGGATATGTTTCCCTACCCTTCCGGCGCCGGACTCCATGTCGGACATCCCGAAGGCTACACGGCCACCGATATCTACTGCCGCTATCTCAGGATGAACGGATATGCCGTCCTTCATCCCATGGGCTACGACTCCTTCGGTCTGCCTGCCGAGAATTACGCCATCAAGACGGGAATGCCGCCTCGAAGCACGACGGAAGCCAACATCGAGCACTTCACCAAGCAGATAAAGAGTCTGGGCTTCAGCTACGACTGGGATCGGGAAGTCCGTACGCACACCCCGGAGTACTACCGCTGGACCCAATGGATCTTCCTGCAGCTCTTCAAGCGCGGCCTGGCCTACGAATCGGACATGCCCATCAACTGGTGTTCCAGCTGCAAGACCGGTCTGGCCAATGAGGAAGTGAAGGACGGCAAATGCGAGCGCTGCGGCCAGATTGTGGAGCGCCGCTCACTGCGCCAATGGGTATTGAAAATCACTTCCTATGCCGAAGAACTGCTCGCGGATCTGGATGATCTTGATTGGTCTGATTCCATCAAGGCGATGCAGCGCAACTGGATCGGCCGGTCCGAAGGCGCCAACGTCACTTTCTCGCTGGCCGATGGGGCGGCGGCCCAGGGACACATCGAAGTGTACACCACCCGGCCCGACACACTCTTCGGGGCCACCTATATGGTGCTGTCTCCAGAACATACCCTGGTGCAGAAAATCACCACCGACGAGCATCGTCCCGCGGTGGACTCCTATATCGAAAAAGCCAGTCACAAGAGTGATTTGGAACGCACCGACCTGGCCAAAGAGAAAACCGGCGTCTTCACCGGCGCTTACGCCGTGAACCCGGTGAACGGCGAGAAAATTCCGGTATGGATTTCCGATTACATCCTGATTTCCTACGGTACCGGCGCCATCATGGCGGTTCCCGGACACGATCAGCGGGACTGGGAATTCGCCAAAAAGTTCGGCCTTCCCATCATTGAGGTTCTTCAGGGCGGGGACATTGAGAAAGAGGCATTCACCGGTGACGGCCCCCATGTCAATTCCGGCTTTCTCGACGGCATGGGCAAACAGGAAGCCATCGACGCCATCATCGAGAAGCTCGAAAAGGACGATAAGGGCTTTCGGACAGTCAATTTCAAACTCCGGGACTGGATTTTCAGCCGCCAGCGCTACTGGGGCGAACCCATCCCCCTGATTCACTGCCCGAAGGACGGCATCGTGCCGGTTCCCGAAGAACAGCTCCCCCTCACTCTGCCCGAGGTGAAAAGCTACGAACCCTCCGGTACCGGCGAGAGCCCGTTGGCGGTAATCGACGAATGGGTGAACTGTACATGCCCGGAATGCGGAGGCCCGGCCAAGAGGGAAACCAACACCATGCCCCAGTGGGCCGGCTCCTGCTGGTATTATCTGCGGTTTATCGATCCTGACAACACAGAAGCCTTCGTCGACCCCGACAAAGAAAAGTACTGGATGCCGGTGGACCTCTATGTCGGCGGCGCCGAGCATGCCGTTCTCCATCTGCTTTACGCCCGGTTCTGGCACAAAGTGCTCCACGACATCGGTGTGGTCTCCACCTCCGAACCGTTTCAGCGCCTCATCAACCAGGGGATGATTACCTCATTTGCCTATATGCGGCCGGATAAGGTTCTCGTTCCGGTGGACGAGGTGGAAATTGAGGGCGAGGAGTACACCGAGAAGGCCACGGGAGTCAAACTCGAGAGAGTTGTGGCCAAGATGTCCAAGAGCCTGAAAAACGTCATCAACCCCGACGACATCATTCGGGACTTCGGCGCCGATTCGATGCGGATCTATGAGATGTTCATGGGTCCCCTGGAAGTCTCCATGCCGTGGCAGACCAAAGGATTAGCCGGAGTTCATCGTTTTCTGAACCGAGTCTGGGATGTTGCCGAACGGCCCATTGAAGAGGGCGAACCGCCGGCGGATCTGGTGAAGCTCCTTCATAAAACGCTCAAGAAGGTGGGAAACGATACATCCACACTGGATTTCAACACCGCCATTGCCCAGATGATGATTTTCATCAACGGCATCTTTCAGGAAAAGACGTGCTGGAGGAAGCTCTGGGAACCCTTTGTTCTCATCGTCGCTCCCTATGCACCGCACCTGGCCGAAGAGATGTGGTCGCGTCTGGGTCATGACGACACATTGGCCTACGAACCCTATCCGGAGTGGAGCGACGAGTTGGCCGCCGACGATGAGAAAGAGATCGTCATACAGGTGAACGGCAAAGTCCGGTCCAAGATGATCGTGGCCGCCGGTACGCCGAAAGACGAGCTCGAAGCTCTGGCTAAGAAAGATGAGAAGATCGGCGAGTGGATCGACGGGAAAAACGTCGTTAAAATTATCGCCGTTCCCGATCGACTGGTGAACTTCGTCGTCAAGGGATGAGACGTTCATTCGCCGCTGTCGCGTTACTCGCGATTGCCGTGACGGGCCTCGTTCTGCTGAACGGAAACCTCAGGGGCAAGGTTCCTCGGGTGATTGCCGAACAGAGAGCAATCTACAATCAAAGACCCGCACCGGAGGGAACCGTTCAT
>JARGFR010000302.1 GCA_029210985.1 Spirochaetaceae bacterium | reverse complement strand
TGGAAGTCCTGTGGGAACATGAGCCCCGGGAGTTTAAGAAATATGGTTCCTCGGACATGGGTGTGGTGGTGGAACATCTCCCCACAGGTGAGCGCAAAGAGGTCAGAACCAACGGTATTTTCGTCTTTGTCGGCTTCATTCCCAACATAGAAGCCTTCGACAAGTCCTTGGAACTCGATCAGTGGGGATATCTGAAAACCGATGCCGAAATGCGGACGAATATCAAAGATGTTTTCGCCGCCGGTGATGTCACCTCGAAGCAATACCGTCAGATTACCACCGCCGTATCCGACGGCACCATTGCCGGTATCGCCGCCGGTAAAGAACTGGAATAGGGCGCCTTCTGATGGACTGCCTGAGTTGCCGCCGGCGGAGAGTATCGGAAAGTCGGGCTGGCCTACTGTTATGGAATGGAATAATTGGCAGGCGATATCCGCCGTATGTTTCTGGATGGAGGAGTTCCCTGTATCGGCATCTCCTGCACCTGCGGAGCCATGGCTCAGTCTGAAATCAATACTGAAAGCAATCTGCCGGGTGTCTCATGCAACCCAGTCAGTCAGGCGGCCCAGCTCACCGCCGAAGGCGTCGATCTGGCGGTGCAGGTGGGGCTGTGTCTGGGGCATGACATACTCTTCACAAGAGAGTTTCCCGGAGACCAGACCACTCTTGTCGTGAAAGACCGGGTCCACGGGCACAATCCCCTGGCCGGTATTGAAGTCGGCAGTCCATGATCAATAAAAATTACGCGGCATTTATCTGGCATGCGGCTCTTCTGGCCGTCACGGCCACATTCATAGAAATCAACACGGTTCTTCCGGCAATGATTATCCGCGTCGGCGGCAACGAGCTGCATATCGGAATCATGAGCGCCATCATGATCGGCATTTCCCTGATCGCTCAGCTGTCGTTTGCCGGTTATCTTCACGGCCGCCGCCGGAAGAAACCCTTCCTGATTCTGGGCATCAATCTCCGTATCCTTGCCCTGATTGGAATGGCGCTGACCGTTATGGATATCGGGAGATTTTCCCTTGCCGTGGGTTTGGGGCTCATCTATATCGAACTGCTCTTGTTCACGTTCAGCGGTGCGTTTGCAGGCCTGGCCTACATTGATATCCTATGAAAAAGTTTTGAACCATCTCTCAGACGTTCTCTTGTTGTGAACAAACAGATTATTTCCGGGGTGGGGAGTCTTGTTTCCGCACTGATCGTCAGGTCCGTCCTGAAAAAAGTCGGTTTTCCCGATAATTATGCGGTGCTCTACACCGCGGCGGCGCTGCTGAGCGCTTCAGCGGGTTTTTATGTTATCAGAGAGCCATTGAACGGAACTCAGGAAGCCGGGATATCCTATTGGTCGACTTTGAAGTCGATTCCCGAGCGCATCAAGAACGATAACAATCTGAGAAATTACATCGTTGTCGCCAACCTTCTGGGATTGGCCGTCGTTTTGCTGCCTTTTTATATGGCATACGCTCAGGAGCGATATCTGCTGGATTCCTCCCTGGTGGAAAATCTCCTGCTGGTGCAGATTGCCGGAATCGTGATATCCGGATTCCTGTGGAAACGAGTTTCGCGGAAGTTGGGATTCAAGGGGTTGATGTTCATCCTGGCCTCTCTGGGCACGGCTCTGCCGATACCGGCTCTGATTTTCGGTACCTGGCTGCCGGTTCCGGCCTATCTGGCGGTATTCCTGATTTCC
Organism: Spirochaetaceae bacterium; assembly: GCA_029210985.1. Classification (GTDB taxonomy): domain Bacteria; phylum Spirochaetota; class Spirochaetia; order DSM-2461; family DSM-2461; genus UBA2779. The sequence continues at coordinate 1,323 of JARGFR010000302.1, read as the reverse complement.
GGTTCGGCCATCAGCGCCCAGAAGATGAGTTCCGAAGCGGTGCTGGTGAAAATCACTTCCGACAGGGACAGAGTGCTCTATACCGGGAATATCGGCACATTGAACCTCACTGTGGCTCTTTTCCCGATGACCGGATACCTGATTCTCTTCATCCTTTCCGCACTGCTCCCGCTCTCCGCGGTCCGGTTTATCCGGCGGATGGATTGTCCGATTGATCGAAAAGGACCCGTTTTTTCGGCAGATTCATCAGCCTGATATGGACTTCGGCAGGGGCTCGGCCGGACTGGATGGCTCATCTCCGTCACCTTCGGTGGGCGTGATATCGGCGTTGTCAAAGGGATATGCCCTGGCCGGGATAGACCCCGAATAGGCGGCGTCCTGCCCGGTGATGCGTTTGGTGACGGCCGGCCCGTGATGGTGGCTCGTGGCCACGAATATCTTGTAGGAGATTTTACCGCCTCCCGAAGCGGTGCCGACCAGGAACAATCCGGGCACGTTGGTTTCCATGGTTTCGGGATTCAGTTGCGGTACGCGCTCGGCTCCTTCCAGGGTCACCCCCGCCATTTCCATCAGGCTGAGGTCGCTTTCGTACCCGGCCTGGATGAGTACGTCGTCGCAGGGGTATTCCTGTTGACCTCTGGGAGAGCTGAGGATAACGCGATCCCTCCTGATTTCCTGAATCTCCGTTTCGGGAAGAAATCCGATCTTGCCCTTATCGGTGAGGATGCTGATTTCCAGATGATATCGGCTGTTGAGTTTCTTCTTCTCGAAGCGGGGCCCCCGGTAGCTGACGGCTACCTCCGCTCCGGCCCGCCAGCATCGGATCGCGGCTTCCACGGCGGAGTTGCGGCCTCCGACGACAAGAAGCCGTCGTCGAAAATATCGATGGACATCGGTGAACCGGTGAGCGACGTGGGGCAAATCTTCTCCGGGCACGCCGAGACGCCGGGGCCGACTCATATTTCCGGTGGCCAGGACGACGTATCGACTCCGGTACTCCCGAACCAACCCTTCGGGACCGGCCGTCAGGACAAACCCGTTTGAGGTTCGCTCAATGGTCAGGACAGGGGTGTAGGTGAGTACCGGAAGATTCCGAATCTCCACGGTCTGTCGAAGGTAGGAGAGGTATTCCTCGCCCATCAGCATGGATTGATGCAGGCTCTGTATCGGAACTCCCGCGATTGCGCATCGTTCCGGGGAGCTGAAGAAGGGTGTGTTCGAGGGCCAGTCGGCGATGGTTTGCCCTACGGAACCGGCTTCAAGAATCACGCAGTTCAAGCCCGCCGCGAGAATGTCGGCGGCGGTTTCCAGTCCGATAGGCCC
>JARGFR010000301.1 GCA_029210985.1 Spirochaetaceae bacterium | reverse complement strand
AACATCGAGCGGGAGTCCGGGTTGTCCGGGGAACTTCACGACAAGGGCGTTTTGCTCTTGGAGGGTTATTTGCGGCATCGATACGCCAGGCGTCAGCTGCTGTCTATGACCGCGACCATCGCCGTCGAACAATCCTATTATGAAATTGACGGTGATTCGGCGTCCGCGGCCGAGCTGGCCGCACTTCTTTCCGCCATATCAGAGCTGCCGATCCGGCAGGATATCGCCGTCACAGGAGCAATCAACCAGCAGGGTGTAATCCAACCTGTGGGAGGAATCCATGAAAAAGTCCAGGGGTTCTTCCAGGCCTGCCGGGCCAAAGGCTTCACCGGAAAACAGGGCGTGATTGTACCGGCCCGGAATGCGGCGGCGGTGATTCTGCCGGACGCTGTGATTCAGGCCGTGGAAGCCGGACGGTTTCATATCTGGGCCGCCGAAACAATCGATGAAGTCATGGCGCTTCTCACCGGTGTGAAAGCTGGCCGGAACCGGAGAAATGATCGATTTGAACGGCACAGCGTCAATGAGCAGGTTCGACACGGATTGGCGGAACTGGCCGACCTATCATAAACAATCGTTATTAGGAACAATTTTCGGTGTTTGACACATAGAGTCTTGCCGAGGCTATAATCAGTTAATAAGGAAAAGTTGATGCCGAATCCGATAATTGTCGACAAAATCAAGCAATCAGTGAGGATGTCGGTCCCCCTGACCGTCACCACCTATAAGCTGCCTCATGAAACCGAAGAGCAGATTGATGAAATTCTTGCGGCCTATCTCGAGGAACTGGGGCAGGGTCAGCTCAAGGATCATTTGTCCTACTGTCTCAAAGAATTGGCGGTCAATGCAAAAAAGGCCAATACCAAACGTGTCTATTTCGACGAAAAGAAGCTCGATATCCAAAGTCGTGAAGACTACGTTGAGGGAATGAAGAACTTCAAGGAAGAAACTCTCAACAATCATGATTTCTGGCTGGAGATGCAGAAGAACCGGGGTTTGTACATCAAGTTTCTTTTCCACCCCAAAGGTCGGAATTTCAAGATTTCCATCAAGAACAATGTGGAAATCACCCGCAAAGAACAGATGCGGGTTTATGACAGAATCGCCAGATCCAGAGCTTTCGAAACCCTGGAAGAAGCCTTTGCCGAAGTACTGGATGATTCGGAGGGCGCCGGGCTGGGAATCGTCATACTGGTGTTGATGCTTCGCAAAATGGGATTGGACGAAGACGCCTATGAAATCGAGGGCGAAGAAGGCGTTACTACCGCCAGCATCACAGTGCCCATCAATGAAGTGAAGCTTGAAAAGCTGGATATGCTGATCAATCAGATAGTCGAAGAAATCGACCGTCTGCCCCAATTCCCCGAGAACATCGTGGCCATCCAAAGACTCATCAACGATCCAAAGAGTGAAATCAATGACATCGCCCGTAAAATCAGCACCGATCCCTCCCTCACTGCGGATCTGCTGAAGACCGTGAATTCCGCACAGTTCATGCTGCCGAACAAAGTGGACAACATTGTCGACGCTGTGAAAATGCTCGGATTGAGGGGCGTGAAGAACATGCTCTTCAATTACGGAACTGAAAAAATCCTGGATCTTCCCGCTCATCCGGAACTCTGGGAACATGCCCATCGCGTGGCATTCTACAGCTTCACATTGGCCCGTCAGATTACCCGCAGCAAGGACATCATCGATGATGCCTATGTGGGCGGTGTGCTCCACGATATCGGTAAGATCGTTTTCTCCGCCGTCCACCCCGATCTGCTGGACCGAATCAAACACTTCAGTTCGGAGCGGGATATTGCACCAGGTCTCTTTGAGGATTTGTCCGCAGGATACAATCATGCCGAAATCGGGGCTAAAATCGCCGAGAAATGGAATTTTTCGGATTCCTTGATAGAATCGATCCGCTACCACCACGAACCCAACGCCTGCCGCCCGGAACACAGGCTCATCGTCTACTGTGTCTACCTGGGAAATGCCTTCTGTGCCTTTGAGTTCGGGGAGATGGCCTACGACATCATGGACCATTCCATACTCGCGAAATTCCGCATCACATCCGAAGAACAGTTCAAGGAAGTTCAGCATCGACTATCCAACAATTATGATGCGGAGATTAAGCTCAAGTAATCCGGCTGACGGGATTCCTGTCCCACTTGACGATCTATGTTATATATAGTATTTAATATATACATTAATTGATCGTACAGGAGATCACATGGCCGTTACCATCTACACCACGCCGTCATGCAGCTACTGCACCGTCGCAAAGCGATACTTTAAGGAAAACCGGGTTCCTTTCACCGAATATGATGTGTCCAGGGATCAGCGCCGCGCCGATGAAATGGTTCGGAAATCCGGACAGATGGGCGTACCCGTCATCGATATCAACGGGAAGGTGATTGTCGGTTTCAATAAACCGGAGATTGAAAGAAATCTTCGCCGCTAGAAGAACACCGAGAGTTCCAGCCATGGGCCAATATACCGAAGGCCACACCCACATTCAGTGAGGTCTTCGGCCCGGGCAGCGGGATGCTGACGACTCCTCCCTCGGATTCCGCCCTCTTTAGAATTTCGGGAGACACTCCCAGTTCTTCGGATCCCAGAACAACCGTACCGGATTCGGGGAACGGAAACTCCTCGATTGGTGTTCCGCCGACTTCCAAAGCGAAAAGCCGACCCATTTCAGTCTCGTCAATTTCCTCAATCTCAAGCTTCTTCCAGGGGACCCTGTCCACCGCACCCATTGAGCTTCGAACAGATCTGGCATGATCCGGCGGTGCACAATCCGGCGATGCCCAAACCTGTTCAAATCCGAAGGCCAGGGAAGTTCTGAGTACCGAGCCCACGTTGAAGGGACTGCGCAGTCCGTCCATATAAACCCGATACGGATGCACGGAATGCTGGGTTCCGGCGATTTTGTCCGGCCGGGTCTCAGTGTCCCAATCCGCCCAGTTCCGTCCCAATCCCCGAAGAGTTCCGTGCTTCAGTTCGTTCACGGCCCGGAGCAATTCGCCGGTCGATTTATCGACTAATCG
>JARGFR010000300.1 GCA_029210985.1 Spirochaetaceae bacterium | reverse complement strand
CAACAATCCCACCGGCACGACAGCCACCAAAGAGCAGCTTCGAGAGTGGGTGGACTGGGCCGTATCCAAGGGGTCGCTCCTCCTCTTTGACGCCGCATATGAAGCGTTCATCACCGATCCGGATCTTCCCAGAAGCATCTATGAGGTGCCCGGCGCGGACACCTGCGCGGTGGAGTTCCGCAGTTTCTCCAAAACTGCGGGATTTACCGGCACACGCTGTGCTTATACCGTTGTGCCCGGCGCCATCGAGATTGACGGAGTGAATCTCCGGGATATGTGGAACCGGCGGCACTCCACCAAGTTTAACGGCGTCTCCTATCCGGTCCAGAAAGCCGCCGCAGCGGTCTATTCGCCTGACGGCGCCGCCGAAACCCGGGCTCTGATCGAATCCTATCTGGACAATGCGAAAATCATCCGCGACGCCATGAACGCGGTAGGCTATGAAATCTGGGGCGGAGTGAACAGCCCCTATGTCTGGGTGAAAACCGGGGAGGATTCCTGGGCCACATTCGATGCCCTGCTCAAAGGCGCCGACGTTGTCGTCACACCCGGCAGCGGTTTCGGCAGGATGGGCGAAGGCTTCATACGAATCAGTGCATTCAACCACAGGGAAAATGTCCAGGAAGCGGTTGAGAGGATTGTCGCCGCATTAAGATAGGCCTGCCCCGATGATGCTCGGTACTGTTTCCGAGATCAACACACTTATCCCTGCTTGACTCATTTTACATAACTAATTATATTTATATATAATTAGTTATTTATGAGGGTTGTAAATGAATAACACCATCACCGTTTTAGAACGGCGGTTCTCTGCTGTTCTCCTGGCGGCGAACGGAATTGTCCTGGCGGCATTGACCCTGCTGGGCCCCCTTTTCATGGGCCGACTTCAATATGCCACATCCCCTTCCGGTGAGTTTCAGCTCATGGGGCAGGATGCCGCCAATCTTTTCGTCTTCTCTCCTCTGTTTATTATCGGCGGCCTTCTTCTCTGGCTGGGGAAAAGGGCCGGGGACTACATACTGGCCCTCGCCCCGATATTCATGCTCTATTACGGCCTGTCCGTCGGCATCGGAATCGAATGGAGCCGGCCCGAATACTCAGGGAACAGTGAGCAGGCCTTTGCTCTGTTCCTCACCCTCATCGTCTCGGGAGTTCTCTTCATTCCCGTTGTGATGGGTCTCTTTTCCCAGCGTACCATGAGGCCGTTTTCCCGAAAAGCAAGGCCATTTTACGTCTCGGCATTCCTACTTTTCATCATGGTCTTTGCCGGTATGTGGATTTCCGAAGTGAGATCCGTACTGATTTCCGGCACATCCCGGGGCTATGATGAGGCGCCGACGTTATTCTGGGTGATTCGCTACCTCGATCTGGGAATCTCCATACCCCTGGCCCTGTTAAGCATCTACATGCTCCTGACCAGACCATCGGGGTCTGTGGGAATCCAACTGCTTCTCTACGGATTTTTCATCACCATGATTGTCTCGGTGAATGCCATGGGTCTGGTGATGGCGCTCAAGAGCGATGCGGATTTCCTCTTCTCCCAGCAGCTCGTCTTCATTGTTCTGGCACTCATCATCTTCATTGGATACGGACTGATTCTCAGGAATATACGTGGGCAAAAAGAGTAAGAAATCCAGAAATTCCAACTCCTCGACACCCCAGGACCTGATTCAGGCCGTGTTCACCCTCTCCCGTCTCTGGGAGAAAACATTCGATCAGACCTTCGCGTCCGACGGCATCACAGTGAAGCAGTTCTTCCTCATGGCCGCATTGGACCGATCCACTCGCCCTGCCCCGCCGACTCTGGGCGAAGCGGCCGACGACCTGCTGATGAGTTATCAGAACGTCAAGAAACTCGCCCTTCAGCTTGAGCAGAGAGGATTCGTCCAACTGATTCGCGATGAGAATGATCGACGGGTGCTTCGCATCCACACCACCGAGGCCTCTCGGAACTATTGGGCTTCCCGCAGCTCTAATGACGAAACCGCATTCAAATCGCTTTTTCGCAAACTCTCGGATCAGCGAATCGACAAGACCTGCAAAAACTTGGCTCGATTGATAAAAAACGCCGAGTCGGCGGCATCCGGGGGTCGGGCCGGTCCCCCAGCCGAAGGGAAAACGCGGAAGCCAATAGAAAACCGGAGCGGAAAGTGATGCGGTGAAGTTCACCACGTCGTTCGGTGATATCATGCCGGTACCCTGAGAGTTCCGAAATATGGCCCATTTCCCAGACGGGGCTCGAGAAAGGCCCCCAGAACGGAATCGACTAACGATGCCAGGAAGCCCGAGACGGTGAGCATGATGATCAGACCGGATTCGGTCGGTCCTTGAAATAGAGACAGGGCAAACCAGGAAATTCCAAATGAACCGGCAAGCGCCGCCAAAAGGAACGGCCCACTGCAAGAAAGAGCCCCGACGCCATTGTCGCGACGGCGATATTGGCACACACCTGCCAGATGTTTCGGCATTCCGATTCCGATATCTTGCGATACACCCGGCTGTTGATTTTGGTGAGCGCCACCGACGTCAAGAAGAATGCCGCGACGGGAATGAGCCAAGGCAGCCCCAACCCGTATACGGCCATCGAACCGAGCTTAGTTAGGAAACCAAGTCGGTATACCGGCATCTAACCGATGCCCACGAATCCTATGATACCGATGATGTCCACCGGTCGAGTCAGTCCGCCGGTTGTCATCCGGAGGAAGAGTGAGGCATTCCAGAGGTATACTCAGGTTGTCCGAGCCGCGGAAAGAGAATATTTCAAGATTGACCGCGACAACGGCAAGAACTGCCAAGTAGGAAATATCGTTCCCAACAGGATGGGGCAAAAGCCTCTGACTGATGAGTAACGTCGCTGCTGCGAAACCAGCCGAACCCCAAAGACTTTTTTCTTCTGCAGGCAATGCGAGTCTCGGATTTCCCCGACGTAGAAATGTACCGAAACTGGTAACTGTATCGGACACAGAGAGAAGCAGCACGGAAACCCGAAAATAGTCAATCGGCAGGTCACTTAGAACAAGAAAGGCCGTCAACATACCAACCGGATAGAAGAGCGTACCGTAACTCCCGAGTGAGCTGAGGTGGATGACATTCAGGTGTTTCATGCGATAGCTGAGGAATGCGAATAGAGTACCGGCGAGG
>JARGFR010000002.1 GCA_029210985.1 Spirochaetaceae bacterium | reverse complement strand
CATTTCTCCAGGCAGCCAGAGCTTTGTCCGCAAGGGGCTTCATCCGGACAAACCACTGATCCGAAAGGTAGGGTTCCACCACCGTTGAACAGCGGTAGCAGTGACCCACTTGGTGGATGTGATCCTTATAGCCCCCGAGAGCATCGTCGGCCTCGAGGCGTTCAACGGTGAGCCTGCGTGCGTCCTTGGCCGGCAATCCCCGGATAAACTCAGGCGCTTCGACACTCATGGTTCCGTCGCCGTTCATGACATTGATTCGTTCCAGTCCGTGGCGATTACCGATTTCAAAGTCATTCGGATCGTGGGCGGGTGTAATCTTCAGGCATCCGGTTCCGAATTCTCTATCCACATAGACATCGGCGATCACCGGGATTTCCCGGCCGATGATGGGCAGTTTCACGCTTTTCCCGACATACGCCTTATAACGATCGTCATCGGGATGTACCGCTACGGCGGTATCACCGAACATAGTCTCCGGCCGGGTTGTGGCCACGGTCAAATGGCCGCTTCCGTCGGTGAGGGGATAGCGGAGTTCCCAAAGGCCCCCCTGCTTCTCTTCGTGATCCACCTCATCGTCGGCCAGGGCGGTTCCGCAGGACGGACACCAATTCACCAGATACTCGCCTTTATAGATCAGATCCCTCTCGTAGAGGGTGACGAACACTTCCCGGACTGCGCTGGAAAGCCCTTCGTCCATGGTGAAACGTTCCCGGCTCCAATCACAGGATGCACCGATCTTCTCCAGCTGTTTGGTGATGACACGGTGATGCTCATCCTTCACCTTCCAGGTTTCTTCCAGGAATTTGTCCCGGCCCAGATCGTGACGGCCCTGACCTTTTTCCTTAAGGCGGCGTTCCACAACATTCTGGGTGGCAATACCGGCATGATCGGTCCCCGGTACCCAGAGAGTGGGCCGTCCCTTCATTCGCCAGTAGCGGATCAGGACATCCTGGAGACTGTTGTTCAGTCCATGACCCATATGAAGCACACCGGTGACATTCGGAGGAGGAATGACGATGACGAAGGGTTCCTTCCCGGATCCGTCGTCCACAGGCTTGAAGTGCCCGCCGTCTTTCCACATCGCATAGATGCGGTCTTCGAAATCTTTAGGGTCGTAGGCTTTGGGAAGCTCAATTGCCTTCACGTGTCTCATCCTCATTTTTTGGTGTGGTTCTATGTGGATGCCATCATACCGGAGGGGAAGGCGGTATTCAACGGACCGAAGACTCACCCAACACGGCATCGGTACCCGGAACATCACCAAAGACACGCCGGAATTCCCCCGGGGGCAGTCCAAATCGTTCTTTGAATAGCCGGTAGAAATGGGGGAGACCGGAGTAGTCCAACGAGAATACGATATCGGGAATCGACCGATTGGTTTTTCGAAGCAATAATGCCGCTCTTTCCAGCCGGAGCCGATTGAGCCAGGTGGAAGGACTGCAGTCCAGATATAAGCGGCAGCTTCTGGCAACGTGTTCCCGGCTCATGCCGGCAATCTCGGCCAGTTCTCGGGGACTTCCCGGCAGCACTTGAGCCGCCTCCACCCTTCTAACCAATTCGGCCCACCAAAGGGTGGTCTCCTTCCCCGGGGCCGATTGGGGTTGTTCCGGTACTTCACTCCAGAAAACCTGAAAAAACAGAATCGCCAGGAGTCGCCGCAGCTGCCGTTCCCCTTCGAATGTCTGCTGGTGCCGAAACATCCGATCCAGGATGAGTTCAATTTCACCCACCTGCGGCGGCGCAATCCCGATGGAAAACCCGCGGCATCGTTTCGGAGAACCGACCGGATCCTCAAGATTCAATGCATCGACCCAGGAACTCCAGAAATCCACCGGAATGATGAGGTTGGCAAAGGAAAAGTTTTCTCCCCGAATGGAGTGGTATTCTTCCTCTCCGATCGCCAGGAGGTCACCCTGAGAGAAGGAATGCCACTGACCTTCCAGTTGGTGTTCCACACAGCCGTTCAGGACATAAACGATCTCAAAACACCCGTCATGTCGATGATTTCGGTACGTCCATGGCTCATTTGTCGTCAAAAAATGGAGATTATACGACCACGGCGCAAAATCTTCGGCACGTATTTCCCGGTCCTCAGCAAAACGTTCAATGACGGTTTTCAGTTTTGTGGCCATAGCGAAATATCACATAATATCAATAAAAAGTCACCAGAGGCTAAGACCCGAATCAATTCCGGAGTTATGATGAACGCCGCAGAATAAAAAAGACGGAGTCAACAGACTGATGAAATACAATTTTCCGGAACAATTCACTTGGGGGGCGGCCACTTCGTCCTACCAGATCGAGGGAGCGGTGAACGCGGGCGGCCGGGGCTTGAGCACTTGGGATGTCTTTTGCGAGCGCCCCGGAGTGGTCAGCAATGGCGATTCGGGAGCCGGCGCATGCGACCACTACAATCGGTGGCGGGACGATATCGATGTGATGCGGGAATTGAACCTTGCCGCATACCGGTTTTCACTGGCCTGGCCGAGAATATTTCCGGCCGGGGATGGTGCTCCCAATCCCGAAGGTGTTTCGTTCTACGACAAACTGATCGATGGGCTCCTGGAAGCGGGAATAGATCCTTACATTACTCTTTTTCACTGGGACCTCCCCCAGTCGCTGCAGGATCGGTTCGGCGGCTGGCGCAGTCGAGAGACGGTGAAACGCTTTGCCGACTATGCGGCGTTCTGCGGGGAACGCTTCGGCGACAGGGTGAAAAACTGGTTCACCATCAACGAGATTATGTGCTTCACGATTATCCCCCATGCCGAGGATCGATTTGCACCCGGCGGAAGACTGACCGAAAAAGAAGTGAATCAAACAGTCCATCATGCTCTTCTGGGACATGGATATGCCCTCAGAGCGCTGAAGGAATCGGTCCCGGACTGTCGGGTCGGATTAGTGGAAAACCTGGCGGCGACATGGCCCTTGTACGAAACCGATGAACATGTCGAAGCCGCCCGGAAGGCGTTCCGTCGACGCAACTCTCAGCGTCTGTATCCGGCATTGACCGGACAATACGACGAAGAGGCATACCGCTCAGAATACGGTGAAATGCCCAACATTGACGAGGGGGACATGGAGGTGATCGGCACCAAGGCCGACCTCATCGCGTATAACTTTTATAATGCGCCGCCGGTTGTCGCATCATCGGGCGACAAAGGGTACAAGATCCTGGACTTACCGGCCGACTACCCGAAAACCGATATGGGCTGGGGTATCACGCCCAAAGGCTTGTATTGGACCCTGAGGTTTTCGTCTGAGGAATTTCCCGAACTCCCCATCATCATCACGGAGAACGGTCAGGCGGCCGCCGACGTTCAGGAACGGGACGGATCGGTGATGGATATCGGTCGGATCGAATATTACCGGAGCCACCTGGAAATGTGCTCCCGAGCCATTGATGAAGGTGCTCCGCTCACAGGGTATTTCGCTTGGTCGCTGATGGATAATTTCGAGTGGGCGGACGGCTATTCCAAACGATTCGGACTGACCTGGGTCAATTTCCGCACCCAGGAGCGCACCATCAAAGCCAGCGGGCGATATTATGCCGAGGTGATCAGGGCCAATCGGGTACTGTAGGCGGAATGGCAGGTTCCCTATGGCGTATGCCGGGCTGTCCTTGCTATTGTACGGACACCGGAGGCTCGTTGTGGACCGCGAAGCGCTCATCGTCGAAATCAGGGAAAAAACCGAACTCTCCTTCAGCCGCGCAGGCGGGCCCGGCGGTCAGAATGTCAACAAACGGGATACGAAGGTGACGGCGAAATTGCCGGTGAGCGATCTGCAAAACATCGACGAAGCCGGCCGGGACCGTATTTTTCGCAAGCTGGCCGCCCGTGTCAACTCGGAAGGTACTCTCGTATTGCAGGCCGATGAAGAGCGGACACAGGGACGGAATCGGGAACTGGCGCTGCTGCGCATCACCCGGCTCATCCTGGACGCCCTGGAATCGGTTCAAAAACCCCGACGCCCCTCCCGTCCCTCTCGAGGGGCGAAGCAGCGCAGGCTGGATTCAAAAAAAAGACGCGGTTTGATAAAGAGCCGACGGCAAAGCCCCTCCCGGAGCGACGATTAATTTCGTCAACACGGCAGCGGGAGAAACAAGTCCGATAATTACCTAGGCACAGTTCAGCCGACTTCGGGTGCTCCATGAGGAAAAACCCCGGGCCAGCAGCTTATCATCCGTCGGGCGGCGGACTTCATGAAGCCATCCGTCGGCGGCCCGGCATGTCGAGAAAGACACTTTGTCTCCCAACCGTGCTTCTCCGAAGAATCGAAGACCCATCTCCCGGGGTACGGAATCGCGATACACGTCATCGGGGACGGCCTCCATGAGCCAATCCATGTACGTGGTATTGTGAAGATGACCGTACAAATCCACATCACCCCGGCGCACATCCAAGTTGAGACTCTCCATTCCCTCCGTTCCGGGAGCGGCGATGGGGAAAGTCGGTGTATGTGATTTCGGGAACATTCTCCGGTACGGGCTGTCGTCCTGCCGGAACCAAAGGTCCCGGAATACCGCTGGTATGGGCATGGGCCGCCGGGTATTCATGTTCCAGTACACCCAGCGTCCTCCGGCTTCGGCGACAAGTTCTCCGCCGGGCTCAATGATGCGGTATTCACGTATTCCGGAGAAGGATCGCCAATTGGATATCCATGTCTCGATAATGAGATCCTGACCGTAAGCGGGATATCGGAATATTTTCAAGGAACCGCCGGTGAGCACCCATCCCTGCCCGGATTCGAGTAATGTGAAGACATCGCGGCCGATGGCTCTGCAGTGCTCCGCCGCCGCCTCTTCCAAATAGGCCATCAAAGCCTTCGGCTGTACGGTCCGTCCGTTGAAGGATGCCGAGTATCCGGCGGTAACCCGATAGCGAAAGGGTTGTGTTTCTCTTGCCATAAGTGACTATACCGTCCAATCCCGGAGGCCCGCCATCAGCACTTTGGACCATTATGAACTCATTTCAATAGTGAATAGCCACTGGTGTATTCATACCGGTTGATCAGAACAGATCAGAATTTTCTCAAAGCGTTCACCATCTCGACTTTGGACCGTGTTCCGGTCTTCCTGTAAATGGTGACGACGTGGTTGCTCACTGTATTCGGTGATATATCCAGAACCGCCGCTATTTCCTTATACGTCAAACCTTGGGCGATGAGGCCGGCGATTTGGCTCTCTCTGGGTGTCAGTCCCGCCTGACGACAGGAATCCGTAAATTGGTTTTCCCCGACAGGTCCGGCTTCCCGAGTCTCAGACAAGGCGGAGATATAGTACAAGGCCGCCATAACACCGAGCGTGAGATAGTACACGGAACCGGCGAAGAACAGGACCCGCTCCTGTCCCGGAGCGATCAGGGGTAAAACTTGAGCAAGGGGAAGGTAGATGAACGTGACCCCGAAGAGCAGAAACAGAGAAACCCGGGTCCTTTCGTCTCCCACCATGGGGAGACTTCGCGAGGCGTCGACCAGAACGAACAGCACAATGAGCAGAAATGCCAGCACCGCGAGACTGCCCGGAATCATCGCATTACCGCTGAAAAGGCTCATCAGACCGGAAACCAGATAGACAGTCACGGCAAGCAGAACCCGGGCAAGGCGGATCCGGGTCCATCCCCGGCCCAGGATGTAATTGATTGTGGCCGAGAGGAAGTAAATAAGCGATGCCAAGGCCATTCGTTCAAGGACTTCAAAAACGGTGTACATCGATGGACCGCCCCATCCCACGAAGAACTCCAAACCGAATCTGAGGCCTGAAAGGAAGAAAAGAACCGACAGATAAATCAAAAAAAGGAATATCTTGAAAAGCTTCACCGTCCTGCGGCGATACCAAAGAGCCGCCGAGAGTCCCATCAGGGAACCCATGGCACCATAAGCCAAGATATAAACGGCGAGCAGGAGAAGGTTGATCACGAATCTCAGTCTGTCGGGAGGCGGAGAAACCGTCAAGCCGGGAAAACTGACCCGCAGCGCGTTATGCTGGGACGTGGAGGATGAATATGACCCAACATCACTGGAAATCCATCGCTTTGTATCTGATGGCCGCTCTGTTCCTGGTATCCTGCGCCGGGGCACCCGATTCCAAGTCCACCGTTCGGAGCGACAACCGAATAAGGGCCTATGAGCGCTTCAAGTCCGATCATCTCACGGAGGATGAAGCCGATTTGTCTGAACCGGGTATATATCTGTACAAAAAAGACTTGTATGTCGTCATTAGCCTGACGGACTCCGGGACGGACCGCTACTCCGAATGGGCCTGCGATCGTCTGCTCACAACACTCTACGGATATCGGGCGGCCGCCCAGTCCATGGTTTCCGATGAAATGTTTTTCTCCCTGGTTCTGGAGTTTGAAATCGATGAGGTGATTGACGGCAAATATGAAAACCTCGCCCGGATCAAAGTGAAGGAAAAAACCGTCGAAAATTTTCTTGCAAATCTCGATACGGGAGAATAGTGGAAGAGGAAATTATTCCACCAGCCCCACTTCCCTGGCCGCCATCACCAGTTCCACTTCGCTGCTGATGTTCAGCTTCTTGAAGATGTTGTAACGGTGAACCGAGGCGGTCCTGGGGCTGATATTCAGCTTCCAGGCAATCTCCTTGTATCCCAGACCTTCGGCGTACAGCCGGAATATGTCCTTCTCCCGCCGGGTGAGTTTGGCATACAGCGCCGGCAGATCGTCCGAGGAACCTTCCATATCCGCCAATTCTTTCATGCCCCAGGAAACACGAAAATGCAAATCGTCCATGCGCAAAGCCTTCAGCAGCTCATTCCCGGCGTCTTCTTTGAGGAAATAGCCCCGGCAGCCTGTTTTTTTCGCCCTGATGAGCATGCCGCTTCGGCGGTGCATGGAGAGGATGAATATCCGGCTGTTCGGAAAGGCACCAAGAACTTCACCGGCAAAAGAAATGCCGTCGCCGTCGGGCAGTGTAATGTCCAGAATTGCGATGTCCGGACGTTCCGTCTCGATCAGGTGCCTGGCATCAGCGAGACTCCCGGCTTCCATGAAGAGAAATTCCGGATAACTCTCCTCCAAGGTGGCCCTCAGGCCGGTGCGGAACAGCGGATGATCGTCCAGCAGCAATACGCGTTTCACCTCATTCATTCGAAGTCTTCTCCGCCAGAGCTCTTTTTCAGCGGCAATCGGCATCGCAGTACAGTCCCTTTACCCGGAATCGATTCAATCTCCGACGATCCGCCGCATAACGATACCCGGTTTCGAATGCCTCGAAGCCCGAGCCTGCCCTCTTTCATTGCCGTCTCAACATCAAATCCGCGGCCGTCGTCCCGGTACTCGAAATAGACAGAACCGTTCTCTTCCTGAATCTCGACAAATACATGACTCGATCCGGCATGCCGAACCGCGTTATTCAAGCATTCCTGCAAGATACGATACAGATGCCCGTAAATATCCGGGGATTGATCCGGCGTTCGTTTTCCCGGCAGATAGACGACGCGGATCGACGATCGGTTTTCGACTCGGTCGATCATATCATGCAAGGCATCGTCAAAAAACTCGATGTTGAAATCCGGCGTCCTGAGGCCGGAAGACAACTCTCTGATTTTATAGAGAAGACTGTCGAGAACACGGATTTTCTCCGACCATGACTCCGTATTGGATATATCCAATCTCAGCCAAGAGAGTTCCTGGGCCACATCGTCGTGGAGATCCAGGGCGATTCGATTACGCTCCTCTTCCTGGGCCTGAACAATTTCTTCCTGTATGCGCCGCGATCCGGCGATCTCCTGCCTCTGACGGGATCCGTCTTCCATAGCGATGTAGATGAGTGCAGCCATGAGGATGATAAGGATAACCTGGGCCAGGACGAGAAAGGAATATCCGTCACTCAGCTGTCGCCGGAAATCGGTCATCGATGTTTTCAATTCATTCAAAGCAATTTCTATTGACTGGATCCGGCTCTGGGTTGAAAAGGATTCATCGGCCGGGTTTGTCAGCGCCGAAAGCTCGTTATTGAGCCTTTCAAAGGGCACGTCCAAACCGAACATGCCGTCAAGGAAATTCAGTTCGGACGCCCGTAACCAGATTTGGGTGTAATCCTGAAGCAAGAGGATGCGATTCGACATAATCTTGGCCGTCAGACCTCGGTTCAGCAGGGCATAGTGAAGCTGAGACCAATTCCCAGACGAAGAATCGACTTCGTCTATAAAATCATCGAGACGGTGAGTCCCCCGAAGGAACTGTCCGTTCATCACAATCAGCATCGATAAAAAGAGAATGATGAATATCAACGCCGGCAGATTACCTGGTCCTGTGTATCGATGCTTCATAATGTCATGACCTCAAAGGATAGCATGAAACTATTGATAAACGAATTGCCATATTGTTAAACATCAATTCATAATAAACAGATGAAAACGATCCGAACAGCAATCAAGTCCCATTATATCCTCAGTGCGATGACCGTCGTTGTCCTCGGATCGCTGGCCAATGCCTTTTTCCAATGGCTCAATGCCGATATCTTGAAATGGCCGTTTTTCTTTGATTCGGTTTTCACCATCTTAGTCGGGATTTTCTTCGGATGGCTTCCCGGCATCATCACGGGTCTGCTGAGTAATGTTCTCATCGAGGTGTTCCAGAATTTTGAAGGTATTTACTATCCCTTCGCCATCGTGAATATGGCGACGGGACTCTGCGCAGGACTGATGGCCCGAAATAAAGCGGTGTTCTGGACTCTTCCTCGGCAGATTCTGTTGATTCTGCTGCTGACGGTTGTCAATGCGCTGCTGGGATCTCTGGTGGTCATCATCGTCTACGGCGGACTGACGGGTTCCCGACCCGACATCCTTGTCAGCGCACTGATGCTCACAGGCCAGGGCATCTTCACCTCAGCTTTTCTGGCCCGTATCCTGTTGAATCTGGTGGATAAGGGGATACCTGTCGTCCTGTTCTATTCCCTGTACCTCATCATCGCCCGCCGGCAGGGTCCTGAGTCGAGGCTTAGCAGCTTTTGACGAAAGACGGATTTCTTTTCCTTGAAGCCTGTCGGAATTGTTTCACGCCTTTTCCACACGAGCTCAGGCGCTCTATACTGACCCCAATGGACGAAACAATAATTTTTTCGCTGGTTCGTGCCGGCAAACGCTACGGTACAAAGACCATTTTTTCCGACATCACCTTGAGTTTCTTCCTCGGGGCGAAGATCGGCATCATCGGGGCCAACGGATCGGGTAAAACCACACTAATGAAAATCATGGCGGGATTGGAAACCGATTTCGACGGAGACCGGATGATGTCGCCGGCGGTGAGCGTCGGCTATCTTCCCCAAGAACCCGATTTCACTCCGGGACGAACCGTTCGGGAAGTGGTGAGCGAAGGCGTGGGAGAGACGACGGCACTCCTGACCGAATATGATGAAATCAGCGCCCTATTCGCCGAACCCATGGATGATGAGGAGATGGAAAAACTCCTCGCCCGGCAGGGAGAAGTTCAGGACGCCATCGAAGCGGTGGATGGCTGGGACTTGGATTCACGCTTGGATCTGGCCATGGAAGCCCTGCGCTGTCCGCCGGACGACCAGGTGGTGGACCATCTCTCGGGGGGTGAACGTCGACGGACGGCCCTGTGCCGGCTTCTGCTGTCCAAACCGGATGTGCTGCTGCTGGATGAGCCCACCAACCATCTGGATGCCGAAACCGTCGCATGGCTCGAACATCATCTCCACGACTACCCGGGCACCGTCATCCTCATCACCCACGATCGTTACTTCCTGGATAATGTCACCGGCTGGATATTGGAGCTCGATCGAGGCAAGGGTATTCCCTGGAAAGGCAATTATGCTTCCTGGCTCGCACAGAAAGAAGAACGCCTGCGTCTGGAAGGCAAGAGCGAATCCCAGCGCCAGAAAAATCTGCAGAAGGAACTGGAATGGGTTCGCCAGGCGGCGCCCCAGCGAAGACTTCGCTCCAAAGCCCGACTGAAAGGGCTGGATGCCCTGCGTGAACGGGACGCCCAGGAAGAGGCCCGGGAAGCCGAGCTGTGGATTCCCCCCGGTCCGCGTCTGGGCGAACTGGTGGTGGAAACCCATGGACTCACCAAGGGCTTTGGCGACAAGCTTCTCTTCGAAGACTTATCCGTCAGTATACCCCCCGGCGCTATCGTCGGCGTAGTCGGCGCCAACGGCGCCGGTAAAACCACGCTGTTCCGGCTCATCACAGGAGTTGAAACAGCGGATTCGGGAGACGTCAAGGTGGGTGATACGGTTCGAATCGCCTGGGCCGACCAGCTCCGTGAAGGGCTGGATCCAACACTGTCGGTATGGCACCAGATTTCCGGCGGCCGGGAGATGATCAGCCTGGGCGGAAAGGACATCAACTCAAGGGCATGGCTCGGACGCTTCGGTTTTGCCGGAAACGACCAGGGTAAGAAGGTGGGAGACCTCTCGGGAGGCGAGCGCAACAGACTCAATCTGGCTTTGGTCCTTCAGGAGGAGGGAAACCTTCTTCTATTGGACGAACCGACCAACGATCTGGACGTGGCCACCATACGGGGTCTTGAGGAGGCCCTGGAGGTTTTCCCGGGCTGCGCCGTGGTGGTGAGCCACGACCGCTGGTTTCTGGACAGGGTGGCCACCCACGTTCTGGCCTTCGAGGGGGACGGCAAGGCTTTCTGGTACCCCGGCGGTTGGTCCGAATACGACGAGGATCGCCATAAACGCCTGGGTCATGAAGCCGACATTCCCAAGCGTCTCAAATATCGCAAACTCACCAGGGATTAGTTGTTATGACCTCCCAAGTTCTTCGCCCGACACCCGTAATTTCGGCCAGGGGGGTTTTCTTACTGGCAGTGGTTGTCACCATGCTGTTTTCCACCACGGCCCTGCATGCCCGAGGCGCCTCGGAAAACGACGGTGCCCTGGTCGTCGGGGCGGTCCAATTCGCGGTATCCGAAGAAATCTATGCCGGCACGCGAGAGTTTGAAACCGCGGTAAATGCCTCCTTGGATAGAATGGAGAGAAAGGCCGAATCCGAAGTGCCGGGCCGTCGCATCGATCTGGCCGTGTTTCCTGAGTACACCTCCGCCTTTCTCGGCCTCAGCTATCTTGATTCCGACAAACAATCCGCCCTCGCCGACGATCCGGCGGCGATCCGGCAATTGAACCGGACAACGGTTGTCCGGGCCTTGAAGGCCGCCGAAGAGGAAACGATGAGTATCTGGTCGGAAATTGCCGCCGAGCGAGGATACGCCGTGCTGGCCGGCAGCACCCTTGTCGTCGGCCCCAACGGTGGAATTCGCAACAGGGCACTGCTCTTCGACAGGAACGGAACTCTCCAATGGACTCAGGACAAAAGCTTTCCCGGCGTCCCGGAAACCGAACTTCTGGATTTGGCGGCAGGCCGCATTGAAGATGCCGAATCGTTCGTTGTCGACGGCCGACATATTGTGGCGACCATCTGCCGGGACACATACAACGACGTGTGGGAAGAGGTATTGCCGCCTGCGGATCTCTGGATTGACATCAAGGCCAACGAACTGCCGTATACACCGGAGTACTACGACGAGGCTCTGGCCGAGCGTCTGCCGGACTCACCGATAGACCGCGGCCTGACCGTCAGTCTCGCAGGCGAGATTCTGGGATTCCGCTTCAGCGGTCCCACAGAATACCTTTATGACATCGGGCCGGTGGCGGGTACCGACCCCTGGGCGGAGAATGCGATTCTGATCGTGATGTATCCACCGGATCGATTGTAGCGGACCGGACTATCGCGAACGTTCCCGCCGGGATTCCCGGCGGATTTCCATCTTCTTGTAATATTCTGCAGACTTTTTAATCTGAGAGATGTCGGCAGAATAGAGCTTGTTGTCCACGACCGTGAGATCCTTGCCTTCCAGCAAAGTGCTCAGTGCCGCTCGGCCGGTATCCTTGGCCAGTCCCACCATGTTCACCAGATCGTCAGGACCGAAGCCGAAGGTGTGGGATATCCGGGCGGTCAGGTCCATGCGTTCTTTCTCGAGTTCCAGCACCAGGCTGTCGTAAAGCCGGCCGACGGGATCCTCAATCATGGTATTACGCAGCTGACGATTGAGGTTCCAGATACGCTCGGCCAGTGAAGAGGTGAGCCTGGAGATCACCTTAGGCTGCTCGACAACCATTCCTTTGAAGTTCGCCCGATTCACCGCCATGAGAACCGAATCCTCGTTTGCGATCGCCGAAGCACTTCGGGGTTTGTTCTCCAGCAGCGCCATCTCACCGAAGATATCGCCGCTCTTGAGCAGTGCCAGCAGTACCTCGTTGTCGTTCACGATTTTGGTGATGCGGATGCTGCCTTTCTGAATGATGTAGAGCTCGGGACCGCTCTCGCCTTCGGCAAACAACATGGTATCTTTGGGATATTGGCGAATGAAGGATTCGGTATTGGGCTTTAAATTGGCCGTCTTCGCATAGGGTCTGATCTTCGCCATTCGTTGTTTGGCCACCTCAACGTTCGATCCGCTGGGATTGGAAACACAGTATTTGTAGTAGG
Source organism: Spirochaetaceae bacterium (assembly GCA_029210985.1). Taxonomy (GTDB): domain Bacteria; phylum Spirochaetota; class Spirochaetia; order DSM-2461; family DSM-2461; genus UBA2779. The sequence goes on along the minus strand of JARGFR010000002.1, from coordinate 43,934 downwards.
CGTAAAAAGCCTGATTGAATTGATTCTGACGGGCGTAGTACTCACCCACCTGGAAGAGATGCCGTTCGTCGGCTTCAACCGAACTCTTGAACGTCAGCCTGGTCAGGGCCTGGTCCAGCAGCCGAACCTGTCGGGAGAATCCATTGATGATTTTCATCGCCACGGGGGTGTTGCGCTCGATGAGCAGGGAATACTGGTCCGGACGGACGGTAATCAGCGTCACGTCTTCCAGTGCCACAGCCGTGTCGATATGGGCATGATTCGACATCGTCGATACGACCCCGAAGAAATCTCCCGGTCTGAGGACGGTATCGTCATCCTCTTCCGGCAGTTCCAAATCTTTTTCGATGCGAACGCTACCGGAACGGATGATGTAAAATTGATCGGCGTTTTTACCCTCGATGGTGATATAAGCGCCCTTGTTGTAACTTACCAGTCCCAGTTGTAGGGGGTTGCCCATACCGACTCCATTAAGGATCCGTGCTCAAAGATGTCCTTATTCTAAGGACCGTAGGGAACGACCGTCAAGCGAATAGGCTTTCCCGGGTAAACCTAAGCGCCATATTGCTCTTGGAGACCGGAATAAACAGGGAATCGATCGCATAAAACCTTCACTTTCGCTGCAATCGACGCCAAGGTTTTCTCATCTCCGCCGGATTTCATGGCCTCGATCATGTAGCCGGCCACTTCAATCATATGTTCTGCTTCCAGGCCCCGTGTGGTGATGGCCGGAGTGCCGACCCGGATACCCGAGGTGATCCGAGGCGGATTCGGATCGAACGGAATGGCATTCTTATTCACTGTCATACCGGCCAGATCCAGCCAGGTTTCCGCGTCCTTACCGGTGATTCTCAAGGGACCCAGATCGAGAAGCATCAGGTGATTATCGGTGCCGCCGGATACCAGTCGGACGCCTCCGTCAATCAGGGCCGAGGCCAGCGCCTGGGCATTCGCCTTGACTCGTTTCTGATAATCCTTGAATCCCGGCGCCAGGGCTTCTTTGAACGCCACGGCTTTGGCGGCGATGATGTGCATCAGAGGTCCGCCCTGGATGCCGGGAAATACAACGCTGTTGATAATTTCACCGATTCTCTTCGTTCGACCGGATTTCGGCGCGACGATGCCCATATCGTTCTCAAAGTCTTTACCGGCCAGAATCATGCCGCCCCGGGGTCCGCGGAGGGTTTTATGGGTGGTGGTTGTGGTGATGTGGGAGAGAGGCACGGGGGATGGATGTTCACCCGCGGCCACGAGGCCGGCAATGTGTGCCATGTCGGTGATAAGCAGCGCTCCGGTTTCGTCGGCAATATCCCGGAATTTTCGGAAATCCAGGACACGGGGATAAGCCGACGCGCCGGCAACGATGACACGAGGCTTGTGCTCCAGGGCCAGGCGACGCAGTTCGTCGTAATCGATGGTCTCGCTGTCTTTATCAACGCCGTAACTGACGATGTTATAGTCTTTCCCTGAGAAACTGACCGGAGAACCATGAGTCAGATGCCCGCCATGGGCCAGGTTCATTCCCAACAGAGTGTCGCCGGTCTTCATGACGGCTCTGTAAGCCCCCATATTGGCCTGACTGCCGGCATGAGGCTGGACATTGGCGTACTCGGCTCCGAAGAGTTCCTTGGCGCGGCTCAGTGCCAGTTCCTCGGCGACATCGACGTACTCGCAGCCGCCGTAATAACGCTTTGAGGGATAGCCCTCGGCATATTTGTTTGTCAGAACCGATCCCGCCGCTTCGAGTACGGCTCTGGAGACAAGGTTCTCAGAGGCAATGAGTTCGAGTCGGTCCCGCTGCCTGGAGAGTTCGTCGGTGACGGCGGAACTGAGTTCCGGGTCGAATTCTGCGATGCTGCGATTATCAATCATGACGGGAGGTTCCTCCGGTTCGTTATGGGCAGTCAGAATATCCCGTAGGGAACCGAGGTGACAAGGCCCGTCGGCATTGCATTTCGACATCAATCGGATGGATAAACCGCCGTCACCCTGGGAACATTCCACCTGCTGACATAACTTTCCAGATTGCCGGAAACTTCTTCCCATACATCCTGCAGGGAATAGAAATCGTCGGGAATCCTGAGTTCCGGATGGGGCTGTAGAGGAGAGGATTCTGCACGACCCCGGGAAAAAGCGATATGACGGCCGTCCAATCCTCCGAAATACGCATCGCCTGAATCCTCATCGCGGAAATCAGTCGAGAAATTTCCCGCTCCGTCCCCCGCCGCCGGATCCACAGGTACCCAGCCCAGGCCCTGTATCCAGATTTCCGCCCACCACCATTCTTGAGTCTTCCGATCAGATGTCACGACAATGCCGCCGACGGGACGTGCGGGAACATCAACCGCTCGCGCCAGTGAGCAGAAAAGATAGGCATAACCGGCACTGTCGGCCGCACTTGCGGCAAGAACATCCTCGATGGATTCAAAAGACAAGTCTTCCTGCCAGTCCAGCCAGTTCATTACGGCGTCATACACAGCCCGGCTCTTCGTCCAGTCGTCCCTTGCACCGCCCGCTACTCTGGCGGCGCTCCCGGCTACCAGATCCGGATTGATTCTATCATCGCCGCCCAGGGAGGCGGCAATTTCCGGATGACGCGGATCGTAGGGGACCAGCTCCCCGGGGCTGACCCGGTATCGCACCGGATATGTTGTTACCACGATTTGTCTTGATATGAGGCGCCGCTCACCCGGTGCAAGTTCATCGAGTCTGTATAGGGAGAGGTGTCCCTCGTTACGCATCTTGACATATCCGGAAGAGTCGACAGGTTCCATCACAGCCGAGTTTTTTTGCCCGGGTCCGCTTTGGGGCGCCGGCAGATACACATAGAGGGAGTTCCCCGGAAATGCTCCGATTCGATCCACACTTAGTTCCTGTCGAAGGGACCACTGTATATCAGTTCCGGCTTGAACCGTTCCCGCGGCGGATCTGATGTCCATCGAAACAGGATTGCTGAAGGCTCCGCCCTTCTTCAGGTAAATATTGCCTGACGAGGCGCCTTGAGGGATCCAGAAACTCACCGTTTCATCGGACCAGAGATTGATGAATTCGGCTTCGATATAACGGGCCAGATCAGGTTCTTCCGTTCCCAGCAGAGCGGAAGCGTCGGTATGGTTTACCCATATCTGCCCTCCTCCCCTCTTGTCACCGAAACCTTTTCCGTGAAGGGTCACCAGCGTACCGGCGCTCCCCGCCGGCGGTTCGGCGTACTCGATAAATGGCGCCCCGGGCAGCCAGGGGCCGTAGTCCACGCTTGGAAAACGGGATTCATCCGCCAGGATGACACCATTGGACATTCCGGACCCGGTTTTCACTTTAACAAGGACGGCCCCGTCGTTTCGAGGAACTCTGGCAACGATACGGTTGTCCGTCCATTCAATTATCCCGGCGGAGGTGAGTGTACCCGAGCCGACTTGGAGTTTTGATCCGTCCAGTCCGTCCCCGAAATACCGGCCGACAATTTCAATACGATCCCCCGGTCCGGCGACAAGCCGGTCAATTTCCAGAATCTCCGGTTTTCTTTGATATCGAATGAACAATATGAGAAAGACAACAACGGCAACACCAAAAAGCGCCGCCGGAGCCCAGCGAAAAAGAGATTTTTTTGAATTGCTCACCGAATCAGTTGTCCTCTCCGGAAAGATTGAATTGAGCGGATGAATCAATGACCGATTCCAGGGCGGTTCGATCGTCCTCATCCAGGGTCTCGAGGTACGGTACGATATTGATGGACATACGTACTTCCACCATCGATTCGTCTTGGGATTCCTCAGCTCGCCCCAAGGGATAGTAATATACTTCATCCCTGTACGCTATGGGGATGGAAGAAAGGGCGCTGGAGTATTCCTCTCCCTCCCAGGTTTCGCTTTTTGCCACCAGAAAAAGCGTATCATCATCCGCAGGATAAGGTGTGAGCATCACTTTCAGACGCGCACCTTCTCCTTCGAGGGTCAGGCTGACCGCCCGGCCGGGGATGGTAATTTTCTCCACGGTATTGTTCCAGAGTTCAGTATTTTTTGCGGGATTGTTCACTGAGATGTCGACGATGATAAGCAGGGCGTCTTCCAGGAGGCGTTTTGCGCTGACGGCCGATTCTTCTTGAGAATCCTGTGCACTCAGAGAAAGGGTCAGTGCAGTGATGAGGATGAGTGATAAAAAAAGCAGTCGGCGCATCGGAAGTGTCGGACTCAAGGTGCTCCCTCTAAGCTTGCGGGGCGCAATATCTCAGGTTCGCCAAACCGCCCGACCTGCCAGTCCGCAGGCAGAACCTGAATGGCATCTCCGTCCGTCGACGGCCTCCCTTCCAGTGCGGCGATAAACTCATCCAACTCTCCCGGTGTGATGGTGAGAGAAACCACTGTCGGCTGAGGCCTGGAATCGAGAACCACGAACTCAGGCATTTTCTTTTGTCCCAACGGCAGAAAATTCAGCAGTGAGACGACGATGAAGGCCAATACGGCCGCTGCAGCCAGGGGTAGAGGGACAGATATTCGTCGCGGGCCATGGATGCGGCCCACCCTGGAGTGGCCCACATACTCCCAGAATTTATCCAGACTGCGGGTTTCGGAGGATATCGGCAGTTCAATGTCCAGCAGCATATCGCGCTGCTGTTCAAACAGCGTCAGGGTCGCTCGGCAAGCCGGACAGCTGTCAATATGAGTTTCGATATCAATCCGAAGCGGCTCTGAGAGTTCTGAATCGAAAAAAGCGGATAGTGTGGCTGAATCAGGGCACATGGAGATCTCCCTTGTGCAAAATTTTTGCGAGGTGCTGACGAGCCCGAAAGACTCGAATTTTCACATTTCCCTCGGATATTCTCAAGATTCTCGCGATGTCGACATATGGATATCCGGAATATTCTTTCAAAATCAGAGCAACCCTCAACTTGTACGGCACCGCGAGTAAGGCCTTTCGAACAGACTCACGGGATTCCTCGGCCAGGATGCTGCGTTCCCCTTCGTTCCCTGAAACATTCCGGGGCTGAAGGGCAAAAGTCCTGTAGGCCTCACGCTCCCGGCCCTGCCGTTTCTCGTGATTGAAGGCCAGATTCTTGACCACTCGAATGAGCCAATATCGGGCCTCGTCCCCGACGGGCAACTTATCTCGGCGCTCGTAGTACCTGAGAAAGGCTTCCTGGCACAATTCCTCGGCCACTTCCTGCCGACCGGTAATTCGCCATGCGACGCGCAACAAGTCGTCGTGAAAGCCCTCAAACAGTTCTTTGAAAGCTTCGTCCCGAAAGTCCCTGTCACCCATGATAACAATCGTCGAGCGCAGATGTTACCGGTATCGTGCCATTGTCTGAAAAAAACATTCCGGTCATCCTTCTTACGCCTTCTCCAGTCTCGGGCCGTCGGGTGTATCCACCACCTTCCATCCCAGGGATGCCAATTCGTCGCGAATCTCATCGGCCGCCGCCCAATCCTTTGCATTCCTGGCCTCGTCTCGCCGTCTGAGGAGATCGGCAAGCTCTTCATCAACCGAACCTGCGGCATCCTCCTGACCGGCTTCGTCCAGTTTCAGCCCGAGAACACCGTCCATATCCAGGAGCGCCGCCAGACGTTCGGCAGGAGGCAGTGCATCGTCCTTCACCAACCCCCAGACTTCGGCAAGAGCCCGGGGTGTATTCAGATCCTCTCCCAGGGCCTCGTTAAAGGCATCCAGCCTCGCACGGACACTGTCCCCAAGATCGGAGGATTGCGGGATCGGGGTGTCTCCCACGTCCCGACGGAAAGCCGTCAGCCGGCCCATGAGCGATTTGCGGGCCGAACGCGCCGCATCCAGGGATTCGACACTGAAGATCAACTGGGACCGATAATGCCCCCCGAGAAGGAAATAACGGTAATCCAGCGGATCGTACCCGTCGTCAACCAGACTCTGGAGAGTGAGGAAACCACCCTTGCTCTTGGACATCTTTCCGCTTTTCATGATGAGAAATTCATTATGTACCCAGTAATTCACCCATTTATGGCCGAAAGCACCCTCGCTTTGAGCGATTTCATTGGTGTGGTGAACAGGGATGTGATCGACCCCTCCGGTATGGATGTCGAAATGTTCTCCCAGGTACTTGGAACTCATGGCCGAACACTCAAGATGCCAGCCGGGATATCCCCGGCCCCATGGTGAATCCCATGTCATAGCCTGATTTTGAAATTTGCTCCGGGTGAACCAAAGAACAAAGTCCAGAGGATGCTTCTTGTTTTCGTCCACCTCCACCCTGGCGCCGTGCTGAAGTTCCTGACGGTCCAGTAAAGCCAAACGCCCGTAATCGGCCAATTTCGTCGAATCGAAGTAGAGGTTTCCACCGCTGAGGTAGGAGAAGCCGTTTTTTTCAAGACGCTCCACCAATCCAATCATGTCGGCGATATGTTCGGTGGCTTTGCAGCTCACCGTCGGCTCCTTAATGTTCAAACGACTGATGTCGCGGAAAAAGGCGTCAGTGAAAAACTGGGCGATTTCCCAAACGGTCATGCCCCGCTCCCGGGCACCTTTAATCATTTTGTCTTCACCCTCATCCCCGTCATCGGTGAGGTGACCGACATCCGTGATGTTCATGACATGATTCACCGCATAACCGAAACGTTCCAAGGTACGTCTGAGAATGTCCCAATGGGTGTAGGCCCGAAGATTGCCGATATGAGCGTAGTTGTAAACCGTGGGACCGCAGCAGTACAGACCAACCATCCCTTCCTTGAGAGGTGTAAACGGCTGCATCTCCCGTCCGTCGGAATTATATAATCGTAGGGGTTTCAATTCGGCGCTCCGGTTGCGGCGCGTCGCCGCGCAGAATAAGATGTTCTTCGTGCACAAGAAACTACCCGAATCGTCGGACATATTCAATATTCAGGGGCAAATGCTCACCTCAGAGCCGATGTGGCGCCATACCACATTCCGAGTCGGAGGCCCGGCGGACTATTTCGCCATACCGAAAGGAGAAGAGGATTTGAGACGCCTGCTCACTTCCGCCCGCTCGGCGGATGTCCCCGTTTTCGTCCTTGGCGACGGCTCGAATTTACTGGTGGCGGATGAAGGCATTCGCGGAGTCGTCATCGATATGCACCGATTCAGCGAATATCGTCTCGAAGGCGATCTGTTGGTGTCCGGAGCGGGATTGGAGGTATCCGACGTCGCTTGGGAGTCGGGTACCCAAGGTTACGCCGGACTGGACTACTTCTACGGAATGCCCGGGTCGGTGGGCGGTGCGGTTTGGATGAACGCCCGATGCTATGGTGGAGAAATCGCCGACATTCTCTCATGGGTTGAAGTGATGAACTTTGACGGCAAGGTGGAGCGAATCCCCATGAAAAAAGAAGACTGGGATTATAAAATCTCACCCTTCCAATCAGGAAGTCTGGTTATTCTCCGGGCGGCATTCAGGATCGAATCCCGAGACTCGGCGTCTTTGCGCGCTGCGATGAAAGAACGACGGGACGACAGAGAAAAAAAGGGACATTATCGGGCCCCCTGTGCCGGGAGTGCCTTCAAGAACAACCGGGACTTCGGATCCCCCTCAGGTGTGTTGATCGACAGCTGCGGGCTCAAGGGCCGCCGCAGCGGCGGTGCGGCAGTGTCAAATTGGCACGGGAACATACTCATCAACGACCGAGGGGCCAAAGCTCGGGATATACTGGCCCTGATGGAGGAAGTGGCCCGGGAAGTTGAGCGGTCCACCGGATTCCATATGGAGAAGGAAGTCCTCGCCGTAGGCGATTGGGAGGCAGACGATGGCGGCCGGTGATACGAGGGATTCCCTCAGACGTCTCTTGGAACTGAACGACGATTCTCTGCAGCAGATTCTCTCCGACATGACCGTGGCCGAGTTGTCCGACGGCTGGTACGAACTGAATGCGGATGAGGCGCTGAAGATTTTTCTGGCATTGGATCAAGACAAGCGCGGAGAACTCATTTCCGAGCTTCCGACCGCCGATCAGCAGGAATTGGTGACGGCATTGTCGGAAGAGGCCACCCGGGACCTCCTAGAGGTGATGGACCCGGATGACCTGGTGGACCTGATCCAGACGGTCTCCCCTGAGGTGCGTTCCGAGGTATTGGGCCACTTGAGCGGCGAGGCCCGAAGGGAAGCCGAGTTCCTGCTGCGTTTCGATGACGATGATGCCGCCGGTTTGATGACCACCCGCTATGCGGCCATCAGAGAAGATCTGACAAACGCACAGGCCCTGGCCTTCCTTCGTCGGGCACCCGAGGAACTGGAAACCATCTACTACGTTTACGTTGTGGACAAGCTGCAGAGGTTGAGCGGTGTTGTCTCCTTGAGGCAGATTCTGTTCGCCCCGGACAACAGACGAATCGTCGACATCATGGAGCGTAACGTGGTGAGCGTCCGAGATGATACCGATCAGGAAGAAACGGCCAAAGTGTTGGAAGATCATGACCTGATAGCCCTGCCTGTTGTAGACAGGTGGAACCGCCTGTTGGGTATCGTCACCTTCGACGACATGATCGACGTCATCCGGGAAGAACAGAGTGAAGATGTCTACCGAATGAGCGCCATCGGCGGTGAGGCTGAAGATTACCTGGAGTCTTCCGTTCCACGGCTCATCTGGAGACGACTTCCCTGGCTGGTCATCCTGCTGCTGACAGGAACCATCACAACGAATGTGCTCGCCGGATACGAGACTCTGATAACACGTTTTGCCTTCCTGGCTCTCTTCATACCCGTCATCACCCAGACCGGGGGCAACTCGGGAACACAGTCCTCCACTCTGATGATACGCGGTTTGGCCACCGGACATCTCCACTTCCGCTTGATTGGCCGGGCATTTCTGAAAGAATTGGGTACGGGTCTGGCCATCGGCATCGCCACAGGCATCATCATTTTTCTGCGAAGTATCCTGCTCCCACCCGGAGTCGGCACTTTGGAAGCCGTCACCGTGGCCGTATCTCTCAGCACGGTCGTTCTTTTCGCGACTCTGCTGGGCTGTCTGGTTCCCTTTTTTATCGATAAATTCGGCGGTGATCCGGCCGTGGCGGCCGGCCCGCTCATGTCCACGCTGATCGACGTGACCGGGCTGACGGTCTATTTTGAAGTCGCCCGGGTACTGTTGATTTGAATTCCTCGTTTTCTATGGAAAATTGGGCTGTACATGAACTAAAATTGCACCAGGGCGTCCCCGGCGACCAAGGTATACAAACCGCTTTATGGTCTTCTCTCCTGCCGGGGACGCTTTAATTTTGGTCAATTTATGATAAAGACTCCGCTGCCCCGGGACTTTTATTGTCGGGATGCCCGGATTGTGGCCCGTGATCTCCTGGGCTGCGTCGTCGGCACCCTCAAGGCCGACCACTTTGAGGTGTCCGGACGAATTGTTGAAACCGAAGCCTACATCTCAGACGACCCGGCGTCTCATTCCTACAAGGGTCCCGCACAGCGAAATGCCTCAATGTTCCTGGAGGGCGGGCATGCCTACATTTATCGAATCTACGGTATTCATCGATGCCTGAATGTTGTCACCGGACACAAGGGGATCGGAGAAGCGGTGTTGATTCGAGCACTGGAGCCCCTCGAAGGACTACAGATGATGTGGAATCGCCGATATGGAACACCGTGGCCGAATGACGCGAGTCTGATGAGCCAGCCAAATTTGCAGGTGATAGGACTCACCAACGGTCCGGGGAAACTCGCGAAGGCCCTGGGCATCAATGTTACCGAGCATGACGGGGCGGACTTATGCGCCGGGTCTCTGGTGATTTATCACGATGTCTCGATGGACGAGAGTCGGGTAGAAATCAGCCCCCGCATCGGCCTGGCTGAGGGCAAAGGTGACAAAGAACTATGGAGATGGTTCGTCGCCGACAGCCCCTATGTGAGCCGCCGAAGGAGAACCCACTCCAGGAACGCCGAATGAATGCGCCATGAATCCTCTCCGTAGCCTCCGGCGGTCACCCAAGCCGATGGCAGGCTTTGAGCTTCCAGAAATTGATACACCAATCGATCCCGTTCGATCATCTGCTCCATACTGAGGTTCAATAGATGCGTGGAGGGCAGAATATCCCCTTCCCACGGATCCACCCCTGCGAGGACAAAGGCCATATCCGGTCCGGAAGAATCGGCAAGTCGGTCGAGCCCCTCGGAGAGTCGACTCAGATAAAACTGCTCTTCCCCGGATTCGACGGGTATATCGATATCACTGGGAGTCCAGGATGGGTGTGAGGGAGGAAGTGAACCATCCAGAGGCCAGCCGGAAGCCATATGAATGCTCAGCGTCCGGACCGAGTCGTCATCTCGGAAAATGGCCGCTGTGCCGTCACCCTTATGCGCGTCCACATCGATAATCCAAACACGGTTCACCGCTCCTTCATTCTGGAGCCTGCGAATCGCGACGGCGACATCGTTGACCGGACAGAATCCATGTCCGAAATCTCTATGCCCATGGTGGGCACCGCCGCCCATGTAGTGGCAGAAGCCCTCATCAAGGGCGATTTTACCCGTTCGCCAAGTTCCGGCTTCCATTTTCATCAGTGAAGGAATTAATTCCTCCAACGGATTCTCAGCCGACTGCGGATTCCAGCGGTTGTAGGTTCCGTCGGGATTCACCAATTCAAAGGCCGCTTTTAACCGGTCGGCCGCCTGTTCATCAAAAAACCCCTGAGCGTAATCCCGGGAGTGAACACGGAATAAATGCTCCGGTTCGGTTGTGTCGTCAAATCCTTCATGCAGCCACTCCCTTTCACGACCGGAGAGCTGAGGGTGAGAACGAAGAAATTCGATCGTACGGATCTTTCGGGAGTCCAGGGCCGGGATTTGTATGCCGTAACGAGGGAAGTCAAGAAGAGCGCTTGGGTCGAAGAGAATCATAGAGCCGAGTATATACGGGGGGTATTCCGTATTCAACGATTAGAGGATTTGAGTCAATCAAGGTTTTCGCCGATATCATTGATAGGGTTGAGGTACGCCATAATGTTCGCTATCCTCCCCCCAGTCCCAGTCCCAGCCCGAGGGTACCCATGAGCCAGTACGATACGATAGATGAAAACACCTTATGGGTGATGCTGAAAAAAAAGCAGCGGAGCCTGGAAAATATCTACCAGAAAGCGATTAAAACACGATCGCTGACGGCATTAGGCGAGATGGTGCCCGTGCTGAGACGGATGCATTGGACGACCGCATTTCTGGGCCTGACATCTTTTGCCGATATCGCCGCCGGCGGAGCGGCGTTTATCGCACAGCTCCAGGACAAGCGTTCCAGTTGGTCGCCGGAACTCACCTCGGCGGTGAAAACGATCGTCCTGAGAACCCGCGATTTCTGTGACGCCCGGAAAATCGAGCCCTCATCCGGTGTTTTCCTCGACAGTCAGAAAGCGGTTCTCCAGGGAACCGAACTGAAGCGGCCGGTTCCCACCGCCGATCTCATGTCCCTGTTCCGACGCCGACAGATCGACGTCAATGTGGTCTCGGCTGTCCGACAGCTGTCGGTCGGTCAGGATGAATCTTTCAGCCATGCCATCACCGTTCCCGCCTATGCCAAGAAACGTCACCGAGCGAATCGCTACCTTTCCCTGGTGTATCTCGATCTGGAAAACCAGGAAGGATCGATTGAGGAACTGATAGAGACATTGGAAAAAGCCGCCGGGAAGGCCGAGATTCTGCTCCACGGACCGCTGGCTATTCCCTGGAAGAATTATCGGAGCTACAAAGCGAAGCGGCCTTATTACCTGCTTCTGGACACTGTCCCTGAAACAGCTTCCTGGCTTGACGGAAACAGATTGAGCGGCCGATCCGTTAAAGATCTGAAGAAACCCGAGGACGAAATCTCGGACGAACCCCGAGTCATCATCCGGGAGATTCATTCACCTCCGTATATTCCCCCGAGAACCCCATCTCCCGCCCAGGAACCGGCTTCTTTGAGCAGCCTTGAGCATGACGGCAAACGAGCAGGACGCTCCCTGCGAAAGCGAGAGAAAATCCGCAATCGCGATCTCCAGATTCGATTTCCCGTCGGCGCCAAACTCATCCTCATTGTTTCCGCCATCATCATTACCGCCATGTCCTCTCTTTCGGTGGTGGGACTGTTCTTTTTCAGGACGGAAATCCAGAACCGAGTGGAAGATACCAATATTTCGCTCTCCCGCATCGTGGCCCAACAGGCCGAAAAGGAGCTGGTGCAGATCTTCGACTCGGCGAACCTTCTCTTCCAAGTCGGCTCCGCCGCCGGAGGGCAGGCCGGCCTGGTGGATGATTTCTTCGCCAATTCACGATCGCTGGTTTATGTGGGTGTACCGGGTAGCGGATTCGAGTTTTCCAACCGCGACTGGTTTCGGTCCAATCGGATATTCGATGAACAGGCGGTTCTCAGCGGCATCCTGGCCGCCAGGTCTGAAGAGCTGGAGAAAACACAAAGCGGTGAAACGGTCGTAATCAACGTTTCACCTCTCATACCCAATCTGGAGACTCCGGTGGTGGCCATGGCCGCGCCGTTCCTCCTGGGTAACGAACAGAAAGCATTGGTTGTACTGGCGGATATCGGTTCCGGCCTGGCCGAAAGCGTCCGTATCCAGGAAGGACTCACCACAACCGTCATCGTCAATTCCGACGGCGAAATACTGGCTCATCCGGATTTCACCCGGATATTCGGCGGTGAAGCCATTCGGGATTCGCCGGTGTTCAATGAAATGTACGCCCAGGGTCTCCCGGAAGGGCAGATACGATTCTCCGAGGAAACCATCAACGGACCGGTGAGAGTCATCGGTTCCTTCGCTCTGATTCCTCTGGCCAATCTCGGGGTGGTAACCACCGTGTTGGAACGGGACGCCTTCGACATCGTCAACCGCATACAGATTCTCAATCTCACTCTTCTGGGCGCGGTTCTGTCCCTCACCATCCTGGGAGTGTTTTATTACTCCCAGAGCCTGTCCAAACCGTTGAAAGAACTGGCCTTGGCCACCCGGCAGATCAAAGCCGGTAACTACGAAATTACCATCGAGCCCAAAACGAAGGACGAAGTCGGACAGCTGACCCGGAACTTCATGGGCATGATTCCCGCACTGAAATCCAGGGAACGTTTGATGGAGAAGATAGAGGCCTTCGTCAACCGCCAAGTGGCGCGAATGATTGACAACGACAGCCTGCCGGATCACGCCGAAACCAAGGACGTCACGGTGTTCTTCTCCGATGTCCGGGGTTTCACTTCCATGAGTGAAGCCATGGGCGATCCCCAGCTCGTACTGGACAATCTTTCGGAATACTTCCGGGTGATGGTACCCTGCGTTGAAGAAACTCAAGGTACGGTGGACAAATTCATCGGGGACGCCGTGATGGCCGTCTGGGGCAGCATGACCGACATCCCCAATAATGCCGAAGCCGCCATCAACGGCGCATTGATGATGAGAGCCGCGCTGCGCACCTTCAACGTCGGGCGGGGAACCGCCCACAGACCGTTCTTCCAAATCGGCTGCGGCCTTAACAGCGGTCCGGCCACGGTGGGCATCATGGGCGATCAATCGACAAAGATGGAATGGGCACATATGGGAGATACGGTCAATCTGGCCAGCCGCATCGAACAGCTGAATAAACCGATGGGTACGGATATCCTGATTTCCCAATCCACCGCGGATAAGGTGGAGGGAGTCTTTTCATTGGTTCCGATGAATAAAATCAAAGTGAAGGGCAAATCCCGGCCTCAGCAGATCTACGCCGTTCTCGGTCGGCTCGACGATGACGAGCGGCCCCGGAATCTGGCTGAAATGCGCGCTATGGTAGGGATCAGCGGAAGCTTCTCAGAAGTCGCCGACACGGAAGAGCATGAAGTCAAGTACGAAATCTTCGATTCGTAAACTCCTCGTTACCCTCCTCCTCACCGGATCGGCGGGATTCTTCGGCTGGCTGTTCTACTCCGAGTTGAACAAAACCGTCGAAAATGTCGGCGGCGTTGTCGTCGGAGAAGTGGTTGAAGTGAGAGGCCAGGCCCAGCGTCGATTCGACAGGCAGTCCCGGTGGGGAACCCTCAAAGGCGCTGAGTCGGTCTACAATCTGGATGCCATCCGCACCTCATCCGAATCGGGTGCCGTCATCGTTCTCAAGAATGTCGGCCTCGACGGCACGGAACAATTGGACGAAATCGCTCTGGGACCCGACACCTATATTGTTCTGGATCTCTTTGGAGAAACCAGGAACATTAATTTTGTCGGCGGTGACTTATCGGCCACCGGCGGTGAGGGTCTCACCGTCACCGCCGAGGGAACCGCCGTGGCATTGGATAAAGGGTCGGTGAATCTGAGCAGGGTGGAAGGTTCTCAGACCAGCATCACCGTCACCGAGGGTGAAGCTCGGGTACAAACCGGTTCAGAATCCCAAGTATTGGACGTCGAATCGGTCCTGAGGATAGACGAAGGAAGCGGAGAGTCGGTACGGGAACAGGTGGCCGTAAATCCCCTCAGGCCGAAATCCAACGCACTCCTCCTTACCTATGAAGATGAACGCCGGGTGGATTTTTCCTGGGAACTCTTTGCCGACTGGGCCAATCCGACTCTGGAGGTGTCCGCCGACGCGGACTTCAACGAAACCGAATCTCCCGTCACCCGAATAAAGAGCGAAACCGGCTCCGCATTGGTATTGGCTCCGGGTGTCTGGTACTGGCGGGTCGTGGATGCCGCAACCGGTGCGGCGGGATCGATCAATGTGTTCACCGTGGATATCGAACGTCGAGCCAGACCCATCGCTCCGGCTCCGGAGCTTGTCCTGCCCTTCCGCGGCGAAGCCCCGGTGGTATCGATACAGTGGGAACGTTCCTGGTTCGCCGACTCCTATGATGTCGAACTCTCGAGAACCGCATCGTTTGCGCAAATCGATGTCAATCGAAATATCACCGGATCATCGGTGTTGATTGATGAGCTGGATGAAGGCACATGGTGGTGGAGAGTGACGCCCAGATACCGTCGAGGCATTCTCGATGTCCCGATTGTACCCGAAGAGCGCCGCTTCACCCTGGAACGGCGAGTCGGACGTGATGCCCTTGTGCTGGTGAATCCCCCGGACGGTGCGGCCATTTCCGCATTGGATGTCCGAGACGGTGTCGACTTCCGCTGGCAGAGTCAGTCGGGGCTGGTTTCCTATCGGATCGAAGTGGCTGTTGACGAGAATTTCGACTCCACAGTGGCCGCTTCGGACGCGCCGGAAAATTGGAGACGTCTCCTCACCGCTCCGGCCCCGGGTACATACTACTGGAGAGTGGGCGCCACATCATCGGACGGTCAGCCCGTACCGGATTCGGATATACGAAGCTTCACCATCCGACCGGTCACCGGCCGGGTGGAACTCATCGATCCCGCTCCGGGAGACATCAAGGAACTCGAGCCCTATTCGCCCTACGATTTCACCTGGCGCAGCGGTGTGCCGGGCACATCCCGGTTCCTCCTGCAGCGTCAAGGCGATGCGGCCGGCGGCGAACGGACCAAAATCATCGAGAGTCTTGTCCGCGGCGAATCCTTCACCGCGCCCCTGCCGGGGGAAGGAGCCTATGTCTGGAAAGTCCAGATTCTCGATGATTCGGGCCGGATGCTCGCCGAAAGCGTAGAAGCGGTCTTCCGACTTCGCAGCGAATTCCGTCCCCCTGTCCTCAACCTGCCCCGACCGGGGTCCGGGATTTCTCTGGTAGGAACCACAACCCTGAGAGTGGCTTGGGATCCCGCCCCCGGCGCTGATGCATACCGCGTCATCCTTAGGGATTCCCAAGGCACGGCCATCGGGCGGGACGACAGAGTCAGTGCCCTGGACAGGGAATTCACCCTGCCCCCGGGACTCGGACCGGGGTCCTACGGCGTGGAGCTCACCTCCATACGGGACAATCCGCCTGACGGAGCCTCAAACCTCAGCGAAAGCGCAACCTACCGTTTCAACGTGGACAATTTGGTGCGCTACAACGCCGCCGTACCCTCCTCTCCGGCCAATGGCCGATTCATCGGAGGGCTGGAGGCACTGAGGGAGGGCATCACACTGACCTGGAGTCAAGATCCCTTATTGAACCGCTGGACTGTGGAACTGGACAACGGATCGGTCACCAGACTCTATCAAACCACCGAACCGCGCCTCAATTTGGAGGGATTGGACTCAGGCTCCTACACCTGGAAAGTCCTCTCCCGGGACAGCTTCGGGTTGGAAGCGCCGGAGAGCACCGTTTCCCGGTTCACCGTCGGCGGCGTACCCGATCCTCCTGCTCCGATTGTCCTCTCGCCCAACCCGGGTGATACTATCGATATGACCGGCCGGCGAAACCTGGTGTTCACATGGCAAACCTCAGAGAATACGGATTTCTACGATCTGGCGTTGTATAGTGAGGGTTCGTCGACGCCGCTTCTCCAAGAGAACGGTCTGACCGACGGGAGGTTCGTGTTGAGCAATCTGAGCATTCTCGATGTCGGCAGTTTCATCGTCAGCATACAGGCACGTTCCGAGTACCGGGATGTGGGCATCACACGAACTGCTCCTGAAACTCGAGTGCCCTTTACTCTGACATTGAACATCGCCGATGAGGCGCCCACCATCCTCACCGACGAGCTGCAGTATGCCGAGTAGGTTTTCCGCTCCATTACGAATTTTTCTCGCGGTTTTGCTGACCTCCGGGGGCGCTGCCGGATTAATTCATGCCCAGGATCGCATCCAATGGGAACCCGTCGATGGAGCGGACCACTACCGTATCGAGATTGTCCAGGACGGAGAACTGGTTCTGGAAACCCGGAGCGATGAGCCGGGCCTCCCCCTCTTCCTGCCTCCGGGAAACTACGAATTCCGGGTTGATGTCATCAACACCTTCGGGAAAGTGGCCGCAACCGGTGAATGGAGCCCGCTGCGCATCCTGGCGCCGGTGGTTCCCTTCCTCATCGATATCCAGCCCAGGGAAATCCACGAAGGCAGCTCGGACGCATTCTTATTGCGAGTCACCGGCCACCGGGAAGGATCGCTGTATCAGCTGGACGGACCGGAAGACCAGGTTATCGAGCTGTCGGCAGATTCCCTTGGAGACGGATCTCTGGAGGGGAATGACGACACGCCATGGAGGGAAATCATCCTGGAAATCGGACGCCGGGAGCCCGGGCCCGGCTCCTGGAACCTGACCATGACCAATCCGGACGGTAGAGTGAGTCGAATGGACAGCGCGGTGACGGTTCTTGAACGGCTGCGCCCCAGAATCCGCAAGTTCAATCCCCGGGAGATTCCCGCAGGGGAGGTTCATAACCCGGCCGCTCTTGAAATTTCCGGTCTGGAAGATCGTGCTCTGGTGGAGTTCTTCGGCCCGTCGAATATCAAGCCCGCACTGCTTTCAAAAAACGGTGAAGGGCAAATGGAATACAGCCTCAATCTGAGGGACGTCGAGCCCGGCTGGTACGGCGTCAGAGTCACCAACCCGTCAGGGGGAAATGATGAAGACGATAAACTGTTCGAAGTGACTCCCCGGCCGCTCACCGAAGAAGAAATCGCGGCCATGAATGCCTTGGACATAGATAAACGGGAACCCAGACCGATGGGAGACTTTCCCCATTCGGTTTCCGGGGGATGGAAAACCGCATTTGTCCTCGGAGAGACCGCCGAATATTACCGTCCGAGCTGGGTGGGTTTCACCCTTAACTACTCCCAGGAATTCCATAACAGCCTGGTACGCCGCATCCCGATACTCGACGGCCTGGGCTGGGAAGCCTCCTATGCAATCACGCGGCATCCCACCGATTACCCCCTCTACCAAATCAACCTGGTCCGGACCGATATCCTGCTGGGTTTCCGCTACGCCACACCCTTCGATTTTCCCGTAAATCTCCTCCTGCGGGCATCGACGGGCATCGGCCTGTCCCGATACAAATCCCCGGAACTCAATCGTGATGAGGATATGGGCAGCGGTCCTCTCAGGGATCTGGATTCGATGGATTTCGTGAGCCGATACGGCGTGGGAGCCCGGATCGATATCAATCCGAGGTGGTTCATCGACGCCACATGCGATATCGGTGCGGTGCACTATCTCAGCCGGACCTCCTGGTCCGTCCAGCCCAGGTTGGAGGGAGGATGGAGATGGTAGGACGAAAGCCCTTCCTGAACGCCCTGGCCATTCTGCTGGCTTTGTCGGCCTGGACAGCCGTCACGGCGGGAGCCCAAAGCTCCGGCAGCCTGAGAGGCGAAGACGGTCCGCTCTCCATCAGATGGGAAGCCGTCAGCGGCGCGGCGGCCTACCGAATCGAGGTACGACGGGACGGACAAAGTTTCATATCAACCGAAACCGAAAACACCGAAATCAAACTGAATCTGGCTCCCGGACCCTATGAATACCGCATCGGCGTCCTGAATCCTTTCGGCGGTGCCGTCTCCGACTCGGGCTGGATTCCCCTCAGGGTTGAACGGGCCCGAGTTCCTTATTTCCGGGTGAAGGCCCCCTCGGCCCTCTGGGAGGGGGATCCGGACATCGAAATAGTGATTGAATCCTCCGTTCTGTCTCCTGAGGTGGAGTTCTTCCTTGTTCGCGGGGATCGGAAACTTCCGGTGGAAACCGTACCCTCCGAGACAGAACGCCTTGTGAGGGTGCCTGTGGCCGAACTGACCCCCGGGGAATGGGATCTGGAAGCCAAGGACCCTTCAGGGAAGGTGTTTGTTCACCCCGATGCCGTCCAAGTCCGTCCGACCCGCCCACCGGAAATCGTTGAACTCGACACCGTCGAGCTGGCCGGCGAAGGATTGGTGCCGGTCACCATATCCGGGGACGCCTTCGATAAAGATATGAGGGTGTCGTTCAAGGGTCCGGGAGGATACCTGAACGTGGCCGCCCTGGAAGTGACCGACGGGCGTGAGGCCAAGGCTTTTCTGGACCTGGAGGGCGCCGAGCCCGGGGTCTACGAGCTCATCCTCACCAATCCCGCCGGAATGGAGAGCAGACTTGAGACCGCCGTCACCGTCGCCGAGCCGGTGATGGTGGAGAAACCCAAAACCCAGCCCCGCTTCGAGCTCCAAATGGGCTGGGCCCCCACCGTCATCAACATCCCCGGTTCCGACGACACGCTGCCGGCGATTCCGGCTTTCGAAATCGCCGCGACGGTCCATTCCGGTTGGACGACGCCCTTTGCTCGGGGATTGGGTGTCGAGGCACGGGGATTTGCCGGTGTGTCCGGTCCGCTCTCGGCGCCCAACGGCGGAGATTTTCATTTCATCGGCAGCATGGATATTTCCGGCTACTGGCGCCCCCTGGTGAGGGGAAAAATCGCGCCGGTATGGATTCTGGGCATCGGCAACATGTGGTCGGACTATGCCGCCGCGTTCGGCATCGAGAACCTTCTTTTTGTCCGTTTGGGATTCGCCCTGGACTTCGCCGACTACAGCAGACTGACACGTTTCGGCATCACTTATCTCAGCGGATTCGACGAAGATGGGTCCATTCCGATGATTTCCCTGATGTTCCGCCGGGGATTCCGAATGTGAGGTGTCGAATATCATGATTGCTCACCCAAATTCCATGAACAATCCACATCAACGCACCGACGCCGGACGGAAATTACGATTCACCAAGGGTATATTGAGAACGATGAAATCCCACCGGCGTTTCACGACAATGATGCTGCTCCTCTCCAGCCTGGTTCTTTGGACGGGTTGCAATGCCCTGAAACGGGGGGATTTTCTGCGTTCGGTGGACGATTCACTCCAGTTCTCGGAAATCGGATTTCTGGTCTCCGATCAGCTGCCCGGACTGCTCTACCGGAATGCCCTGGTTTCCGTGAAAGGCAACCCGGATATCATCGACATCATCGTTCCCTATTACCAGAACGATGGTGTCACTCCCCTGGTGCCCGATGCGGCTACGCCTTTGGCGGTCACCTTTGACATCATCCCCAAGGACGCTGTAGTCGATGTGGATGGAATCCCCATATCCTCGGGCATGCCTGTGGAATTCCACAAAGCCGGTTCTCCTTGGGACCGATGGTTCAACATTACCAAAACCGACCCGAGTACAGGCGAAATATCCTCTAAAGCTATTCTCGTCCGGGTACGCAAGTCCATCCGGCCGAAACTGGAACTCATCGACAATCCGAATTTCGCCGCCAACGGCCCGCCGATGAATCCCGCCTTCGTCAGACTGTATTATGTGGATGAGCTCGATCGGGAAATTCCGATGACCGGCGCCCAGAATCCGGTATCCAATGGGGACGATCTCCAAGTGGACTGGGAAAGAATTGCCGTGGATACCGGCGCCTGGGATCTGGCAACCGAACCGGAGCACGCCCTGGCCCCGACCTGGCCGAAATCACCGGGAACCCACCACATCGAGGTGCCGGATTACCTGGATTACATCCCCGACGATTTTTTTGTGGATGCCGACGGATACCAAGGACTCCGGGGCACAGCGGATCTGATCTGGGATCCCGGCGCCATCTACATGGCACCCTGGGGCAGTATCGGGGCATCGGGACTCAACAGATCGGACCCCGTACCCACTCTGACCGAAGCCTTGGCTCTGGTGGGAATCCCGACCGGACGTTGGGATATCAAGGCGGCTGAGGGCACCTATGTCCTGGGAGGCGGCGCGGGAGCCGTAATCGACTCGCCGGTCTCCATCTACGGCGGATATACATCGGATTTCTCAAGCCGATGGAACATAGAGGATCCCTCCGTTCGGAATTCCCATGCCACTCTTTTCGTCGCTCCGGGGCTCGCGGGAGGATTGGATGTTATCACCACCGAAGCGGTTCTCACGTATGACGGATCCCTCGCGCCGATCGACGTCTCGTCCATCCTGGACGGCGTGGTTATCGACAGCCCTCCCGGGTTGAACTGGACCGCGGCCCTGAAAATTACCGGAAACGCCGGGCCCACGGTGAAGAATTCCACCCTGGTCGGAGGCGACGGCGGCGCGGACGTATCGGGTCTCTCGATCATCTCGACCACCGGCCCCTCCCCGGACATCCGGAGAAACATCATCGCCGCATCATCGGGAACCGCGTCCGGTAACGCCTACGGTATCATGCTGAACAGCACGACCTGGACGAATATCAATGAAAATTACGTCCAGGGGGCGGACACCGGTGCCGGAAGCAGCTACGGCATCCGGAGTGTCTTCGCCGAAGGAGACTGGTCGTACAACGAAGTGCAGGCCGGAAACGCCTCGTCGGCTTCAGTTGGAATCTCCACCGTATCCATGACGGGAGACTCCTGGATTCGAGGCAACCGGATTCGGTCCGGCAGCGGCGCTGTTTCCACAGGTGTACTCCTGGAAGCACCATCCGCCCGGACCTATGTGGTTCACAACATCATCAACAGCGCCAATTCGACGGATACCGCCGGAGTCCGGATTACCGATGTCGGCGCGGCGGGTTACGAAATTATCGGCAACGCCGTCTCCACCGGCGGCGGCACCCGAGACTCCGGAGTTTGTATCGAAATCTCGAATCCCACCACGCCGATGATGATTCTCAACAACCTTTTCCGATCCGCTGGCGGCACTCTGGTGGGAATTAACTCAGACAACACCGACATCTCCACCGGTTCGGGTCCTCTGATCGAAGGAAATGCCTTCGACGACGCATTGGGAACCGTGGATATGCGAGTGACCGGCTCGACCGGATCCGATGAAGCGCTCCACCAAGCCCAAACAATCAGCGCGTATCCGATCCTCGCCGCCAATTTCGTCGACGCGTTCAACTTCGACAGTGAGGGCCGCATCACCACCGGCGTCACGCCGGATCTGGCCTACGGCGGGCGGGACGCCGCGGCTGTCAGCACCGATCCCGGTGGGGTGGACCATGACCGAGATGGGACGCCCAGGAGCCCCGATCTGGGCATGTACGGCTGGTCCATTGGGCTGTATGAGTTCGACGGGGTGGCTATGCCCTCCGTCATTTACGTGGGCGATCCGTCGGTAAACGGGGACAATACCGTCGTTCTGGGCACACGGAGTCATCCCTTCGGCGGACTGGGACGGGCCTATGATGCCGCACGAATCGGATCGATCACCATGAGCCGATGGGATGTCGGGGAAATCCGGGTTTCCCAGGGAACCTACGATCTGGACGACCCCACCTTCCCCATGCCTATCATCGGCAGCATGGGAGAAGCTTGGAACTTCAGTATTCGCGGCGGTTTCCACCCGACCACATGGAGTTGGAGTCCATCCGCCTATCCCACGGAACTGCAGAGTTCTTCTGCCGACGTACTCACCATTGCCGACGGAGACCCGCTCATCGAAGGATTCATCCTCCGGAGCCTGGTCGGCGCCGGACTCGCCCGGGTTCTCAACATCACCGGCGGATCTCCACAGATCCGGGGCAACACCATATTCGGTGCGGCAAGCGATACCTCGCACGCGGTCTCTATCGGATCGGGAAGCTCCCCGAGGATTCATGATAACTCGATCAACATGGATGCCCTGCCGGCGGGTAATGCCTACGGGTTCTATCTTGACACCGCCGTTTCGCCGGAAATCACGGGCAACACCGTCATGGACGTCGGAGTGGTGCATTATTCCTCCATCGGTCTGGCGGCGTTCAAAAGTTCGGCGTGGATCGAAAACAACGAGTTCGAACCCGGTGCCGGAACATCGGTAACCCGGGGTGTGAGCATTGCGACGTCCTCGGGAATCAGTGTTGTCCGGAACCGAATCCGCGGAGGAAAATCTCCGGACACCGCCGGCGTGGAAGTGGTCGACAGCGATTTTGTGGAAATCGACTCCAACGATATCTTCGGCGGCGAGACGGGACAGAATACGACAGGAGTCCAACTCAACAATGCTCAGAACGTCGCCCTGATCAACAACCTCATCCATGCCGGATCGGGAGCAATGGATATCACCCGGGGAATCACCCTCAACGCCGGAAACGATCAGATTTGGCTGTTCAGCAATACGGTCTACGGCGGCATCACCAAGGGCAATACCAGTGAAGCTATCCGCGTGAACGGCACGGCACAGCCTCACGTCATTAACAACATCATCATCCCCGGAGAAACAAGCGGGCCGGCGGCCGTCGGCTACGCGGACTATGCGACAAAACCTCCCAAGCGATTCATCAGCAATCTCATCACCGGTTTGGATATCCCGGCATCGGATACCGGCTTCTGGGGCGGCGGCGCTGCGCGGCCCGATGTTCCCTCCTTGGAGGACTATGTCAACGTTGGCGGTGGCATCGCATCAGGCAATTTCATGAACCTCGCCGAGGACCCGGCCGTCTATTTTGCCAACTTCACCGCCGCCGGCGCCGAAGCCGATTTCCTCAGTGATAATTGGCGTCTCTCGGGAGGCGGAAGCGGACCGGCACGGACCGGCGGACTCAACTTGTCCGGCGAACCGCGGCCATACGGGTATTCCACCGATCGAGGCGGCACCGGCCGCAGCAATCCCTGGTCCATCGGCGCCTACGAATAGGGCTTAGGACGCGACGGGAGAAATCACCAGTTCCCGTTCTCCCCCGATCCAGTAGGCCTGCCCGTAGTCCACGGTGATGTCCTCCCCCGGCGCGATGTCCCGCCGGGCAATAAAAATAACTCTCCAGCGGCCTTCGATCGCCAGATGATCCGGTTCTGCATTAGCCTCTCCGGAGTGGTTGGCGAAGCGAAGCGGACCGCCGGCCTCCCGGGCATCGATTTCCAAGGGTCTCCCGAAATTGCGCACTTTGGGAAATCCCCAGGCGTAGTCCGTGGAGTATCCTCCGCCGGGCAGCGGTCGACCCCGGCGGGCCGGCCGGACAAAGCCTGTGTATTCCCCGATGAGGTCTCCGGATGCGAAGGACCGGGCGGCGAATAGTCCGGAGCCGAGAAGTCCGCCGATGTGCCGAACGTCCAGACCCGATTCATCCTCGTCGGCGAGGTATTCTTGAGACGCCAGCTGAGCTCCGTAGGCTTCTTCCAGGCGCCGGAACTCTTCCCTGCTGCGGCGGTAGTAGCGGGTACGGGTGACGTCCCGGAACGCCAGAGAAGCGGGGCGGTATCGATTGGAAGCGAGATATTCGATGCCGAGACTGTCGAACAGAGCGCGAAGCTCACCGGAGGTCATTTGAATTCTCATCCTCCCGGATAAAGCAAAAAAGGGCCGCACCCCGAAAACGGGAACGACCCTCTCTATATAGAACCTCGGTCCGAAAACCGGGGGGTAACCGCGCGAGCCCCGAGAGGGGACCGCTGACGATAGTGGCGAAGGGATTTGAACCCCTGACCGATCGGATATGAGCCGATTGCTCTACCAACTGAGCTACGCCACCAAAACCGAGCGCAAATGTACCGCGATGAGCCGGGGAGTGTCAACTCTGAAGGTGAAGAAAACCCGAACGGCTGAGGAGTGTCCTAAAGGAACTTGAGGCGATGGGCTTCCTCCATGAGAAGTTTATTCCAGGGATTGGCGGTGAGCCATGAATGCTTCGTCTGATTATCATCGAAACGGCCGGCCCTCACCTGGAGATCGTTGAAGCCTCGACTCATGAATCTCGTGCGGGTTTCCCGTTCTCTCTCACTCACCACCATTGCCGCCCAAAGGGCATATTGATAGCTGAACGGCCTGGGAATCCTCCGTCCGTCTTTTTCCAGCAGAGCAATGATGCGATCGACGGCGCCTGTTTCACCGGCCCTGGCCGACAGAAAGGCATCAAAGGCCTCAATTCGCTCGCCCAGAATGTCCAGGGCGCCTCGGGAATCCGCCAGCCGGCCTTCGATGGGGAAATACCCGTCGGACCAATCATCGGCCTCCCCCTGCAGACGACAGCTTTGACGCTTCATGGAAAGGGCCGTCCGTATACGTTCACGGGCTTCACTCTCGTCTCCCGTCATATAGGCGGCTTCGGCCAGGAAGGCCTGGGCTTCCCTGGAAGAGTCGGCTTCTTCAAGGATCTGTCGTCCACCGGGATTTCCGGCGGCCAACTGACTTCGGCCTTTCCAGAGCTTCATCACCGATTCTTCATCGTTCAAGCTGTAGAAACGGGCCGTTCGCCGGCCCTCCTCGGCCAGAGAGGCGGCCTCATCATACCGACCCAGTTCCCAGGCGATGCGGGTGGCCGTGAGGGTGAGGAGCAGCCAGAGGTCTCTGCGGCCTTCCCTGCGGGCGGCCTGCCGTGACTCGGTGCATTCCCGGGAAGCACGGGGAAGGTTGCCGAAGAGGAACTGGGCCACCGCTTCCATGGCCGCGGACCGCAGAACCCCCCAGGAGGCGCTCACCTGAGTGCCGATGCGCCGAGCGATGCCGAAATGCTCCAGTGCGTCCCTCAATTTGCCGACGGCCAGCAGAGAGAGAGCCAGCTCCAGATGTGAGTGGGTTTCACCGCTGTGGTCGCCGGATTTCTGGAATGTGAAGAGAGCCTCTTTGGAGGCCGTCAGCGCGTCGTCCCAGCGGGATATGGCATAGGAGAAGCGCGCATTGTGGAGCCGGAACCGATCCGAATAGGCCCCTCTGGCACTGATGAGGGAGACTGTGCCGTCCCGGACCAGGGTGCGGGCGCTTTCGGCATCGCCGGTAAGCAGCACATATCGAAGCCGGGCGGCGCCTACGACATTCTGGAGCGCCTCCATGTCGGGGCCGTCCAGATCGCTCCGGGCCATGGGCGGTCCGTTCAGAAGCAGTCCGGCCGCCCTTAGACGCCGGTTGGTGAGTAATGCCTCCAGCAAACCGTCCAGTACGGCAACGGCGTTGGAAGCGGGTCCCCACT
Organism: Spirochaetaceae bacterium; assembly: GCA_029210985.1. Taxonomy (GTDB): domain Bacteria; phylum Spirochaetota; class Spirochaetia; order DSM-2461; family DSM-2461; genus UBA2779. The sequence goes on along the minus strand of JARGFR010000002.1, from coordinate 18,329 downwards.
GTTCAAGATAGCGATAGAGGCGGTAGAGATCGATGGAATCCCCGGCCTTGAAGCGGCTGAACAGGAATGAACCGAAGCGTTCGGCCTCCCGGATATTTTCCAAGTCCTGCAGGACGGCGTTTTCCGGTCCGTCGGGAAGAAATCTCACTCTCCCGTCGACATCCTCCCTTATCAGACCGTAGTCCACCAGACCGTCATACCGGGCACTCTCCTGGAGCATCAGCTCGTCATTGTCACCGACCCGAGAAATCAGAAGAGACCTGTCGGCCAGTCCTGAGGCGGCATGGCAGAGGAAGAGCAGCCGCCGGGTATCCCGATCCAGAGACGAGACAAGGGCCTCGCCGGGATTCAGAGTCTTGTCGTATCCCCTCTCCAGCGCCAGGAGAGAATGGAACAGTGTGTACAAGTCGGCGCCGCACCGTTCGGCCATGTCGGCCGATTCGGCTTCACCCGGCGGAGTGGAAAGCGCCGCCTCCCGGATGATTTTCTCCCAATCCGAACTGCCGGGTGCTCGGAACGTGACTTCATGTCCCTTCCCCGGCAAGGGAAACACCTCATCAAAATCATCCGAATCACGGATGATGATGAGACGGAAGGACTCCCGGCCGAGAAATTCATTCAGGAGGGAACGCAGCCAGGTAACGGCCTCGGCGTTCGGTGTGAAGGCATCCACAACAAGGTATGCCGGACGACCTCCCCTTCGGCGGCGTTCCACATGAGCTTTCACATACAAGGTGAAAGCCTGGATGAGATCAACAGGTCCCTGATCCCTGGAGGTTTCCCATATTCGGCCCAGGCGGCATCGTTCCAGGAAGTCGGCTCCCTCGGCTTCCCACCAGCCGCGTTCTTCGTCATCAAGGTACTCGGGAACCCCGGCCAGAAAGGTTCCCAGGGAGCGCAGGAAGGGTTCCATGGGATCCTCGGAGTCCTCGGCGAAAGGTATCACCAGCGGAGCGCCGCCGTCGTCTGGATACAATGTGTGAAGAGCGGCCTTGAGAGTCGCCCGTTTGCCGGACCCGATTTGCCCTCTGATGAGCAGGATCGTCCGGTCGTTCTCTTCCCGCTCAAGCCGTTCCAGCGCCTGGCGCGTGACACGCAGCCGATCCGGCCGGACCAACAGCCGCGGCAGACGTTCTTCCAGTCTGGGGCCGGCTTCTTTGAGACCGCTCATCCGGAACAATCCCTCGTCCGTCCCGCCCTCGAGATACGGCTTGAAATCATCCAGGATATCCGGAACAACCCAAAGTCCGTTCTCGTCGGAAACGCCCAGGATCAGCGGTTCGATTCCAATCATATCCATAGCCGCCGAATCACCGTCGCCGCCGGCCACCAGTACCGTGATGCCGTAGAGTTCCCGGGAGTTCTCCATCAGATATCCGTGCATCACAGATGCGGCTTCCGCGGTCTTGCGTGCAGTCTCTCCAAGGGAAGACGGAAAATGGAAAAGATCCTCGTCCACCCTGCGTCCGCCGAATTGTGCGGCGAGATGGTCCAATTCTCTCCGAATTTTCCCAATAAGGGCCGGACGGAGTTTTGTTAATTGATTTACATGAGATATGCCGGTATAAATTGAGTACGAGTGCATTGATAAATCCTGACTCATTGTAAACTAGAAGAATCCATGCGTCATATAGTTTTCCAAGGCCGAAAGTACAAACGCGTCATCATGAACATCAGTGGAGATGCACCCTTCCATGAGATCCTGAAACAGGTGAACGGTTTGACTATACCCGATAGCCCGCATGACGATGAACACACCCGCTATGCCGTATTGGAGCTGATCAACAATTCAATAAGGGCCCATCGGGAAAACGGAATCAAAGACACGATTAAGACCGAAATGAACGTGAAGGATGAGGTTCTGACCATCTCGATCATTGATAAGGGAGGCGGATTTGATATTTCAAAGCTTCCCTACAACATTTCTGATCAAGTCGACGACATCGATACCAACAGCTGTAAGTTCCAGGAATACCGGGAAGAGAATCAATACAAACGATTTGGAATGGGTCTGCTTGTCGCTCGTCGCCTTTTTCGGGAGTTCGACATCATATTTTATGATGAAACGGGTTCGCATGTTCCCTACCGGCCCGGAGGGGTGACGGGCACGCGAATTGACATGAAGATAAGGTGGGCCAATGTCTGAACACCGCATGGAACCGCGAAACCAGGGTTATGCGAAGGTGATCTTGGACTCCCGTCCCGGATACCTGAGAAACCTCACCGAAGAGGGATGTAAAATTGTCACCGTCAGCGCCCTGCCCCATCGGGTGGGTGAGACCCTGACATTTCAGATTATCCCGGACGAGACGAGCGGGTTGGACCGCATTACCGTGACGGCGCAGCTGCGTTGGGAAAAGAAGGACGGTCCATACTTCATCTATGGATTCCAGATAGAAACCTATGCATCTGACCAGGACATGTCGATCTACCGCAAGCTGGTGTCCCAATACGGTCGTTCTTGACGGCTGATAAGACCGATGCTATAGTGCAGAGGCCCGAGGTCAGGAGCGCCAAGTATATCTATAGACTGGACTTAGATTGGACTGAGGAGAATACAAATTGGAACTGAAAATCCGAAAGAGCGCAGATATCTACATCATTGACGTCAATGGTGAGATGGACCTCTACAACTCCTACAAACTCAAGGAGTTAGTGATGAAGATGCTGGAGAAGAAAATCCAGAAGTTCATCATCAACATGGAGAATGTGGAATATATCGATTCCAGCGGAATCGGTGCTCTCATCTATATCTGTTCCACGATTAAGAAACTCAGTTTGAAACTCCTGATTGCCAACGTTAGAGGCTCGGTCAAGAAAGTGATCGAACTCACGAAGCTCATGGGTTACTTTCCCATCACAGGCAACGTCATCGAAGGCGTAAAAGAACTGACCGATTAGGAGAAGATCATGAGCGACGTCAAGCAGATACTACAAGAAGATCATCACGATCTTTTTTCTAAAAAAGACATGTTCATCAAGGAATTTCCCAGCGATTATCGTCAAATACGCTATTTTACATTGATGATTGCCCAGAAAGCTCCTCCCGAGATAATGGAAATCAACCTTCTGGAACAGCAGATCAGCGAAATTATCAAAAACGCCGTCAAACACGGCAATAAATCTGATCCGAATAAGAAAATCAAAGTCTGGTACTCTTTTTCCACCGAAGAAGCCAGACTCATCGTCGAAGATGAGGGCGAAGGATTTCGGAACATCGACGAATGGAACCGGTTCAATGTACAGCGGCAGGACTGTCTGTCCAAAGAGGATTACATCAAGCTCGCCGACTACGTCTCCTATCGCACGGAAAAGAGTGACGAAAACGACGGCGGCAACGCGATGTTCGCCGCGGTTGAATACTGGAATGAAGGAGTCGTTTTCAATTCCAAAGGCAGCACCGTCGCGGTAGGCAAGAAATTTCCCAAAAAGCGTCCGGGAATTGAACTCGACTGATTAGCGGCCTTCACCGGAGAATTGGTTGGTGTAATTGACCTCCGGATTCTCGGCCGCAGTTTTTCAGCCGCCCTGAGATTCGGTATCTCCGGAGAGTTCCGACAGATCCAGCGCCCATTGTTCGATCAGCCATTCCCCATCCCGAAACACCAGATAAATCCGGCCGTAGGAGAATCCGCTTTCCGCCGAGGCTCGAATCGGCACGGAAACCCGCGATCCCTCCCTGTCTGGCCTCCCATATCTGATGGACGCTGAGACGGGCGAAGAATCGAGCAGCGCGGTAAAGTCCTTTACCAGAGAAACCTTCGTGGTCGGAAGAAATTTATCATCGGGAACCTGACCCGCAGCGATCGCGGCGAACACCTCGTCGCACACTCTCAAGGCTCCGGCCCAGGATGCATCGGGCGATCGGCGATCGGCCAGTAATCCCATCGTTTCATCTTCGGGAATCCGAGGCATACCGGGATTCCATTCCAGGAAACCCAGCCACATCTCCTCCCGGGGACTCTGGGCCGACAACATGACGGCGCATAGAATCAGCGCCGCCGTGAGACCGGCTTTCATGTTTTCAGCAGGTCGCTGATGTCGTCCAGGGAAATGTCCAACGCACTCCCCTGCTCTTCAGTTGTGCTGCGTTCTTTCATCGGAAGAAACTCGTCGTTGTACGCCGCCGCTAAACGAAACACACCGTCTTCGGCGCATTCTGGCGGTATACTCACTTCCAGGTTGTAGCTCTTTTCCCTAAACCCTCGGGCCATGACGTTTATCGGATCGCTGACCGTCATGGCAAAATGCGGACTGTAGGTGACCATAATCACCAGAACCACCGCCAGAGTGGAGAGAAATATGGTGAGATTGAGTTTGGACTGAGCCACCGCCGCAGGCCGGAGATCGAACCAGATGGAGTAGGAACCGGCGCTGCGGATCGTAAAGTCCGACGGCCCGAAATCTCGGGCCAGGGCGGCATCGTCGTTCCGGGCGTAGAGAGTCCAATCGTCATCCTTCACCAGGAGCACAGAAGGCCTGGATTCCCCCCAGAGTTGAGCGGCATCGGGCCCGGCGACCAGGTCGGGCCGTTTTTCCAACGACTCTGCGGCCGCTTCCCGCTCGCTGCTCCAGGCTTCATCGGTTCCCGTATAATCGGTCACGGCAAACACCGTACCGATAACCGTCGCCGAAAAAATCAATGTGGCCGCCGCCGTCGTCACGATTCTCACCGTATGGCGCTGCACCATCACCGACTCGGCGAATCGAATACGCCGGAAGATTTTGAGAAGGCGCAGAAGGCGCAGCACCCTGGCCATCCGAACCGCTTTCACCACCTTCAGCAATCCCAGGACGGCCCCGGATCCGGCAAAGACGGCGCCGGTGGAAAGTGCGAGCACTTCAGGCCCGGAGGTGAAGATCAGCAAGGGCACGGAAGCGACAAAGTCAACCCATCCGTTTTCCCTGAATATATACCGTCCATAAGAACGACGGGTCATGGCATCCCAACTTCGAATCAGAAACTCAACAGTAAAAAATAAGTCAAATGCAAATCCGGTGTAAAGGAAAATGCGTCGGACCATCCACGATGCGCCGGACATCACCAGCACGTCTTCGGCGATGGTCTGGATGAGAACAAGGATGATGGCTGTGGTCACCAACCCTTCGATCAGATTTCTGAAACGTCCCTTCATATCATTACCATCCATTTTCCGCGGCGATGCCATGGAGTTCCACCAGCATATCCAGATCGAATCCATAGAATTTATAGTTCTTGCGAGCCACACTGAACCAGCTCTTGTCGGAGGATTCCGCCCCTCTGTCCACCTTCATGCCAGGCTTGAGATTGCGGCATCGATGAGAAAAAATGGCCGCCAGTCTGGCCGTGCTTTCCATATACGGGTTGTCCTGGAATGACAGGGCGCTGTTGACACCGGACTTCACCACGGCCTCGGGCATCAGTGAAAGGGATTTTCTCGCCTCTTCTATCACTTTGGAAGCGAAAGCCGGGGAAATCAGCAATAGATTCCGTCCGGCGGCGGGTGTCTGGTCGGCCGATGAAAACATCTGAATAGAGGGGCGGATCAGCATGGTGCTTTTCACCAGATCCGCGACTTCATTCGGAGTGATTTTCAAACGCTGTACCTTCCGAATCTCGAAGCTGACATATTTCTGCCGCTGGAATATCCGCTCGATATACAAATCAACCAGGCCGGTTCCCACCCCCATCAGCGGACCGGTGAGCTCCTTACGGGCCGTGGGATGCGTCGACATCTTCTTCAGGAACTCACCCAACTGAGCCTGAACGGATGAGGGCATGGCGCTTTGATGTGAAAGATGCTGAACATAGGAAAAATTCATTTTCTTCTCGAGAATGGCCTCGTACAACGGCACCAGGGCTTCATTAGCGTAGACCGCCAGAGCCAGGTTCAGGAATTCCCGTATCCGGGGCCACGGTAGGTTCGGAAAGAACGAAGGGGATGTCAATGTGGGCTGCAGGGTGGGACCGTTCACCTCAAGAAATTGCTGGAGCTGTTCCTCTTTCTGCAAAGGAGAAAGACCCGCCAGAGAAGGATTATTCCATAGCCGACCGACGAAAGCGGCGGCCTTTTGCTGTTCGGCACTCATAAATACTCGCTTTATACCGCTTTTTATTTGGTAATCTGCTATTACGTGTCATGATAATGTCGGATGCATCGCTTTGCACGGTTTTTTTTTATATCTCTTTGCCTCGCTCTGCTTATGACTTCGGTCTGGGCCCCCCAAACGAGCGCCCAAGAGGCGGAATCCGCCTCCGGGGGCTCGGACGGAGGGGAGGAAGCGTTATCTCCCGAAGCCTCGGCTTATTTGCTGGACCTCAGTCTCGGGGATGTCGGCGTTGATTTGACCTGGGACGGCTATTGGCGCATGAGTCTCCTGGCCGGCGGCAGCTTCGGCCGCCGTTCGGCCGACACCGCCTACCCCGGTCTGGCCCAAGGGGTGAATTTCAACCAGGAACCCGATCTCACACTCTCTCTGTGGATTGAAGACCGATGGTTTCTGGAAACCACCTTCCTGGAAGGATTCGAACGAAACACCTACCGCGCCGGATATCAGGGACGGGATGATGAGTTCGTCAGGCAAGTGGTGGCGGGAAACGCCGGAGTCAACGCCTCCACCTACGCGGGATTGGCCGTTCCCCGCCCCGTGGAGAGCACTCCGGGAATCGTCGGAAAATTCGGCACATCCAAATCCGATCACGAGATTCTGGTCCGCTACGATCCCACCGAGTCCCTCACCAAAACCTTCCGGGGCCAGTATGAAGTCACATCCCAGGAAATCGGCCTGTCGGATTTTGTCCAAGGCCGTTTTTTCATCCTTCCGGACACAGTCGTCTCGAATGTCGAGGTGTATCTGGAGGATCGAAACGGGACCGTTGCCGGAACCGACGGCACCGGTGCGACCCGGCGGTACCGGAAGGCCGAGCCGGTGGAGTTCTTTGTGGATGAGAGTTCCGGACTGCTGGAGCTGAGCGAGGCCCATGACGGGCAGGTGGTGGTGTATTACAAAACGTCGGACGGACCGGTCGGTGTGAACTCGGTGACTGCCGGGGACGGTTTCATTGTGCCGGCCGATGCGAATCTCCGCCCTGATATTGCCGAACCTATAGTTTACAGACCCTTCGATTGGACACAGGCCGATGAGTATGATCCGGCGGGCAGAACTTACGCTCAAACCTCTCAAATCACCGGCCTAGCCCCCGGACCGGCGCTCATCCTCTACGATCCGGGCCGGTTCACCCCGTTCGAGAGACAGAACGTCTATCTCTCCGCCCGTCCTCTGCCTGAGGAAAGCTGGCGTGTTCTGCCGCTGCTGAAAGACCGCGGCGCATTGTATCCTTCGGCGATTCCTGATGAGTTCGATTTCATCTCCAATCCGTCCGAGAAGACGGTGGCGGCATTCGGAGCGATCGGATCGGACGCCCGAGCTCCAGCTAATCGCTACCCGTTTGCCGCAGCCGATCCCGAGGCCTACGGCCCGGGGCGGGAGAAGGATGCCGATAAGATATCCCGGGTACTGGTCCTCACAATTCGCGAGTCGAATCCCGGATACAACCTCGGCAGCGGCGTGGTACCCGGATCGGTCACCGTCAGAGTCAACGGCGTACTGGACACCACCGTCGGGGTGACCGATGGAGGAAGCCTCCAATTTTCCCGTTACATCCATCTCGATGACTGGATCGAGGTATCCTATCGAACAGAAACCCTCGATCTGGATGGCGGTGACCTGTTCATCTACCAGGGAAACCGTTTCCAAATCACCCCCGATCTGAAGTGGGAACTGGCAGAAAGCCTGCGATGGAACATCAACCGCGAAAGATCCACAACCGAGTTCGGGGAAAGTTCCGGAGAAATCTCGGTGGCCTCGACGATGGATTGGGCCACGGAAACAGCTGGTGCGAGTCTGGCGGCGAACACAACTCTGGCCACCCCCGACACCTCCGGGAATCTGCGCCTGTTCGGCATGGACGGGGGCGGTTATGGACTGGCTCTCTTCAACGACAATCTGGTGAGTTCACCGGCGGATGTGCAGTCGATACCGCCGACGCCGCCGGCCGACAGGATCGATCTGGACCGCTACTCCTACATCTCGTATGACGCCTTCGGCCGGGAAATCCTGAACGACTACACATGGCCCGGAGCGTCTTCCACCGGTGTGGACGGACCGGGACTGGCCGCGGACCGGGACGGCGATCCCACCGACGGCCGGGTGATGGAACTGCGCTTCAACCTGGGAGTCGCCCAGTGGAGCGCCGGAGATGCCCTTACCGACGCGGAGGGGCCCATCGATCTCTCAGGATACACGGCGTTGGAGATTCCGATCCGTTTTCTGAATGCCGGCGGAACGGAACCGACTCTAGTTCTCCAAATCGGGGAAATCGGCGAATCGGCGGACCACCAGGATGACGGGGCCATCAACGGCGCGGATGCCGGTTCGTTTGTGGAATGGAATCTCTCGACAGATACCGACATTGAATGGACAGGCGGCGGTGTGAACGGAGCTTGGGGCGGCTCCTGGGCGACGGCACGGATTGCTCTGACGGGCGCTGATCGGGCGCGACTGGAGAAAGCCCGATCCTGGCGTCTGCTCCTTGCTGCGGATGGCGGTACAGCCTCCGGCCGCCTTATCGCCGGGGCCCCGAGTTTCGAAGGCAGCGCCTTTCGTACTGAAATCCGTGATCCGTCGGACGTCCTCGTGACGCCCCAAGACGTCGCCGGTGATGAAATTGAAGACAACAGTCTGAAATCCGCTTATCCCGAGGTAGCTGAGCTCTTTCACCCCAACGGGGAATCCAACCAGGCCATGCGGCTCCGCTGGGGAACCGACGCCGGCGGTGTCGACCTGGGCACAGCTTCAGCCACCGACGACCGATGGGAAGCGGTCTCCTGGTTCTCGGGCGTCCCCATGGAGGCCTACCGGACGGCGGTGTTTTATGTCCGCAATAAATCCGGAAGTCTCGGGCCCCTCACGGCCAGAATCACCGATGAGAACAATCAAGGCATCATCGTTTCCTGGGCAACCCCTGCTGCAGACGGATGGGACCGCATAACCGTGGATATCGCCGGCGGAACGGCGAGTTCCGCTCGGGGTGCCTCCATCGATTACCTGAATATCGATAAGAATGCCGAAACCCTTACGCGGTTTGTTCTTTCCGGAGCCGATGAAACCAACGATGCCGGTTCGAGTGCCAATTCCGGCACCCTCTACCTCGATGAAATCCACTTCACCGACCCGGCCTACTCCATCACCGGCGGAGCCGAATTCCGGGGCTACTGGCGATATCCGGAGGATGTCGCCGCCGTGGGCAGGTTCCCGATTTTGGGGAACATCAGTCTCGAAGGCGGGACCGAATTCGCCGGGGGGAAGGTGGTGTCCGGTCTGGATCGGGGAAATACCGCGGTAACGGGGACCTTCTCCGCCGGCGCGGATGTCCTGGGTGTCGGCGTGGAGACCGATTGGCGGACCACCTGGGGTCAGGGGGCTGAAATCTGGTCCGGGAGCCACTCATTGAGGATACCGGCCCGATACAATGTCTTCTGGGTGGGGGATTCCTATTCCATGGGGATCGCCGGGAACGATTTTACATTTTCCCGGCAGAACGACATGAATCTTGTCTTCAGGCCCGGCAAAGCGCGAATCTTCGGTGAAGCCCTTTATGACGGCGAATCTCTTGTGCAGGCCTGGGGCGGAGAGACCGGCTGGGGCGGCGAGAACTGGGATGCCAGACTCGATATCCGCTATGTGATGAACACCGCGGAGGAACCTGAATTTGCCGGCGATTATTTCTCGTCGTGGATAGGGGACTACGCGTATCTGCTGCCGTCAAAAAAAACCATCACGAACAGAGAAGCCCACCACGAGGCGTTCGGAGCCTTCCGCTGGGGCGTCTTTTCTGTGGAATGGGATCCGGAAGTCCGCATCAAGGCCGCGCGGGCTCCGGAATGGAACCAGGAAAACCGGTGGGCCGGGCGCCTGTCGTTTCCTTTGACTTTTGAGTCCTGGTCGGTAACGCCTTCGTACCGGCGGAATCTCCGACAGCTGGCGGGTCTTTCCACCGCGAACAGCAGCAGCTACAGCGATGCGTGGGGAGTCTACGCTGAGGGCCTCGGAGGTCAGTTTCCACTCTTCACATATGCCCCTTTCAGGGAAATTTTCGGAAAGGAAGACGGAAGGATATTCGGAGGGAAAACCGATGGCTTCAATGAAGCCGACTACGAAACCGAACTTACCCTGGAAATGACCCGGGTCGGCGGGTCACGAATCATGGATCTGTTCGTACCCTCCTACGCGGATGCATCACTGGAACGGCGATATCTTCGCAAAGGCGACACGTTCGGCTGGGAGAATGAATGGCGAAGCTCGGTGGGCTTCAGCGCGGTGAATCTCTTCGGGCGTTTCGGACGCTATCCCGTCATTCCCATCTACAACACCGAAGAAATCAGCGGCCTGGTGCAGGTGAGCCTGCAGGATGAAAACGGCACCGGCGTGCCGGATCCCGAAGAACTGGTATGGCAGGCGGATTGGAGCTTCGGGGGTACGAGGAATCGTAAATTGGTACTGGATCATCGCGTCTCGTGGCACTGGGACCCCGACATGAGGCAAACCATGCAGGAGGGACGTGTGGAATATCGATGGAGGACGCCGAGTAAAGATGTGCTCCATCTGCCCCTGGTGAATCGTGCCATTCCCAAGCAGCATCACCTGGAAAACACGGAACGGATCGGCGTCCGGGGGCTCTATCCGTGGCCTGATGCTCCGGCGGAAACCATTTCGGACTTGGGGTTCCTTTTGCACCACGAATCCTCGTGGGTTTTCCAGGATACCGGGCACTTCAAAGGCTGGCTCACTCTGGGTCTTGGCGGACGGGATGGAGAGTTTGTCAACGGATGGGAGTTGGGAATGGAGGCCGAGTTCCGGTTCTAGGTCGGCTGTTCTCAGGAACATCGCCTAAAAATGTGCGAAAAAAGGCCGGCGCCAGAAGCGTCGACCTTTTTTTCTTAGCTACCTGTGCTAGCGACGACGCAGGGCTTCGTCTGCCAACTTAAAGATAGATTCGACAGAGACTGAAGCTCCGGCGATGGCGTCGGTATGACCGTCATCGGTGAACCGGGGAGCCCTGCCGGGGTTGGCCAGGAAATAGTCTTCGACGATGGCCGCCTGTACGTGCCAATCGGACTGACCGCCGCCCCGTTCAACCATGGGGTAGTTGCCGGCTTTGGAGGCCACTTTCTTGGTATCTCCGCCGTCTTTATTGATGCCGTTCCAGTTGACCTGCACCACAGTGCCGTTGACGACGGTGTATTGAGCGAAATACTTCCAGCCGCTGCCGGCAAACTGAGACTCTTCAGCCTGGTAGTAGCCGTCCTGGTAGCGTCCCCGAGCCACCGGGCCGGATTCCAGAGCTTTCTCAGCTAATGAGAAGAACTCAATGACGTGGATGGATACGCCGGAAATGGCGTCGGTATGCCCCTCGTCATCCTTGTAGGAAATTCTTGTGGGATCCTGGGTTCGCAGAAGATAGGCTTCGGCCTTTTCCGCCTGAACATGCCAATCGGACTGGGCGCCGCCCCGTTCAACCATGGGATAGTTGCCGGCTTTGGAGACGGTCTTCTTGTCAGGGCCGCCGGCCACGTTCGTGCCGTTCCATTTTGCTTCTGTGATACGGCCGTTTTCCACCGTGAGGGTGACGTTGTACTTCCAACCGTTTCCGGCGAACTCGTCTTCCTGCGCAAAATACTGACCATCTGCCCATGAACCGGCAAATGCCGATGCGGCCACTGTTAATGCCGCCAGAATTGCAATAAATTTTTTCATGTATGACTCCTTCTGTCATCACCGAGGATCGGCCCGACACGTGTATACTACAATGAAGATATCATCGAATCAATATTAATTTATACAATAAGGGCGGGTTATCGGTGTTCAGACTTTGAATTTTTTGATGCTGTCCGAGAGTTCGGCCATACTCTCGTGCAGCTTTCCGATAACAAGCTCCATACCGTCCAAAGCACTTTCGTTATCCGCCATTCGGGATTCAATTTGCTCGACGAAACGAGATACTTCGGACGCCGTATACGCCGCCTCCGATACGGCTTCTTTCAGACGAAGAGCTTCTTCTCCCACCCGCTTGGAGCCTTCCCTGGTAAGTCTGGAATCTTCCCGAAGAGAAACCGTATCTTTCTGAACCCGATCGGATTCACTACCGAGCTCCTGAACCCGTCCTATCACTTCTTCGAGAAAACTGTTCATTTCATCCGCGACCGTATCGATGCGTCCGACGGCACCGGCGGCTTCCTTGCTTAATTCCCCCGCCGTGGAGATAGCTTGACCGACTCCTCGTATCACCTCATCAATTCCGGACGCGCTCCGGCCGGTTTCTTCAGCCAATTTTCGGATCTCACCCGCCACGACGGCGAATCCACGGCCGGCATCACCGGCGTGAGCGGCTTCGATGGATGCGTTCATCGCCAGCAGATTCGTCTGATCTCCCAAATCGCTGATCATGGATGCCAATTCCCGTATCTGATCCAGGCGGCTGAGGATACCGCCGACAGCTTGTTCCGTTCTCGCCATTTCATCCACACCGCGTCGTACCGCCGTTCTCAGTGAGTCGGTGAGATTACGGCTGCCGGCCGCCCTTTCGCCGATGCTTCGGACACCTTCGGCCAGGGAATCCATACGTCCGGTTGTTTTTGCGACCGTGCCGTCGGTACGGGTAATGGCTTCCGCCAAGGATTGGGTTTCTGAATCGATGGTGTCGGCCGCCTGCCTTCCCCGATCGATTCCCGCCTCAAGTCCTTCCATTCGCGTTCGGATTTCCCGGGTACCGCGGCCGGCTTCCTCGGCCGATGAGATGAGAAGGTTCGATCGATCGTAGAGTTCTTCTTCGGCCTCACTGCTCCGGGCCGCCTGGGAACCGATATTTTTCACCAGATCGGCGATATTGGCGATCATCCGGCGGGTTCCCGCCGCCAGACGTCCGATTTCATCCTTGCTCGTCTTCCCGGGATCTCCGGTGAGATCGCCCTCCGCCGCACTCTCCACAACGCGGCCGACACGAATTAGAGGGGCCAGTGTTCTGGATTCAAGAATAAAAAGAAGGATTGAAAGGGCCACAGTCGAGGCCGCGAGAATGAGGATCATTCTTTTCACGAACTCAGTCACTTCCATTTTCATCATCGACTCGGTCACCCGATATCCGGTGTACCAATCCCACGGCTCAAAATAGGAGAACACCGTCCAATAACGGTTCATACCGTCGTCGAAAGTGAAAACTTCGTCTTTTTCGAGTATCAACTCTGTCATCGTATCATTCGGGAGGGGGTCACCGACGCTAAATATCGTCTCACCGTCACCGTTAATAATCCAGGGCTGCGCCCGAGAATCGTCCCGGTCCACATATTTGCGCTCCAGTCGATCGAGCACTTCCTGCCGGGCTTGATTGACATCCTCAGATGCGCCTGAAACAGCATCCACATCCGTATACTCAATCTCGATATTGTCCAATCTTTCACGAAAATCCTGGACATAGAGATTTGTAATTACCCGGGTAAAAGCCCGGGCACCGTACACCAGTGTGATGCCGGCAAATAGCAGAAGGGCTATAAAGACCAGGAGTATAAACTTGATTTTCAAGGACATAAGCCACCTCAATGGGTTTTGACATTTAGGTCAATAGAGTAACAGCCCAAACCGCGGCCGACCAGATATTTATTTATCAAATGTCCATTGATGAAACATGCGGATACAATAGCAATGAACAAGGGTTTTGAAGGAATCCTCGTTCGAAGGGGGCTATAATAGACATGGAGGTGTGAGAATGTTGAACCGTTCCGCGCGTATAATTGCGGCCAGTCTCCTCATCATAGCGATGGCGGGAGGCGCGTCGGCACAGACGGATGATACCTTCGGTATGGGTCTGTTCTTCGGTGCCGTTGCATTGGAAGGCGATGTCTATAATTCAGTTCGCCTGATGCCGGAGTTCGTCTTCGGTGATTTCGGATTAGCCATGGATCTCGATTTTCGCTTTACAATGCAGAACAACGAGTTCCGTGTGTATGAAAAAGACTGGTACTTCCCCGACGGCGGGAGTTTCTCCGAGTATCTAAACCTCTACCTCACCAAATTTGAATATGTCCGATACGGAACTGAGGTGGATCCTCTTTATGTTCACCTCGGAGCCCTTCCGGGGGTGAATTTGGGGACCGGATTCATCATCGGCGGCTATACGAACATGAATTTAAGGCCGGAACGAAAACTCTTCGGCGGCGAGCTGCTCTTTGATGGTTCCCTGGTGGACTTTCCGTATCTGGGAGTCGACCTGTTCACCTCCAATATTTCCAAATGGGATCTCTTCGGCATCAGGCTCTACGGCCGTCCGGCGGCGTTCGCCCAATCCAATCTGATCAACCGCCTCGAAATCGGGTTCACCGGAGTCTATGACACCGATGTGTTCGCCTATGCGATGGATGCGGATTCCGATGGTTTTTGGGATATCCAGATAGACGACGGGATCTCGAAATACATCACCGGCAGTTCGGCGGACACGGTGCAGGTATACGGTATCGACATCATCGAACCAATTCTCTCCGGTCCGATCGCATCGTTGGCTTTGTTCGGCGACTATGTAATTCAGAATCCCGGCAATCCGAGTCACGGCGGCATGGTGGGGCTCGGAGGCAAGCTGGTGAGCTTCCTCACCTACGGTGCCCAAATCCGTATCAGCGGCGAGAATTTCCAGCCCACCTATTTCGATCGGGCCTACGATTTGCAGAAAGTGGAACGCTACGAGACATATCAAGGGGATCGAAACTCACCATCGGGAGTCGGATATCTGGGGTCTCTCGGCTTCAGCCTCCTTCAAAACGGTCTGGTGTTCTACACCTCGGTGGAGGGTCCTTTCGCAGCTCCCACCGACTCGGCTGATAAAGCTCCTATGCAGTATCCCTATATGAAAGCGAGTTTTGCCCTGGCCGAGGGTGTACTGCCCTATGTGGATTTCGGATTCTGGTATGAAAAGAAGGGCATCGATTCCTGGTCGTCCCTGGTGTCCCCGGAATACGCACTCATCGGCGGCATCGCCAATTTCCGACTGCAGTCCGCGGTGATTTCCTGGATTACCGATGTGAAATACAACCCCGCGACACCGGATGAACCTTGGAATGTCTCCACGAGGATCGAAGCCGGTGTGAGCTTTTAGGGGAATGAAAATGAAAACGATAAAACGAATATTTGTACTGATTTTATTGACCATCCTGCCGGCCGTCGCCGTCGTCGCCGTCGAAATCGGGGCGGAAATCGTCTATTTCGAAAATCCGGCCGGGGATATGAATCTGATACAGCTCGACGGAAGTTCCATGACGCCTGATTTCGGCGTCGTTCTGCCGGTTGGAACACGAATCGATACCGGCAGCGGGATTCTGGAACTTCGCCTCGTCCCCAACGGCACCATCTTGAAATTGGATTCGGGAACGGATTTCCAAATCAAATCCATCCAAGATGAAGAAGGAGCCGAAGAAACGGTATTTTCCCTCATCAGAGGCAAACTCCGCACCCTGGCGGCTCGGCACGGCCGAGGAGAAAAATACACCGTTGAAACTCCTTCGGCAATCTGCGCCGTCAGGGGAACCGAGTTTATCAATGAAGTCGGTGAAAACGGTTCCGCCGTCATCGTCCGGTACGGGTCGGTGTACGTAGAGTCGATTGCCGGAGACAGGTGGATCACCCTCGGGGCCAATCAGGGACTCAACACCCGATCGGCGAACTACCGGCCCATCATCATACCCATCAAGGAGATAGAATCGATGTTCGCCGGGTTCGCCTTCCTTGGCACCGATCCTACTCTGGTGCCCGGCGCACCATCCGCCGGAGCGGGAGAACCCACCGGGAGCGCCTCCGGGGATATCGGGCGCCCGGTGACCGAAGCGGTGGCCCGGGAAAGGGAATATGAACCCAAATCCTATGATGAACGGGGAGCATTTGGTCGCTGGATCGCCGATTCTCTGGGCGGAGAAATTGGTACCACCACCATCGAGGGCGACACATATTCCAAGCTGATCCTCTCACCCGTGTTTGAAACCGGTTCGCTCCGCACCGCCCTCTATCTTCCGATTATTTATGTCGATCTGTACGACGGAAGTACCTGGTATCAGCCCCGGGGCAACAATGAGTGGTCCTTCGGCATCGACCAGAGCGGCTGGCAGGACATTATGACGGATGTGTGGACCGACCTCTGGCTGAAAATCCGATACATCGAATACGGCGACGCCGAGTGGGACCCCTTTTATTTCAAGGTGGGCAATCTGAACACCATGTCCCTGGGACACGGCGCCCTGGTTTACCAATTTGCCAACGATTTCGATTTCCCGGCGGTCCGGCGTGTGGGATTCAACATGGGATATGAAAAAACATTGGGGATCGAGGTCGTTGCCGACGATCTTACCCGCCCCAATCTGGTGGGACTGCGTCTGTCGGCCAGCCCGTTCCAGTCCTATCAGGCATTTGAGTTCGGCATATCCGGTGTGGCCGATTTGCGGCCTGCCGCAGAGGCGCCGGATCCCGGTTACTATGGTGATCCATGGTTCCTGGCCGGAAGCCTGGATGTGGATCTGTTTGAAATCAATTCCGGATTTTTCAAAGCGGTGGTATTCGCGGATGGATCGGCTATGGCGCCGGTTTATCGAAGCGATGCCGATTCGGTGGATTTCCCGAATGTTTCGGCCGGACCGGCTTGGGACATGCTCTGGAAAGACGGACGGCCCACCAATTTCGGACTGAGAGGCGGACTGCGCGGAGTCCTGGGGCCCATCCGATACGGCGCCGAGTACCGGTATTGGAACGGTGTCTTCCAGCCGTCGATGTTCAACAGTCTCTATGGGCGCAAGAAGGTGGAAATTGTCGATGGAATCACCGAATATCTGGATGCGGGACTCGTGGGTGCGGACAGTATGGGCATCTTCGGCGAACTTTATTGGGACATCCTTGATGATGATCGATTGAGCATCGGAGGAGCTTATCATTGGCCATGGACGGTTTCAGGCAGCACCATCGGTCTGGAGAACGACGACTATTTAAAACTGGAGCTCAACATCGGGTCCAAACTGATCCGGGCCTATGGAATCCACGGCGGTTTCAAGATGGAAAGAAACAAAGTGAGGGATACCATTTCCCATCCGGACACCTACTCCTGGATGGATGCCTACACCGTCATCACCGGAGAAGTGGTCTTCCCACTGAATCCGCTCTTCAGCCTGGCCATCATCGGCGGCACAGCCACCCGGTATGACGAAAACGGCGATGTGGTCTGGGCAAATGCCGAGGAAACGATTCCAAAGGTGACACCCGTACTAAATATCGAGACTCGTATAAACTATTAGCTGTGAGACCCCAAGATCAGATCCCGAACCCGGCCGATCGTCGGGTTCGGGTATTATCCGAACATGTTGCCCGAAAGATTGCTGCGGGAGAAGTGATTGACAGGCCTTTTGCCGCACTTCGGGAACTGATGGACAACGCCATCGACTCCGGCGCCAAAGAGGTGACGGCCGCTCTTGAAGGCGGTGGGATCCGGTCGATTCGCGTCACCGACGACGGCTGTGGAATGACCCCCGAAGACCTAGAAGCATGCTGGCTTCCCCACGCCACAAGTAAAATCGTCGCGGTCGATGATTTGGAAAAGGTCACCACTCTCGGCTTTCGCGGCGAAGCACTCTCGAGTCTGGCCGCCTGTTCCCGACTGGAAATCACCACAGCCCGTTCCGGGAAATCACTGCGCCTATCGGTTCACGGCGGCAAATCACTCGGCATGGAACCTTATCCCGGTGCACCGGGAACCAGCGTTTCAGTCAAAGATCTGTTCTTCAACATGCCGGCCAGACGGCGTTTTCTGAAAAGCGAGAGAGCGGAAACAACATTGTGCCGCCGGACCTTTCTGGAAAAAGCGGCGGCTCACCCCACACTGACATTCAGACTCTTTATCGACGGAGTGCTCAAGCTCTTTCTACCGGCTTCCGATCCCGCCGAACGTATCGAAGCCGCATGGCCCAGACTGGCTCCCCTCGGCTCCTGGTGGTGCACAACGGCGTCCGGAGACGGTTTCGAACTCACCATTGTTCATACCCGTCCCGAGGTTTCCCGCAAAGACAGACAGTATATTCAGATCTTTGCCAATAAGCGGCGTATCGAGGAATTTTCGCTGGTGCAGGCTCTGGCTTATGCCTACGATGCGTGGATGCCCGGCGGGGCTTTCCCGCCGGCTTTCCTCTTCATCGACGTGGATCCCTCCTTGGTGGATTTCAACATTCATCCGGCCAAAAAAGAAGCCAGATTTCGCGATTTATCGGCCATCA
>JARGFR010000029.1 GCA_029210985.1 Spirochaetaceae bacterium | reverse complement strand
ATACGGTGAAGTTTTTTCCCGCCGGCGCCTCTGGAGGTCTTTCGAAAATCAAGGCTCTCCATGGACCCTATGGCGAGGTGAAATTCGTCCCCACCGGCGGCATCGGTGCTGCCAACCTGGCCGAGTGGCTGGCCCATCCGGCCATTATCGCCTGCGGGGGCAGCTGGCTGGTGGCCAAGAACCTCCTGGCGGAAGGTGATTGGAAGGAAGTGGAACGGCTGGTTCGCGAAGCGGTCAAAATCGCCGGATGAACCAAGAAAACCCCCGCATCAAACGCGGGGCTTTTTTCGGCTGATTGGTCAGGATGAAATTAAGGAGAGATCAGGGAGAGAGGGCCTGGTAGTCAAAGAGAACTTCGGCTTCGGTTTTTTTATCTGTCGTACATCGCCACTTCATCGATAATTTCCATGAATGTGAGATGTCCGTAAGAGGCATTGTACTGCTCGGGCAGCTGGGAGCCGATCAGCACATCACCGTCGGAGGCTTTGGCCGGCCCTATACCGGTTTCCGATTTTGTCACCACCGCCGTACCGTTCACATACAGGATAATCTCAGTGGTATCGGTATCCACATCGTAGCTCCAGGTGGCGGAAAGATGACTCCAGGCGTTCAGAGGAATCTGAT
Source organism: Spirochaetaceae bacterium (assembly GCA_029210985.1). GTDB lineage: Bacteria > Spirochaetota > Spirochaetia > DSM-2461 > DSM-2461 > UBA2779. Next base: position 23,321 of record JARGFR010000029.1, on the reverse strand, counting down.
CGGGGGCCATAAGGCTCACCGCGGTGCCGCTCTCACTGACGAAATAGAAGTAAGGTTTGAGGTCGGTATGGAACTGAAGACTCCAGGCTTCGTCTGAAAAGTTGGTTTCCTCACCTTTATGAACGATGCCGGTGTAGTAATTTTCTCCCTCGGGATACACCCATGCTTGGACGGTGCCGGCATTCACATGGTCCGACAAACTGTCGTTGGTGATTCTCAGAAAATCCCCATCTTCGTCGGTCCGCATCGCATTGCCGGAAAGTCCGGACACCCATTCGACACCCGATGTGATAATCACATCGGGATTGGAGAGAACAGAGTCTCCTTCCAAGCCGAGTCCGGCAACTAAACCGGTGTCGGTATCTTTATCGATTCCGGTTGATGGAATCGTATCGTCGAAATTCAGTTTCGGACCTGCCGGGTTGTTGCAAGAGGCAAGGGCAATTGCCTCACTCGAACAGATGACGCACCTCGTCAAATCCCACCCGGGAGGTCATATCGACGCTCAATGGCGTGACGGCCACTTCCCTTTTTCCCAGGAGTACGGCCATGTCGTCTTCGGGATGCCAGGAACGGCCCGGCCTTGGGCCGCGTTTGCCGATGGTGGTGCCGGCGGCGGCATCCGGTGCCGCCCCGGGGACATAACCCCACCAGCCGGGTTCCCGGGATTGCCGGCAGACATGCCATGGGGTTTCTCGGGTGGCCCCTTCGGGTATGTCGATCTTCAAGACATGGACGTCTTCGGGCCAATCGGCGATCAGGAATCGTTCCACCGCCTTGCGCAGGATGGGGATGGCTTCACTCCAGTCCACATCCCCATGTTCGTAGTGGAACTCCACCGGTACTTCCATGGAGACCGCCAATGACTTGTAATCCCAAATGGCGGCCTGCAGGGCCGCGCCAACGGTTCCCGAAGCGGTGACATTAGTGCCGATGTTTTCGCCGAAATTGATGCCCGTAACCACCATATCCGGTTTTCTCTCGACGCAGAGGCATTGGAGAGCATGGCGAACGGTGGTGGCGGGAGAAGCGTTCAGACAGAACCCTTCGACGGATTTACCGTCGATGTCGATGAAGCGTCTCTCGAATACCGCTTCTGGAGCGGCCCTGAGAGCCCGGCCGGAAGCGGTCTGCTGATCCAGAGGTGCGGCAATGATAAGTTCGGCAATGGGCATGAGAGCTTCCACTGCTGCATGAAGGCCGGGCGATGCGATTCCGTCGTCGTTAGAAATGAGGATAAGCGGTCGTGTGTCCATGAAAAAGAGCATAGCGGTTCCAGGGTTACGCGGCTATACTGACTATGATGAATGATCCGTATCGATCGATCGTCCAGGTTTCCCGAGACTACATTACCCTCATCGACGCCTCTCTCCTCTATGAGTTTGTCAACAAGGCCTATCTGCGTGCGCTGGGAAAATCCAAGAGTGAGGTTATCGGACATACCGTTGAGGAAATCTGGGGCAAGGCGCGTTTCGAGGGCGCCATCGAAGTTCCCCTGCGGCGATGCCTGGAGGGCGAGGAAGTCCATTTCATCGATGAGTTTCCTTTTGGTGAAACTGTAAAATAGGTCGAGGTGCGGTTCTTTCCCTATCGCGAGGAGAAAGACGGCCCGGTAACTCATGCTCTGGTGATTTCTCATGACATCAGCAGGCTGGGAGAACTGGAGACCCGGCTGATGGCTTATGAGTTCAGGGATCCCGCCACGGGGCTTTTCAATCGCCGGTCCTTGGATATCATACTGGAACGGGAAGTTCAGAAAGCGGATATCAGCGACGATCCTCATCTCCGTGGAGAATTACTCCGACATCCGGCGTCAGCATGGATCGGGTATCGCCACTCATGTCATGGAGAACACCGGCCTGCGAATGAAATCTCATCTGTGCGAGGAGGATTCCATCTTCCGCTGCGAAACCGATGAGCCGGCCGTATTGGTGACGCATCTTCATTCACCGGAGGATGCGGCATCCCTGGCGGAATCGCTTCTGGCGCCGTTCACGGAGCCGAATGCCTGATTCATTGGCGCCATCCCGAGTTGGGTCTGCTGATGCCCGGGAGTCTCATCTACCTGGCAGAGGAAACCGGTTTGAACACGGAGATGGAGAAACAGGTGATTTTTTCAGCCGCCCGTCATCTGGCCCGCTGGAAGAAGTACGGTATCAATCAGTCCGTCAATCTTTCGGCCCGAATGTTTGAATCCGACGATCTGGTGAACCTTCTGGAAACCGCCCTGGCTCAAGCCGGCGGTGTGGAGAACAGCCGGCTGAAGCTGGAAATTACCGAATCCGAGGGGATGAGCAATGCCGGAACCGTTATTGAGAGGATGAAGGAGCTCAGCAGCTGAGGTTTCGGCATCTATATTGATGATTTCGGTATCGGGCAGTCCTCGCTTCGATACTTGAAAGATCTGCCGGCGTCGGTGCTCAAGATAGACCGGGCATTCGTCAACGGGATTGAACGCAGCGAAGAAGACCGCCATTTCTTAGGTCACATTATTGAATTGATCAAAGACAGGCACCGATACAGCGTGGTTGAGGGTGTGGAGAACGAATTCCAAGCCTCGCTGCTGGCCGGCATGGATGCCCTGCAGGGACTTTACTATTCCCGCTCCGTGGCGGCGGACGTCTTCGAGGACATTCTCAGAGAAGGCCGCAGCCTGCCGCAGACCTGGTTTTTTTTAAGCTGCGCCCACAGAGCGCTTCAAACGACCGATAAATCTTGAATCGATGGCATCTTTGAGTCGGAATGCCGGACGCCCGCTGAACCAGAGACATCCTTTCACCATCAGGGCTCGCCCGGCGCCGAGATTGAATATCTGTAGGTAAGATTTTCGTCGTCGGAAAGACGACAGCTTCCCTTTCTCCAGGGCGGCGATGATGTTTCGGGTTATCACCGGGTTCTGACGGCAGGCCACCACTCCGATTCTGGGAAATCGGCCGCTTTCTGGAGTCACGCAGTCCCCGCCGCCGAAAATATCCGGATGATCGACGCTCTGAAGATACTTGTTCACCAGCAATCCGCCGTCTTCTCCCACCGGAAGTCCGGAATCCGTGAAAAGACTCTGGGGCTTGATGCCGGTGGCGAGGATAACCAGATCGGCCTCCAGTTTCGAACCGTCCAGTAATCCGACCCGCCGGTCTTCGACGGCAGACAGTCTGGCGTCTTCCATAATTCGTACCCCGGCTCTCTTCAGCGCCTTCACGGCCGTCCTTCGTGCTCCGGCGGGCAGATCGGATAGAAGAGGGCCGGAGCTGACGAGGGTGACATCCGGTGTCGCGGACCGCCGTTCGGCAAGACGGCACAAATTTGCCGCAATCTCCAAACCCGCGGGCCCGCCGCCGGCGACGATAATCCGCGGCGTTCGGTTCTCGTCCAGCAGGGATTCGACTCTCTCTCGAATCTTCAGAAAGTTGATAATCGGCTTGGCCGGGATCGTTCGGCCGGGATCGAGAGACAATCCTTCCACCTGAATACGGCTGCCGATATTGAACGAAACCGTATCGTAAGTCTCCGAACTGCCGTCTTCCAGCGTCAGCCTGTGGTGTTTGGGGTCGATATGAACCACTTTTTGAGGAATGAATCGAACACCGAATCCTTCCACGACGGCTTTGATCTCCAGAATGATGTCGTTCTCGTCATACTGTCCCCCTAGAACGCCCGGGGCCATTCCGGAATAACAGTATGTCGAGGACTGACTGATGACGGTGACTTGATGACCCTTGCGATGAAGCAAGGGAATCCGGGCAAAAAGACCGAGATGAACATGGCCGGTGCCGACCAGGATAAGTTGAGACATCGGCTGAATTATATCTGATTGTTGACTTCCCGGCAACAGACCCGGAACGCGCTTAGGATGCCTCCGGAGGTATGGGAATTGATCCAACCTGAGTAGAGCCGAAATTACGAAGCTCGCGCCTTTTCGGAAATCCTCTCCAATGCTCGGGCGGCTTCGGTGACTGTTCGGCGCCAATCACCCTCCGGCCGCCATCCGGTTCGGGACCGTAATTCGTCGTCGGGGAATTCGGCGCCGAATCGGCCGTAGTAGACCGCCATCTGCAGACCCGGATCGGAGAAGGCCAGATAATCCCGCAGCCGTGCCCGCCGGGCGCAGTTTGGATTCAAGTTCCAGGCATCTCGGTATGCGTCCAGGATGTCCCGCCAGGGGACATGGGCCGCGGCTGCGTTCAGCGCCGCGTTCAGCGGTCCGTGTTCAAGCAGAATTTTGACAAGCGGACCGACTTGGTCCACCGGCATCAGGGATATCGGATGAGACCCTGCCGGCGGGAGGGGACGGCCCGGTTCCCTCAAGAGCCGTCGGATTTGAGGGGTCAGGAAGCCGTCTCCCGGACCGTAAACCGCCGGCAGGCGCGGGGCCGAATAGGACAGGCCGGATTTTTCCAGCATCTTTTCGGCCCGAGCCTTGGTGCGGCCGTAAGGCAGCGAGGCGAGCAGGGGATTCACGGTACGCCGCCGGGTGGTTTTTTCCCTGCGGCCGACACCCACAGTGGCGTTCCCGTAGACCGACACGGAACTGAGCTGGATGATATGTGGACATCCGGTATTCCTGCCCCAGCCGATGATGTTGCTCATGCCTCCGACGTGCACCCGGCGCATCAGGGCCGGCGGTGCCCTCTGGTCCAGAATCCCCGTCGCATTCACCACCGGAACACCCGGCGGCAGTCGGAAGAACTCTTCCGTTCCGGTGACATCCAGAGTGATTTCATCCTCCCGGGGAGGCCGGGCGAAGACGGTACCCAGAACCGGTATACCCAGGTGACGAAAATACCCGCACACGGCACTGCCGATGAAACCCTCCGCACCGAGGACGATGAGACGATGAAATTCGGCGACACTGGGGCTCATGTCGTCATTCATGGTTATGAGTATACCTCGACCGGAGGGCTCTTCATCGATAAGATGGTGCGAAAGTATGATGAGTTTGAAATCGGAAGTCCTGATTATCTACGGCAGCAGCAAAGGGAGAACCGCGCGTATGGCCGGTGTCCTTGCCGAAGAGCTGGAGTCCGCCGGCATTCCTTTTGTTCTCAAGAATGTCTTCGAAGTAAATCCTCGGGAACTCGTTGAGCATTCCCATTTTGTGCTGGGATGTTCCACTTATGGTCAGGGTGACCTCCAAAGGGACTTCCTGGAATTCGAACGCGGAATGGACGATCTGGATCTATCGGGTATCAAGGCGGCGGTGTTCGGATCCGGCAACAGTCGATACGCCTACTATGCCGAAGCCGTCGACATCCTGGAGGCCAAAGTCAAAATTCAGGGAGCCCGGCTGATATGCCCGTCCTTCCGACAGGATATGATGGATGAGGTGCCCGACGGTGACGAAGTGCGCACCTGGGCGGCCAAACTGGCCGCGGCCCTCGCCGGTGAGGCGAGCTCTTAAATCAAACGAAAACCGGTTCGGGATTCAACGCCGTTCCCCGGGTAATCCATTCCAGTGTGTCCCGAAGTGTTTCATCCAGAGGGCGGGATTGAAATCCCAATTCCTCGGCGGCCTTGGACGAATCCACGTCGGCTCCCACCTGCAGAATTTCCACCGATCCCCGAGTGAATAGAACCTCACGGCCCGCGGCCCGGCCCGCCATTTCGGTGATTTCCGCGGCGGCACGGGCAAACCAGAGCGGCAGGCTTCGGCGGTTCGATCGGACTCCCAGAATCTGATCCAAGTCGGTCAGGAGATCCTTGACGGTACGGAAAGTGCCTGACACCAGGTAGGATTCACCGGATCGGCCTTTCTCTCCGGCGGCCAGGATCGCCCCGGCGGTATCCCTGACATCCACATAGTCGAAACCGCCGGTCAGATAGGCCGGCATATGGCCCTTTACCGTGCGTCTCAGCATTGAAGTGATGAGGCCGTCATGGTAATCCCAGGGACCGACGATGCTCGTGGGACAGACAATGACGGTCTCAAGGTCTCCGGAGAGCCCCATGGCGGTGACTCTCCGGCATGCTTCGGCTTTCGTCTCGCCGTAGTCCATCACCGCATTTCCCCGGGCAAAACCGAAATCTTCCCGGATGGGGCGTCGGGAGGCGGTCAGATCGAAGGCTTCGATGCTGCCGACATACACCAGGCGTCTGACGCCGGCGGCAATACAGGCCTGCATCACATTCTCTGTTCCGGCGACGTTCACTCTGCGCATGGCGTCCAGGCTGCCTCGTCTGATATCTATCAGAGCGGCGGAATGGATCACTGTATGGGCGCCTTCAAAAGCCTTGGTCAGGTTATCGGGATCGTCCAGAGCCGCAATATACACCTGATCGCAGTACCCTTCCAGAAGGGTTTGGTTGGAACTCTCCCGCACGGCGGCGGTGATGGCATCGCCCCGGGATCGCATTTGTCTGAGCAGAGTCTGACCAAGATGGCCCGTGGCACCGGTAATGGCAATCATGGAGGCCAGACTAGCACTCCTTGGTCGTCATGACCAGATGACTTCTTCCATGTATCCTTTCGTAGACATACTCAGGCCTTCCCGGGACGCGTCTATTCCTTTACGTCTTGATTAAATCTATACATTACAATGGTTAATTCGTCTATGCGCAAGCTTTTTCTGATGCTTGGCATAGGGTTTGCGTCAGCCCCCTCATGGACGAGACGATAAAGATGATTCTGACTTGGTTTTCTCCGTTTCTCATCTGGTGGCCCCTTTCCGGCAGAGACCGTTTGGATGAGTCGAACCTGAGCGGCCGGCCCGAACCCTATCTCCTGGCCGGTGCACTGGCCGCGATTCCCGCCGTCGTTCTGCGCAGCATCGCCACTCAGCCCATTCCGACGATGAGCTACATCACCGCCCATGCCTTTTTTCAAAGCCTGTTCGCCGATGGATTGGCCGGAACCCTGCTGCCCCTGACGGCTCTGGCCGTCATGACAAAACAAAAGGGGAGGCCCGAGAACATACGCATCGGCGCATCCCGGGCGTCACTGGTGATGCTCTCCTATGTCTTCATTGAAGGAATTGTCACTAATCCTCTTTCAGGCGGATATTCCTCGCTGTCCGAATCTTTGCTCCGCAGCGTTCCAAAACTCGCCATGGCTCCCATCTGGGGATATTTGATGGGTGATGATCATGACAAGAAGGTTCGGCGCCGAACCATGGGCGCATTTACCGTATTCGGCGTTCTGCTCAACGGCGGTGCGGCCTTCTTTCTTAGTCTTGACCTCCTCTGGGGCGCCGTCGTCCCATCCTTGATATCCTTTCCTCTGGCACTGATCTTCCGCTACGGAATCACCCTGTCGCCGAATCCCCAGCCGGCGGACAGCAGAAGCGGGATAACCGGGATCCGTGGATCCGCGGCAGCCGGCGACACTCCCGACGGACCCAGGAAACGCAGTGCAAAACGTGTCTATAAACTCATGAGAGACGGGCGCTACAGCGAAGCCCGGCCGGCGGCGGAACGGCATCTGGCCCAGTTTGACGATCTGCCTGTTTACGCCTGGCATGCTCTTCTTCGATGGCTGGGTGGAGAGGGGGCTTACAAGCTCATTTTCCTTCGTCGCTATAAAGCCCTCGGACCGGCGGAGCGAAATCGGATGAAGCGGCATATGGAAGAGTTCGTCGACACCTCGGCACCTCTCGTTTTCGGCTGGATCGCCGCTTTGGAACGCGGTGAAGAAGATCCGAGAATTGAGGAAAAGCTCTTCTCGGCATGATGAGCCGGAGCGTGCTAAGATGGCGCCATGGTATTGAGCGTGATGAAAAAGGATCTGGTTCTCGCGGCGAAGGAACTATTCGATGCGGGACTGGTATTACCCGGAGAGGGCAATGTGAGCATGCGGCTGCCCGGCGAAAAAGCCATGCTCATCACACCGACGGTGAATCGATATTCGGATCTGGAACCGGATGATTTAGTCGTTGCCGGGTTTGACGGGATTGTTGATGAGCACCGGAGCGGTCAGCGGCCGCCATCCTCGGAGTTCCGGATACACGCCGCCGTTTATCGGCAGCGCCCCCGAGTGGATGCCGTGGTACACGTGCATCCTCCGGAAACCGTCGCTCACGCGGTGCTCGGTATGCCCATTCCCCTCATCGTGGAAGAAATGGCCATTCTGCTGGGGGGAGAGATTCCCTGCGCCCCCTACAAGCGGACCGGTACCGATCAGCTCGTGGAAGCCGTCCTGGGCGCCATCGGTACGGGCAACGCCGTGATGTTCGCCAACCATGGCCTGCTCACCTGCGGCCGTTCCCTCACCGATGCGGTGGATACGGTTTATATTGTGGAAAAGCTGGCGGGAGTTCATCGAAAAGCCAAGAGTCTGGCGGACGGTGAACTGCCCCGGATTCCCGAGAGCGAGCGCCGGGAGCTTGTGAAGATGTTCCGGGAGCGGTTCGCCACGGATTAGCACCTGAAGGCGTGAATAAAGTGGTCTGGGAAAGGCTGTGGAAAAACCGGCAAGGTTTTGGGCACTCAAAGAAGGTTATTCCAAAGTTTTATGCAGTAATAGATCGGCATATGATCGAGGATTTTCATACTCAAGCCTTTATCCAGGTTCTTGAACAGGTTTTTCCAGGCCTTGAGTGACTCATCGATGTGCGCTTTTATCTCCGCACCGATTTCCGCCACATTCTCCGAGACCGTGAGCTCCTTTTTTTCTTTGGAAGTTCTTTTCTTTCTTTTGTCCTGAATTGCCGATTTGACTTTATCTATCTCTTCGGAAAAATTGATCGTCGGCCTCTCCGATGAAAGATTGCCGTCGCGGTCGATAAAAACCAGCTCTCCGACATCTCTGAAACCGAATCCTGCAGATGGAACATCAAGGGGAACCATGGGTATGGGATCGTTGCCGTGTTCCACCCGCCAGGCCGGCCGGCCCTCGGTGAGCGCGACGAATTCTCTGTCCCCGACCCGGGGAGCCCCATAGACGTACAGACCCGCCGCATCGGGCGTTTCGGCAAAACAGAGTGTCGCCAAGGCCCCGCCCAGGCTGTGACCGGTTATCCACAGGGGTCTGTCGGGTTTTTCTTTTATCAGAGTGGAAATCGCCTGATTCAATCCGTCTTTTCCGTCACGGATTTCATGCAGGCCTTTGAGAAAACCTCTGTGAACCTTCCCGCCGAGGTGAAAATCCGTCGGAATGGTGTTCAGGTCGGTGATAATTTCGTGAAAGGTGGAGAGGCTGTTCAGCTCCGTTCCCCTGAACGCCACGACAACTGTCTCCTCGTTCCAGAAAACCATGCATTCGGTACCCTTACCCTGAAAGAATCGGAATTGATCGTAACCTTCGAGTTTCGCCGCCAGCCGGGCGAATCCGGGGTGGCAATAAACCAGAAAGGAGAATTCGGAAAACCACCACGCATTCACCGGAGAAAAATCGTGTTTGCCCGGCTCAAGGGGAAAGCGGTCTGCCTCTTCAAAATAGACATAGTTCATATCCGGTGTGAGAACCGAATATTCTTTCAGATCCGGTAGAGCTTTCATCGGTTTTTCCTTTATCAAAGTCACTTGTTCGTCCGAATTCGACGATTATGCAGCAACGTTGCGCCGAACTCCCGCCCCGCTCTATGATAGGTCCATCTACGGCATTTATCGTTCTAGCGCGTATCCAGCTTCTTGTCTTCTGCCTGATGATCCTCGTTTTCCTGGCGGTGTATTTTTTTAAGAATACGTCACGGGAGAGTCTCTCGTCACGTCTTTACCTTCAGATTATCGCCGCTCTGGGAATCACCATCCTTACCGAGGTGCTCAGCTGGATGACCGACGGCAGCGCCGAGCGATAACGAACGCTGAATTACTGGTTCAATGTCACTACCATCAGCATCAGTTCTCTGCCCGCCGCCGCATGGTTTCTCTACGGCGATTACAAGGTTTACCAGGACGCCGAAGGCTTGAAAAAGCGAGTCGGCCTCTATTTTCTGCCCGTTGTCGTGATTTTCGGAATGATGATCTACAACCACTTCCAACCGGGTTTCATCTTCGAACTGAACAACGCCAACGAATATGTTCACGGCCGCGCTTCGGCGGCCATCCCCGTCACGCAGTACATCGCTTCCGGGGCGGTGCTGGTCTATTTGTTCCGGCGGCCCTCGATGATCAACGGCCGTGTCACTGATACAGATTTTTATCGAGGGAATCTCCCTGAACTGGGCGATGTATACCTATACGGTGTTCCTGACATTCGTTCTGCTGGAAAAGTCCGAGTTGAACCGCGATGCTCTCACCAATTTCCCATTTCGGAATCAGTTTATGCGGCGCCTGGAATATGACATCCGCAATCGAAAGCCCTTCACCCTGATGACGGCGGATCTCAACGACTTCAAGGCCATTAACGACCGATTCGGTCATCAGGAAGGCGATCAGGTGCTGAGCTACACCGCCGCTCTGAGGGAGCACAACGCCGAAAACGACGGGTATCGGATCAGCTTGAGTTACGGATGGAAATTCAACTCCGGCGACGGTCCCGTCGACAAGGCGACGATCCTGAATGACGTGGATCAGAAGATGTACGCGGATAAGGCCCGCCGGAAGGGCTGACCAGTTCGCATCGGAGTGATACTTAGGTGTTGATTTCGATGCTTCCCTTCATGAACAGGACGGCCTCACCGGCAATCTCGACACGCTCACCGTTGTCCGCCAGGTAAAGTTCGCCGACTCGCTCCGAGATCTGCCTGGCGTAGAGACGTTTTTTCTTCAGCCGTTCAGACCAGTAGGGAACCAGGGTGCAGTGGGCCGATCCGGTCACCGGATCTTCATTGATGCCCAGGGACGGAGCGAAGAATCGGGAGACGAAATCCGCCTCTTCTCCCGGTGCGGTGATGATGACGCCGTTCTTCTCATCAGCGATGGTTTTCAGAGAAAACGGATCGGGCCGGTAGGATCGCACCGAGGCCTCGTTGGAGAATACCATCAGCCAGTCCCGGGATTTGAATGCCGCTTCGGGACGGCATCCCAGGGCCGACACGATTTCGTCGCTCACCGTCCGGGCCTCTCCGGGCCTTGAGGGGAAGTCCATGACGATCCGCCCGTCCTTCCGCCTCACCAGCAGGTCGCCGGCCTGGCGGGTTCGGAAACGGATGTCATCCCCGGCGCCTTCGGAGGTCAGCAAGTTGAAAATCACCCAGGCGGCGGCCAGAGTGGGATGGCCGGCCAAGTCGATTTCGAAGGTGGGTGTGAACCAGCGAATATCCCAATAGTCGTCCCGAGGGATGATGTAGGCCGTTTCGGAGAGGTTGTTCTCGGCGGCGATGTTCTGGAGCAGTTCGTTATCGGGCCACGCTTCCAGCGGACAGACCGCGGCGGGATTCCCGCCGAAGAGCTTGGATGTGAAGGCGTCCACCTGGTAGAGGGGTATGGTCATTTCAGTCTCCTTTGTTCTCCGCAAACGCCCGTATTTCCGCCAGGAAGACATCTCCCCAAGTGGCGAGTTTTTTCTCTCCCACCCCCGGGCACTCCAGCATCTCCGATCCGGTTTCCGGCCGGTTGATGGCCAGGGCGCGGAGGGTGCGGTCCGGGAAGATGACGTAGGGAGGCTTGCCGATTTCGGCGGCCAGGCGGAATCGAAGTTTGCGAAGGATTTCGAACAGCGCCGTGTCTTTCGCCGTGAGTTCCTGATCTCCCGATTGGGATTTGAACCGCAGCGTCCCGGCATGGATGCTCTCTGATTTGTCATTGGCCCGCCGGACGGTGCGGAATTCGGTGCGGCCGAAGAGCAGATCCCGCCCCTCCCGGGTCATCACCAGGGCCTTGAAACGTTCTTCGTCCCGATAGACAAAGCCCCCGGCCTCCAGGTCTTCGGCGATGCCCAGCCAGTGCTTCCGGGTGTTCTCGGTGCCGATTCCGAAGGTGGGCAGCCGATCGTGATGCCGTTCTTTGATTTTATCGGTGAGGGTGCCTCGAACGATGTCCACAAGATGATGGGACCCATAGCGCTGTTCGGTTCGCGCCGCCGCCGAGAGGAGTTTCCGGGCATCCTCGGTGGCATCCACCGATTCCACTTCCCCGGCGCACACATCGCATCCGCCGCAGTCACCGGGGTGGGTTTCGTCGAAATGAGCCAGGAGTACTTTTCTCCGGCAGGCGAAGGTGCGGGCGAAGAGCATCATTTTCCGCAGAGAGTCCGAGGCTTTGTCACGTTCCAGGGGATCTTCCATTTTATTGATATGAAACCGACTCTTGGCGGTATCCCCGGCGCTCCAGAGAAGGAGCACCTCGGCATCATCTCCGTCCCGTCCCGCCCGGCCGGTTTCCTGATAGTAGGCCTCCAGGCTCTTGGGCAGATCGCCATGAACCACGAAGCGGATATCGGGCTTGTCGATGCCCATGCCGAAGGCGACTGTGGCCACGATGACCGAAGCCCGGTCGGCTTTGAACTCGTCCTGGTTGCCTTTTCGGATTTCGTCCGGCAGACCGGCGTGGTAGGGCAGGGCGTCGACGCCTCTGTCCCGCAGATAGACGGCGGTTTTTTCCACATCCGCCCGGGTGCTCCGGTAGACGATGCCCGACCGACCCTTCCTGGCCAGGGTGAACTCGGCTATTCGCCGCAGGACGTCCCTTTTGGGTTCCACGCGATAGAAAATTTCCGGTCGGTCGAACCCGGCCCTGACGATGTGGGGTTTCTCCAGTCCCAGCTGGCCGATGATATCTTCCTGAACCTTTTTTGTGGCCGTCGCTGTGAGGGCGATGAGGGGTATGGAGGGGAACTCCCGACGAATCCGGGAAAGCTGGAGATAGTCGGGGCGAAAATCGTGGCCCCACTCGCTGATGCAGTGAGCTTCATCGATGGCCACCGCGCAGCAGCCCCAGTCGGCGAGTTTCTCGTACGCACCGTCGACGCCCAGGCGTTCGGGAGCGATGTAGAGAAGCTTCAGGGTTCGCCTGTTCAGGGCGGCGTGGACTTCGGCTCGCTCGGAAGTCTCCATGGCACTGTTAAGGCATCCGGCTTCCACCCCTGCGGCCCGGACGGCGTCCACCTGATCTTTCATCAGGGCAATCAGGGGGCTCACAACCACGGTCAGACCGTCCCGTAGAAGTGCAGGCAGCTGGTAGCAGAGACTCTTTCCGCCACCGGTGGGAAGAGCTGCGAATACATCCCGTCCCGAGAGCGCGGCGGAGATGATGGCTTCCTGATGGGGTCGGAATTGGTCGAAACCGAAGACCGTCTTCAGAATCTTCCGGGGCGCGGTGGGCATAGTTGGAATACTACTCCGAAGGGCGGTTCTGTGTCGTCGAGGATGAACCGAATTCCCGATACCCGTCATTCTTGTATCCCCGTAAGGGGCGACGGGAGATGAGATAGATGAACTCCGCCACGAAAGAAAGGGCATAGGATCCCGCGGCGACGGCAATGGCCGGCATGGGAAGAATCGCCACACCGGTAAAGAGGGTGATTAGAAGAACACTGACGTTCACCGCCACACCCGCGGTGACTTCCCTGGTACGTCTCTGGCGAACCAGGGAGCCCCGAAAGAGGGAGATGTAGGAGTTGACGATCACCACCGGGATGGATAAGAGCAGGGGAGCCTGGGCGAGATTCACCAGGTCCGGGGTGAGTCCCGACACCTTCGAGAACCACAGGCGCCAGAGAGGGGTGTTGATCACCAGGAGATAGACTGTCGTCAACACCAGGGACAGGATGAAGGAAAAACGAATGAATCCGCGGCGGGAATCATGGTCTTCCAATTTTGCAATCACCACTTCCTGGGAGGAGAGGGCAAAGGCGTTGTAGAGAAACAGATACCCCATGGATACCGGCCAGAGGGCCAGTGATTCCAGGGGCAATTCACCCCTGGCAATCCCCATCTGTATCAGCGGCCGGGCACCGAGGATGATGAAATTGGTGAGGGCGAGGGGAATATAGAAGACGGCCATCGCTTTCACTCCCAGCACCTCCCTGCCGCCCTCGGCTCCTTCCACAGGCAGATCCGCGATGATGGACCGGGCAAACCACCAGGATGAGACGGCGCCGGCCAGCACACCCAGGGAGATGGCCAGAGCACTGAGAACCGCACCGTTAAGAACCCCCGACCTGAGTCCCCAGGCCAACACGGCGAATAAGACGCTGATTCGAATCACCATGGTGACGGGAATCACCCGTGAGGCGCCGTAGCGAATCAGCACACCCTGCCACAGTCGGCGAAAACCCACGCCCAGGGTGAAGGGTATCATCACCGTTAAAGAACGGCGCACTGAGTCCAGAAGCTGGTCCGGCAGTCCGAGAATATGGACGGCAAAAGGCTCAAACACGCCGGGAATGCAGAGCAGAACATGGATGAATGTCGCCGAGCCGCCCAGGATCAACAGAAACAGCCGGAGCCGCTCGTAATTTTGCCGATTGTCCGCGATGGCCGTCGCGGCGGCCAGAATCTGAATAATCGGCCCTTCGATGAACAGGGCCAGGGAGAAGGTGACGCCGAAGGCGGCCAATTCCCGCTTGGCATCATCCATCCGGGCAATCACCGCCGACACGGCGGGCTGCTCCACGGCCATGAGAATCCACATGGCCGCCAGGGGGAGCCAGGTGAGGAATATTCCGGGTTTGACAGCAGTTTTCACGCCCTCCCGGTATCCCATGTTAACGGGGAATGGGTCAACCGGGGTTTGGCTGGGTCCAATCAGCCTTTCGGTAAAACAGCCGCAGGGAGTAACAAGTCCGACAGGCTCTCAGAAAGGTACATCCACAGCGCGGCAGAGGAAGCGCATCACCGGAACCGCTTCGGCGCACAGTCCCAGAATCCGCTCCATGAAGCCCCCGGTGAGGGAAAGAGGTCCTTTATCGATGGACTCCTTCATCTGACGCCAGGCCTCAGAATCACCCACGATCAGATTTCGGATGGATAGAACCACCTCTCCGGCGGGACGCCACAGGCCGGCACCGAAGAACACCTCCCCCGGGGCCAAATGGACATAGAACCCCGGTGCGTGGGCGTCCTTGCCCGCCTCATGGCGGAAGTGCAGCCCCGTGTTGGTTTTATACGGCGTTTTATCCTTGCCGAAACGCGTGTCCCGATAAATTCGGAACAGCGATCCCCCTTGAGCTCGGGGGATGGCCTGGAAATGGGGCACGATTTTCCGCAATTCCGGCCCGATGGCCGCAATAAACGCCAGAGCGGGATCCCTTACGGACTCCTCGTAACGCTCCTTGTTGGCTGCGAACCACTCACGGTCGTTGTTCCTCTCCAAGTCGCGCAGGAAATCAAAAAGGTCGGCGGGCAGTCGTACTTGATTACTCATAGTGACTATTTTTAGAGTTTCCTTCGCTTTTTTCCATTCGGGTTGAAGCAAATTGATCAATCCCCCGGTTATGAGAAGCGGAGGATATTCTCATGACCCAAACCCCCTTTCCCGTGAAGAGCCGTTTCGCGGATCTCTTTGTCGACGGATTTGACGGTCCCCTGATGGCCGCCTGGCCGAGTCGAGTTCTCCGGGCGGAAATGCCTGATGCGGATGACCTCTCGGCGCCCCTCGGTTTATCGCCTCCTTCTCGGCGAGTCATCCGGGACGATCCGAATGACGACGATGATTCCGAGCCGGCTGCCGCATCCAAGCCGCCGTCCAAGGCGCCCGCATCCAAAGCGCCCGCATCTAAGGCGCGGGATAAACCTGACTCACGAGCGCCAAAGAGTAAGACACGGGATACACCTGATTCCGGTGCCCCGGCGGCCAAGGCGCGGGTCAAGCCCGATTCACAGGCGCCGCGAACCAAGACACCCGACAAACCGGAATCCCAGGCGCCGCGAACCAAGACACCCGACAAACCGGAATCCCAGGCCCCGACATCCAAGACGCGGGATAAACCCGAAACCCAGGCGCCGGCGACGAAGTCACCGGCCGCGGAGAGCCCTGCGGCGCCTGAAGTGCCGGCAGTAGAGGCGCCGGATGCGGCTGATGCCGAGACTCCTTCCGGCGATCAGCAGACCCACTCTCCGGCGGCAGACACCCAGGCGCTGGATGCGATGAATGAGCCTAAGTTTGACCCCGGGGCGGAAAATTCCGCCCAGAACCCGGTTCCCCCCCAAGATAATGATATAATTCCGGCTGTCGATGGTGCGGGCGGCGAGCCGCCCCAGGCGCCGCTCACCGCCGCCGATCCTGATGACGCCGACGGCGAGGATCAAAATCAGCTCTCAGACGAAAAGAACCGCCCCGAACCCGACAGTTTGACCCCCCCCGATCCCCCGGCGATAAATAATGAACAAGCGAATCCGAATCAGGTGGAGAACTTCGTCAATCGGGTCGGAGACTACGTCCGAAACCTGATAAACGGAATCTTCGGCGGATCCGACGAATCGGAACCTGATGCACCGACCATGATTCCCGTGGTTCTGCCGCCGCCGAGAAACCCGACCGATACGTTCCGGGACGGACAGATGAGCCAGCTGGAACTCGAAGAAGCGGCTGGGCGGGATCCCTGGACCATGTGCTGCGCCGCCACGTTCGTCTATGCGGTACAGACCCGGTATCCGGGGTTGAGCCGGGAGAGCATTACCGAGGCGTTCGGGAACGCCGCGGATCGGCCGATGTCGGATGACAGCGGCAAATGTGTGGAGGATAACGGCTATGTCGGCAGTATTTACCAGTTTTCCCAGGCGTTTTCCGAAAACCTCGGACTGGATGAATATGTGGATGTGTCGGGAATCTACGACACTGTGGAGGAGGCCAGAGATGCCGGGGCAGAGATGGTGAAGGTGGAATATAGCGGTTCTATGGGCGATACACCAATAGAACATCATACTCTTTTGGTTGGAAATACTGAGATTGACCCGGCTCCCAATGGAATCGATAACATGGTGGATGACGGTACAAAGCAAGTCGAAGGCGCCATGGCTCTGGATTGGTATCCCCTGCCGTGAATCGCATTCTTGGGGCGATTTTCCTTTGTCTGGTTTATACCGCGGCCGCTCTGGGCGCTCTGGATTTCGTGGATGTCCAGGGCGGCGGGATCACCTACACCACCTGGAACAGCCACGGCGAGGAGGTTCACGACATCTGGGTGGAGGACTTCCGGATGGCGGACACCGAGGTGACGGTGGCTCAGTGGCGCAAGTTCACCGTCAGCACGGGGATGGAGTTCTGCTGGGAGGGTCATTACTGCGGGGATATCGCCGAGCTTTCCCCGGGAAAGCAATGTCCCATCCAGCTTGTTCGTATTCATGAAGCGGCGGCCTACTGTAATTGGAAAAGCGAACGTGAGGGGTTGCAGCCGGTCTACCACATTTCGGACGGACGACTCCTCCGGGATTCCCAGGCCGACGGGTACCGGATACCCACAACCGAAGAGTGGGATTACGCCGCCCGGGGAGGGCGGCTGAGCCGGGGCTATAAATACGCCGGGAGCGATGATGCGGATCTGGTGGGCTGGGTGAATCTCTCCTGGGAGGAGGGCACCAAGCCGGTGGGCGGGAAGATGCCCAACGAGCTGGGTCTTTTTGATATGACGGGAAACATCAGGGAGTGGACCTGGCCGGCGGCGGGGATTCCTTTGGACCCGGACGGGTCCGAAGAGAAGCTCCACCTTCGTGGTGGGAGTTGGAACTATACTCTGGAACACGCCCAATTATCCTTCGACAGACTCGCCCGGGTGACTCAGTGGAACCCCATCGGTTTCCGCCTGGCCAGGAACGCCGATACGTCCGAGGCCGATCCGTCCGACAGACTCCTAGTCCGGTGAACTGCCCTGGACTCTGCCCCCGCCTTTCTTTTTGAGGAAGGTGCCTTCTTCGTACTCGCTGAAGGCCCTCATCAGCTCCTCCCGGGTGTTCATGACGATGGGTCCGTACCACGCCACCGGTTC
This sequence comes from Spirochaetaceae bacterium, assembly GCA_029210985.1. GTDB lineage: Bacteria > Spirochaetota > Spirochaetia > DSM-2461 > DSM-2461 > UBA2779. The sequence continues at coordinate 5,584 of JARGFR010000029.1, read as the reverse complement.
CCGGATGGGGCGGCCGGAGACAAGGAGGAAACGGATACCTTCGGATCCAGCGGCAATTCTCACCTCGTCGCCGGAGTCAAACACAACCAGAGAACGGTTGTCCACTTCGACGGGTTTGTAGGCGATGATATCGTCGCCGGCCTCATAGGGAACCGGTCCCGGCTCCGATGCGCCTTTGAAGACGCCCTCGCCTTCAAAAATGTAGGCAAAAGCCCTGGACTCCAGATCCATTTTGAAGGTTCTGGTTTTACCGGCCGGGACGGAAATGTCCATGTAGCGCGGAGCGGCCGCTATACCGTCCACCGGACCGTTCAAACCCTGCCATTCTCCGCAAATGAGACGTATGAATGTCCCATCATCCTCGCTGCGTTCCAGGACTTCCGATCCGGGGATGTCCTGATATTTGGGGTCGGTCATTTTCAGCTCCCTGGGAAGATTCGCCCAGAGCTGAAATCCATGCATCCGCCCCAGTTCGTCCCCTTTGGGCATTTCCTGATGAACGATGCCGCTGCCTGCGGTCATCCATTGGACCGAACCGGTTCCCAGGACGCCCTGATTCCCCAGACTGTCTCCATGGGCGACGGTGCCGGCCAGAACGTAGGTGACGGTTTCTATGCCGCGATGGGGGTGCCAGGGAAATCCGGATATATAGTCTTCTCTCCTATCGCCCCGGAAATCATCGAATAGGAGGAAGGGGTCGGTCAGGTCGGTATCGCCGAAACCGAATCCCCGATGGAGATTCACACCGGCTCCTTCTCGTGTGGGAGTCGCCTTGGAATGGCGGATAATCGGGCTGAGAGACATATATGTTCTCCTAAGTAATACTTATATAGTAGTATATAAATGTGTGCGGATCTCGTCCATCGAAATCACCTTTGTGAAGACCTTCTTCATATTTCTTCACACAAGCAACGTTTTGGATACCGACCGGCTACACCACCGGGTCTCATAGTGATTTGTGCATGAGAGTCACGAGAGAGAAATTGCTCACTGAGGCCAGATACATCAGGCAAACCCTCGGGGATCTGCCTGAAGAAGAAATCATCCTCGCTCTACGGGAAGTTCTGAAGTACTATGCGGCCCACTTCGGTCATGACGATCTCGAGAAGTTACTGAAAGAGTCGAAAGACGACTCATTCTGTTCCGAGGACGGCCTCAAGGTGTAGGTAACTGCTGCCGTCCGCGTCCAGTGAGACGAGTTCTTCACCTTTCACCGTCATGGATAACTGCTTCACCGGTCCTCCGGTCAATTGGACGTTCATGTTCATATCGGATTCCGCTGTTGTGGTGAAGGTTCCGCTGATATGGGTAAAGGGCGGATTCGGCATATCCGAGCTTCCCTCCAAAGCGGCGCCGAGTCCGGCGAACAGCGGGGCGGTTTCCAGGTTGTCGAATTCCATGAACGAGGCTACCGATTCCATATCGAAGTTCATCGTCACGTTCGAAACGGTTCCGCCCATCATTGAGGTCATGAAGACAGCACCATATACGGCAAATACGGCCTCGAAGGACTCGGCCACATCCTCATCACTGGGCGCGGCAAAGAGTGCGGGAGAAATCAGGGCGGCGAACAACAGAAACACAGGAACCTTTTTCACGGTTCAATTCCTTTTAGGGTAGTACTGGCTCTTACTATAGCGAACTTGGGATCAGGCATGAACCGGCTCATCGGCATTTTCAATCTTGAATACGGCGACGGATCGATCGAGGCGGTCCCCGATTTCATTAATCTTGTGGCTTAATTCCATCAGATGCTCCAAGGATTTGTTGATTTCATTCAGTCCCGATGCAATCTCTTTAACACCGCCGGTGACTTCTCCCGAGACTCGTTGTACCTTGTCGACGCTTTCACCGACCACACCCGATTGGCTCTTCATATTCCGGGAAGCTGTTCCCACCCGAGCGCCGGTCTCGTTGAGTTCGCTCATGGCCTTGAGTATCTCGGAACCGCCGTTTTCAAGCTCTCTCATACTCTCCCGGATCTCATCGTATGCTCTTTTCACATCTCCGACGCGTCCGTCCAGAACCGCGAATGCGTCCCGGGTTTCCCCACCCGCTTTGTCGGCGGCTTGTATGTTCTCCACCATGCTGTTGAGGATTCCGGATATCTCCTTGGAATTCTGCGCCGACGCTTCCGCCAGCTTGCGAATTTCATCGGCCACGACACTGAATCCCCGGCCCGCGTCTCCGGCGTGAGCGGCTTCGATGGCGGCGTTCATCGCCAACAGGTTTGTTCGGGAAGCGATGGACTGGATGATGCCTGTGATATTACCGATACCCTCAAGGCCTTCGCCGACAGAGGCGATAATGCTTGTGGTTTCAGCGAGTTTTGCTCCGCCCAGAGCGGATGCTCCGGTGAGTTCCTGAGTGGCATCCGAGCTGCGTTCGGTGATGCGCCCCACATTCTGGATGGACGCGATCATCTGAGTCACCGAAGCCGCCGACTCTTCCACCATAGCGATTTGTCCTTCGAGTTCCTTGTCGGTCTCCTCGATGCCGGTGGTGATACCCGCGATGGCTGCGGATGAATCCCGCACGCTTTCGTCCAGAATGAGAATCTGATTCTTGATGGATTCGGTGTTGGCCATCATTTCTCTGGCGGCCGAAGAGGCCTGTTCGGTAGAGCCGGCCAGCTCGTCCTGGGCCTGTCGGCTCTGATCGGCCGCTTTGCCGATCCGGCGGATCGACTCGGTGAGGCTGGAGACGAATCGAGCGAGGCTCCGATCCAGATGTCCCAGCTCATCCTTGGATGAAACGGTACTTCTGTCTGTGAGATCGCCTTGCTCCAGGCGGTCCACGTCGGAATTGATGATGGTGATATTGCCGCTGATACGCCTGGCGATGGCCAGAGATACGAGGATGGAAACGGCAATGATGGCCAGAGCGATGATGCCCGATATAATGGACGTTCGGATCAGCAGTCCGCGAATCTCTTTGGAGATGAATTCATCCTGCCTGATGATGGTGCCTTTTGTGGAAGCCAGTCCGTCGATGAGTCCCTGAGAGTCTCTTCCGAAATTCACAAAATGAAGAGTGAACTGTTCGCCGAGATTTTTTTTCTGGACGGGGTATGAATCGGCGATTTTGTCGATTTTGAGGTTGAACATCAGGATCTCGTTGTCCCTCAGATCCTTTTCGATGGTTATCAGAGTATTTCTGAGGACATTGATCCGGGAAGTCTGGAGTGCCTCCAAGCGAATGACAATGGAAATGGCCGATGCGACATCGGAATTCATTTCCGGCAGTCTGGTCAGGTTTGATACCCGATCAAACGCCTCATTTGCCTGTTCCACCTTCTTATCCAATTCCGATAAGGCGTCTTCCACCTTCAATTCGGGGATTGTGAGCACGGTGATGGTGAGTTCATTCATCGCGTCTTTCAGATCCATCAGCGCACCTTGTTCTTTCTGTATCTCGAACAGGGGCACCAGCCCGACAACAAAGACACCGAATGCGGACAAGGTGGAAACAAGAATCACAACGACGAGTAATACGAGTTTACTGGCAATTTTCATAACAGATTAGGGACTCTCCTTGAGGGATAACACATGCCATTCTAAACCAAGAGACAGTATAATAGATAAAAAACATCAAATCATTTATGAGAGACAGAGCATGGGATTTCATCCCGCAGCATTCTTCAAAGCGGACAGGATTGGCCGTGAGGAAGCCACAAGAATGAAGGCGTTGAGCAGAACGGGAATCGAAAAAATCACGATGGCGGCCTTGAAACCCATCCCGTCCACCGACAGCCCGAAGAGAACCGGACTGAGCGCCGATGCGAGTGTTATTGCCGCCATAAGTATGCCGAAAACCTCGCCTTTCCCAAATCGGGAGCCCAGAGCGGAGAGCACCAGATTTTGATTGATTAGGAGACCCGAACCGACGAATCCGAACAGTACGACCGCACAAGCGTGGATTGCCAACGGGGCATCCAGAGCCAGGGACGCCACCAGGGCGGCAATCACCGGTGAGCCGAACACGAGGATGCGGTACGATCGGTCGATTCGGGAAAATCGGGAAGCGATCAGGGATCCGGCGATGCCGCCCGCAAAAAACAAACCGGTGGACCAGGATGCCTCTTCGGTTCCGAGCCCGTAATGATGGGTGAAGATGGTTGGCAGGAAGTTGAGAATCGCGGCGACGGTGGCGACTCTCAAAGCCATGGAAGAGAGAAAGGTGAGGAACAGACCAAGGGAGGGATGTTCGGTGAGAGGAGCGTCGGGAAGGTGTTTCACCACCACCGACGGCGCCACTGCCGAAGGTGAGGGCACCACCTCAGGTTCTGCCGCATTGCCGGATAACTGAGAGTCCAAAGGCCTGTATCCGACGAGGAGAAATCCCATGATGAGCGCCGGAACGGACGTGATGATGAGGACGGTCCGCACGCCGAACCTCTCCAGAATCATCCCGTTGACGACGAACATGGTGATGATGGCCAGGCTGCCCCACGCTTCATAGTGACCGAGTATCCGGCCCTTGTCTTCACCGAAGGTTTCATCGATGTGGGCGTACATCGCCGGATGAAATGAACTCATCGCCAATGCCGTCGTGCCGATGAAAACCAGAAACACGGGCAGAGAAGGGGCGAATCCTGCCCCCAACAGAGCGCCGGCGGACAGGAAAAAACCAACACCCATCACCAGACGCCGCGGGATACGGTCCGAGACGCGTCCCAGAACGTAAGACCCAATTCCCGTACACACCAGATAGAATGTGAGAATGCCACCGGCTTCAGAAAAACTCAGTCCGTAGCGAATCAGCAGGACCGGCAGAACCAGGGGCAGGACAAAGAAGAACAGATCGTTGGCGGCATGGCCGGAGTAGCGGAGAACCGCCGTACGTCGGGAGTTAGGCACGATGACAGTCTAACCCAAACGACCGGCAGAGGCTTCCCATTCGACGATGATTCGATCCATTAAGGAATTTGCCTCCGAATCGACGATTTGCCTTGATACGTCTTGTTCATACCAGTCAATGATTTCCCGGGCGCCTTCGGTGAATGGGATCTTGGCCTCGAACTCGGGAACCAGAGCTTTAATCTTTCTGTTGTCGAAAATCATGCTGTGGGTTTTGTCCCCGAGCAGACTCGCTCCAATTTCGGCGTCGTACCGGTCGATCACTTCCGACGGCACATGGACAATGTCGGCCTTGACGCCCGCGGCATCGGCCAGTATGCGAACGATACGGTCCCAGGAATACCAAAAATCGGAGGTGATGTTGTAGCTCTCGCCTATGGCCTCGCGTCGGCCTAAAAGTCCCACCAGAGCCACCGCGAAATCTTTATGGTGAGTGAGGGTCCACAGTGATGAACCATCCCCGTGGACGATGATTTTCTTCCCCTTTTTCATGCGGTCGATGACCGTGTATCCCCATTCCACCGGCAGGAGCGTCTTGTCGTAGGTATGGGAGGGGCGGACGACGGTTGAAGGGAATCCGAATTCCCGGCCCGCTTCGTGCAGCAGTTCCTCACAGGCTATCTTGTTCCGGGAGTATTCCCAATGAGGATTGATCAGCGGCGTCTCTTCGGTGATCGGCCAGGATTCGGGTGGAGTCTGGTAGGCCGATGCTGAGCTTATAAAGA
>JARGFR010000299.1 GCA_029210985.1 Spirochaetaceae bacterium | reverse complement strand
TCCATAGCGAACGCTCACCAGTTCGGCCTCGGCGACTCCGCGATCGGCGGCGACGACATAGGCGAAGGTGGCCAGAGAGGCCATGTGGGCGCTGGGTGGATCGGCGCTGAGCGCTTCAATCACACCGGCATATTCGGTAGCAACCCGGGCTTCCACCACCAGGCCTGTCTTTTCATAGATCATATCCGCGACAGCTGATCCGCCGGCCGAAATTTGTTGAGTGTCGCCGGATGGGACAAACGACCAGACAATCGGATTTTCCTCGGTTCCCAGGGGTTCAGCTTTCCCTGCGGCGAACGCCATTCCCACGGCCAGCGCGAGTACGAGCAGCACCATCGTCAATCGGACTATTCTCATGATTCTCTCCTTATTGAGAACTTTTGTTTTTATGATAGTTCCTAACATGTTCATCACACAAGGACAGACTGCCAATATTGAACGTATTGACCTCCAAAGGCGCCGAGACTTTGTGTCTCTTTACTCGGCCGGACCGGGAGGGGATAATAGGCCCGTGAATCCCTCCGGCCCGCCTCCGTACTGTCCGCGCTGTATCTACTATTACGTCACCTGGGATCCCTCATTTCCCAAAGGATGCAGACTCTTCGGCATCAAGTCCCGCAGGCTTCCCAGTGCCGAGGTGAGGGAGGCGAATCAGCGGGATTGTCCGTCCTTTACCCCCAAAGAAGGCGTCGATTAGATCGACTGAGAGAACCCGCGGTTTAAAGACACTCGGTAAAACGGCGGACCTCTCCGTCCCTCTTCCCTCACAACCCGTCTCCCGGTATGATTCCGCGGTGTGAACTGTGGAATCGTCGGTCTCCCCAACGTGGGCAAGTCAACCATCTTCTCGGCACTCACCGCCGCACCGGCGGAAGCGGCCAATTATCCGTTCTGCACCATCGATCCGAATGTCGGTGTGGTGGAAGTTCCGGATGCCAGGCTGGATCGTATCCATGAGATAATTAAAGCGGATAAACGGGTTCCGGCCATCACCGAATTCGTCGATATCGCCGGTTTGGTAAAAGGCGCCTCAAAGGGCGAGGGGTTGGGAAATCAGTTTCTCTCCAATATTCGGAGCGTGGGCATCATCGCTCATGTGGTTCGTTGCTTCGAAGACGATGATGTCGTCCATGTCGAGGGCAAAGTGGATCCCATCTCCGATATCGAAACCATCAACGTCGAGCTGGCTCTGGCCGATCTTCAGTCCGTGGATAAACGCTTGGAGAAGAATGCCAGGCAGGTGAAGGCCGCCGATCCGAAAATCCGGCAGGAAGCCCTGGCCGTTCAGAGCCTCTTGGAGCGCACATCCGCACATCTCAGCGAGGGACTGCCCGTCCGCTCCATGGAACTCTCAAATGATGATCGGGTTCGCCTGGGAGAACTGTTTCTCATCACCGCTAAAACTCAGATTTATGTCTGTAATGTGGGCGAAGACGATATCGACGGTTCTTCCGACTCTGTTCGGTCCGTGACGGAAAAGGCGGAGAAAGAGAACGCCGAGGTGGTTGTACTCAGCGGCAAATTGGAAGCGGACATCGCCGCCTTGGACGAACCCGAAGAGCGGGCGGTTTTCCTGGAAGAAGCCGGCATCGCCGAATCGGGCCTCTCCAGCCTGATCCGCAGTGCCTATGCCACTCTGGGCCTGAGAACATTCTTCACCGCCGGCGGCACCGAAAACAGAGCATGGACATTCAAGCAGGGAGCCACCGCCCCCCAATGTGCCGGCATCATCCATACGGATTTTGAACGGGGTTTCATCAAGGCCGATGTGTATAATTGCGAGGATCTCTTCGCACTCGGCAGCGAATCGGCGGTGAAATCCGCGGGAAAACTCCGCATGGAAGGCAAAGAGTACATCGTGAAAGACGGCGATGTGATGCACTTCAAATTCAACGTCTGATTTCGGCCGGCAGGCCGGGCCGACGGGCCCGTATCCATTCCGCTACAAGCTCGGTGCTGTCATCAACCCCCCGCTGCCTCCAGTGGCACGGTCAATCACCAGATAGATACGGATTGTCCATCGGGCTGCGGCCAGGATGCGCTGCATCTCGGCTTTATCCCGTTCAAACGCCCTGTAAAAGGCACCGGCATTGCTGTAGTTTCCGGCTTGGAACGGTCCCCGGGCATAACCCTTGCGATATGCTTCTTCCAGACCCGCCAGAGTGTGGTAGGTGCGTTCGGCAATCGGTAGAATCGCTCTCAATTCCACTATGCCCCGGCTGATGTCTCTCTTGTCCCGAATCGCCTCACCCAGGGAGGGCGTTTCGGCTTCGCCTCGCATGACACGGGCCCAATTATCGTAGATACGGCGGTCGGAGGCGATTTGTTCCATCGCGGATTCCAGTCGCGGCAGCTGGCTGTCCCATTGCCGTGCGTATTGCTGAATGGAAAGTCCGGCGTTAATCTTCAAGGCTTCCAGCCTGAGATTGCTCCAGTATTCGCGATAGAGTTCGATATCCTCGGCATCGACGGCCAATGCGGTCAGGTCGGCGTCGGTATCGACGGCGGCGATGGTTCCGGGCTCGGCGATGACGGTCTGATTATTCACTTCACTTTCCACCCGTCCTTCGGGTACGGTGATCAGGACGGATCGATCGGCGGCCATATCCACATTAAATTCGGTACCCCGGACCGCCATCACAGCCGTGTCTGTCTGGACACTGTAGGATTCTCGGGAGGTGAGGCGGCCGACTTTCAAGCCCAACGATCCGCGAAGAAGTTGAAAAAGGGTCTGTTTTTTCGGATCTTGAGACGAGCCGCCTTCGAAATAGAAGGCCGTGTCGGCGTTCACCCGGACCAGAGACCCGGCGCTGGGCGCATCCATCTCCACTTCCGCATACCCGTCGGGCCCGGTTTCCAGGGTATCGAATTCTTCGATCGTCAGGCCGATCCGGACATCCCGGGCCTCGATGATTTCTCCGCTCCGGGTGACGGAAACCTCGCCTTCCACATAACTGAGCACGCCCACGGCGGATTGTGCCGAGGCGAATACGGCCAGGAAGGCAATCAGGATGACAAATAATAAAAGTCTGCGCATGTTCATGGACCAAATATAACCCGCCGGGGCCGCGCTTTCAAACTCCATAGAATGCCCAAAAGGTTATTTCTTTGTTGGACCTCTAAAAACCGGATTCGCCTCTTAGGCTTTTTGGTACTGCCAA
>JARGFR010000298.1 GCA_029210985.1 Spirochaetaceae bacterium | reverse complement strand
GTGACGACGCCCCATATCGACAGCTCCGAGTCCTCATCCACCGCCACCGTCGGATAGGCCGGATTCTCCGGGACCAGAAGGTACGTCTCTCCGGCCTTTTTCAGGCGTTTGACGGTAAACTCCCCGTCCAGGGCGGCGATGACGATATTCTCGGGCCTTGGAATCAAAGACCGGTCTACGACAAGATAGTCACCGGGGAATATACCGGCTCCCAGCATCGATTCCCCTTCCGCCCGGACTACGAAAGTCGTGGACTGGTCGCCGACCAGGAGTTCGTTGAAGTCCAAACCGGCCTCGACGTAGTCGGACGCCGGGGAAGGGAAACCCGCCCGCACCGATTGACTGAATAACGGTACCGAGACGTGTCGACCCGTGGCGATGAACCTATAAAAGCTATACATGTGTATAGCATAAATCCGACTGGCCGATTTGGGAAGAGGCCGGCGGTCGATAGGGCCGAAAGGGCAGGCGCCTCGACTCCGACAGACCCCTAGGCTCTTTCTTCCTCCGTTACGGAATCCTCGGGGGCGGAGAAGTCGAAGCGGCGGTACACTCCGTCAAAAGCTGAGCGTACGGCATCCGAATCGTAGCCGACTTCCTGAGGACTCAGACTGCGGCCGCTGGAGTATTCGTCGGTCCGTTCGGACTCTGTCTTCAGCCATGCCCGATATCCGGGATTCATTTTCAGACCGAAATGGTCATAGAGCGAGGAGATGGTGTCCCACGGCCGGTGGATGAGGTGTCGGTATTCGATGATGAGCATCTCTTCCGGTTTCCATGTGTCCAGGAGCTCCAGCGGATAGTCATACCAATGCCGCGTCATTTCGAACAGCTCGTCTTTGAACGGGTATTTCTCGGTCGGTGAGGCAAAGTAGTGCCAGCAGAATGAGAACCAGGCGGCCTGGGACACCAGTACTCTCTGAGGATCCCGCACCATGTACACCACACGAGCGTCGGGGAAGGTGTCCTTCAGCCCCGAGAGTTTCGGTGTGAATGCGGGATTCTTGGACAGATAGATGGAGGAACCCGGATGGTAATACATGTGGCGCCGCACGCAGGCCTTGTAGAACGCCCATTTTCGCCGTCGGCGCCGCGAACTCATCTCTCTGTCGGCGTATTGGTAGTCCCGGATGCCGCTGATGCCCGGAAAGAAGAACCAGGTGAACAGGGAATCCCATAGAAACAGCAGCAGGCCCTCGTCTTCCTCTTCCTTCCAAAGTCCGACTTTGTGGAACTGGATTTCGGCGAGATTCTTTGAGTTGTAGCGCCGGAGCCACTTCATCATGGGCGAGCCTGCCAGCCTGTCGACGGACTTCCAGGCTTTGAGAATCTTTCTCTGAAGAATGGAAGGCGCCAGGTATATTTCCCAGGTGCGGAAGGTGGAAAAATGATCCGAATCCCCGGCCAGGAGGCGATGCAGGAAGGTGGTGCCGCTTCGGAACAACCCGGTGATGAACAGAGGCTTTTCCACCGCTGTCCGGCGCCAGGTCGGGAAGAAGAGATTGTCCAGCAGAAGACAGATTCTGGTGACGATCTGGTGTGGAATGAACAGAATCCAGAAGAGGGCCAAGACGCCGACGCGGTGGGCCGTCAGCTGTCGGTGAGTCCCTCGCGTCCGGAAGATTGATGCCGCACTCTGTCTGGCAAGGTGGCCCCAGTTGAACGGCGCCGTCATCGACGTTTGGCGCCGCCGGACTTGCTTTTTCCTTTGCGTTTTTTTGCCATGGGATCGCCGTAGACGGCGTTTGGAATCTTCCGGCTGAAGCTCCGGATGAGGCCTGCGGCGCCGGCGGCGATCATCGGTAAGGTGAAGAGCATACTGATGGTAAACCAGCCGCTCCCGAGAATGAGCGCCGAATGACTGGAGGGATGGCGATAGAACTCGATCAAGAACCGCATCAGGCCGTAGCAGAGGAGAAACAGACTGAGAACCGAACCCCTGGGTTTGGGTTTTCCGATGTTCCGGAAGGCCAGGAGAACGGCGAAGAGAATAATGCCTTCCAGTATCAGTTCGTAAAGCTGAACCGGATGTCTGGGAAGATTCACCAATCCCGACGAGGGAATATCCATACCGATCGCATCGGCCCAAACCGCCACCCAGCTCAGAGAGGCGTCGAAACGGTCGGCTTCGGGTACGGTGTCGAACACCATGGCCCATGGCGCCCGGCTGGGCTTGCCCCAGAACTCGCCGTTGATGAAATTCCCCCATCGCCCGAAGGCCAATGCCATAGGCGCCGGAATGATGATGAGATCCGCCACATCGAGGTAGTTCAGCTTGGTTTTGCGTATGGCCAGCCAGGGAAGGAACATCGCGGCAAACAGACCGCCGAAGAAATACATCCCTCCGTCCCAGACGGCGAGGATTTCCAGAGGATGCCTCAGGTAGTAGGAGGGATGAACGAACAAAGTGAAGCCAAGCCTGCCCCCCACGAGTACTCCCAGGAAAATGAGGGCCAGGATGTTGGAAAATTCATCGGCCGTCATAAGTATCTTTCGCTTCTTGATGTGCCGGTGTACAAAGAAATAAGCAAAAAGGAAGCCGCAGAAGTACATCATCCCGTACCAACTCACCGCCAGAGGGCCGGGAAGATCGACGAGGACGGGGTTGAATGTCGGTGCGGTCAGGTAGGATTCCATTGTTGCAAAAACAGTCTATCCGAAGGGGTTCGAGGGAGCAACCGGCCGCCGCGCCGCCGGACGACTTGATTGAATCTGCCGACAAATATAAGATGCCTAATAATAAGGTATCTTATTAATATGGCAAAAATGAATAGAGCAAATAAGGATAGAAATGAAGACGGTCTGAAGGATATCGACATCGGACTTCGGGAGGCGTTCCGCCTTCGGAAAAAGCTGATGTCCGATTTCTCTCATGCCGTCGGGGATCCCCGTTTGACATCATCCCATTATCGGGCCCTTCTGCATCTCAGGGACCAGGGTCCGGAATGTATGAAAGGCATCTGCCGGCATATCGGACTCGAGGCGGGGTCGTTCACACCTGTGGCCGATCGCCTCATCGAAGAGGGATTTGCCGAACGTTTCGGCGACCCGGGCGATCGACGCCGGGTCCTTCTCAGGCTCACCGGCCCGGGCAGGGAAAAAGCCGAGGAAGTCCGCTCTCTGGTGCGCCGGCACATCGGTGAGAAGCTTTCGGTATTGGACGGCAAACTCTTTG
>JARGFR010000297.1 GCA_029210985.1 Spirochaetaceae bacterium | reverse complement strand
ATCAGGTAATCGAAGCATTGGCGGAGTCCTGGGCCTTTCTCAAGAGTGAGTCAAAGCTCTCCGGCACCTGATTTTCCGGCCAATTATTTCGGCGACTGCCTGAGGCTCTCTCAACTCTTAGGGGCAAGGCGGCTGAGCTTCATCCATCGGAATATCATCGGCACGATCCAGAATCCGACGAGCCCCACAAGCAGATAGCGAATCGTATATACGGCGGCCACACCCATGGACGCCGTCCAATCGTCGGTCTGCCCATGGAACATCAAGGACAGCAGCCGGTCGGTGCCCAGAAGCAGACAAATCCCCACCGGAAACCGGAGGATCCGCTTCCAGATAGGACCGTCTGCGGAATGAGCGCCGTATCGACGCTCCGCCGTCATGCCCAACAGCATTCCCGAGTACGCCCCTCCCACGGCCAGGAGATTTTTCGTCACCGGATATGCGACGGGCAGTACGCCATCCACTGCAACGGCCGCCAGCCCGGGTATCAGGGACAGCAGCGCCAACATCCCCAAAGGCAGGGATATCAGCCGCTTCCCCAGTGGTGCTTCCCAGCGGATGAAGGCCATGAAAACCAAGGCGCCCAGCGCCCAGCCCACCAGCACGTCCTGCAGGAAATGGACGCCCATCACCATCCGGGAAAGGCCCATGGCGAGAATCAGGGCGGCATAGAGAATCTTCAGCCACACCCGCCGGGACCCCCTGATCAGGAACAGACCGAGCACCATCCCGCCCTGGGAATGGCCGCTGGGAATACCGAAACTGGATTCGGTGTGGGCGGGGATGATGCGCGAGGGAGCCGCCTGATATGGACGGGGCCTGGCCCACCAGGCTTTCAATCCCCCGTTCACCAGGGCGCTTCCCATAATCAGGAGATACAAACGTCTCCCCAGAACCGCATCCACCGACCAGAATACCAGGGGCAGCAGGACGGTGTATCCGTACTCACCGCCGAGCCAGTGAAGAGGTTCGAGAATCAGATCCAGGGGACGTCCGCCGAAGTTATTCATGAATACCAGGAACTCGAGTCCCCAGCCGTTTTCCCATCCGTTCATAGATGATGATAGTAACATCTTTTCTTCCGGGTTATTCTCCCCAAAACGTTTCTATGTCACCCTAGCCGAAAAGACCCGTACTTGGAGAAAGCCCCCGTGAATTCGCCAGCCCCCAAATTGACATCGAGAGTCGGTTACCTCCTGGGCCTCGGTATGCTGGCGAAATTTTTCGTCGATACGGCCAATCAATTGTTCAATCCCTATCTGATGATTTACGCGGCGGGAATCGGCGTCAGCGGCATCACCATGGGGAAGATGATATCCCTTCGGAACCTGTCCGGATTGATCGCCCCGGTCATCGGCAGTCTGGCCGACCGTTACGGATACCGGCGGCTGATGAGGCTCAATCTGCTGCTGGCGGCACTGGGGCTGCTTCTTTTCGCCCTGGGGAATCGGATGGTGCCGATTCTCTTGGGGATGGTGATCTGGGGAGTAGGGCAGGGCGGTTATACCCCCAACGTCCATTCCTACCTGAGTTCCCGTTTGCCCTATAAAAAACGCTCCAGGTACCTGGGCATGCTCGAGTATTCCTGGGCTATGGCCGGCATCGTGGGACTCTCCCTCACGGGCCTGATTATCCAGGGAGTGAGCTGGCGTCTGCCGCTGTTTCTGCTTTCCGGCGGTCTGGCCGGTTCCGCTCTTTTGATGGGAACATTGCCCAGAAATAGTATGACCTCCGAAGTCCCCTCGGTAAAACCGACCCCAAAGGGATGGTCGGCCGCGCAGCTGCGGGACTTCTTTCATCTGGGTCCTCACAGCCGATCCGCCTGGGCCGCCGTGGCGGTGAACGTGTTCAATTTCTTCGCCGCTTTCCACATCATCATCACCCATGGGGCGTATCTGGACATCGAGTTCGGCCTGACTCCGGCCAGGTTGGGCAGTGTCGCCCTGGTGATGGGACTGGTCGACTGGTCGGCCAGCATCCTGGTGAGCACCGTGGGCGACCGGATCGGCAAGAGGCGGAGCATGATGATCGGATCGATCGGCCTCATCCTATCCTCCCTCCTGCTGCCCTTCATGAAGGGCAGTCTCATCATCGCCATCATCGGACTAATGACACCCCGTTTCTTCTTCGAGTTCGCCACGGTGAGCAATTTCCCGCTTCTGAGCGAACAGTATCCCGCTGGCCGGGGCAAGGTGCTCGCCATGGGAATCGCCGGTGGGCTGATCGGGGCAACCATCGCCGCCGCGACCGGTCCCGCCGCCTATCTCAAGGCCGGCCTGTGGGGGCTGGGGCCGGTTTCGGCGGCGACGGCATCGGTGTCGCTGCTCCTGCTGGTTTTTATTGTCAAAGACAGGCCCGGGAATGGACTTGACAGCTCTTCGGAGGTCAATTTGTAATAGAATGACCGTTCTATCTAATAGGTGGAACAGGAGGAAGAACCGTGGCCCGTATGGCCGGCGTCGATGCCGTTGAAACACGAAACCGAATTCTCGAAGCCGCCGAAAACCTTTTTTGCCGGGAAGGGCTTTGACGCCACCTGTATCGATGAAATCGCCAAATCGGCGGAAATCACGAAATCGGTTATCTACTATCATTTCAAGAACAAGGACGATATACGAAAAACCCTGATAGGCCGGTTCATTGAGGAAATCATGGATCTCAAGCGACAGCGTTCCGTGGAGTTCGTTGAGGGAGAGGTTTCCATCGACGACTCCATCATCGGTATGATCGATTTTTTTAAGGAACATGAGAGAACGGTCCGCATCCTGATGATGCAGAGCATGACCGACTCCAGCCGGAACCCTCTTCTGAATTTATGGGATCAGAATATCGGAATCACTCGGCAATACAGACAGATCCTTTTCGGCGAATCATATGAAGAGCATGCCAAGGACAATTTTCTGGATGTGTATTTCCTGGCTCTCATTCCGCTGCTCAGCTATTTCGCCTTCGCGGACAACTGGTGTGCTCACTACGGCCTGGAGCGGGCTGAGGCCGACCGGATCTTCGGACGGAGTCTGAAGGCCATGTATTCGATGTTCATGCTGCCCGAATACGGGATTGATGTGGAAAAGGAAGGATAGAAGCGTGCCGGACCGGCGGAGTTTTTTTACCGAGGAAATAGATCGAACGGTCGACATATAAGGGCTGTGCCCAGGAGGAGAATTTGAAGAAATTCGTCTTGCGTATCTGGCCGTTTCTGGAGGGACTG
>JARGFR010000296.1 GCA_029210985.1 Spirochaetaceae bacterium | reverse complement strand
ACCGGATTTAAACCGAACACCGAGAAACCGGCGGACGAAGAGAAAAAAAGTGCCGAGTCCATCTCTTCGGAAAGAATCGGATCCGGAAAAGATACCGTTGCATCACCTCCGAAAAACGGTAAGGGCGGTGTCCAGGTACTCGAAACAAAGAGAACCGGAGGAAGAGCCGGTGTTGTCGCCGGTCGACGGGTTGACGGCGGATTCAACAGAACCTCAGGCGGTCGAGCCGGAGTTGTCGGCGGACGGCGGCCCACCGGTCCTCCTCAGAGACGGGACGGTACCCGACCGGCCCCGGGTGGACGCCCGAGTCCCGGAGGTTTTAACAGATCAGGTCCCGGCGGCAGACCCGGCGCACCCGGCGGCAGGCCCAGTGGTCCCGGCGGCCGTCCCGCACCAGGCGGCAGGCCCAGTGGCCCCGGCGGCCGTCCCGCACCAGGCGGCAGACCCAGCGGTCCCGGCGGCAGGCCCGGTGGAGCATCCAGTCCTCCGCCCCCGAACCGCAGTAAAAAATTCTACAAAGCGAAGAAGACGTACGAAAAAAAACGAGAGGAGCAGGAAAAGCTCTATCAGTACTCCCGTAAAAAACAGGTGGTTCAGACAAATCCGGTTCCAAAAAGCATCGATATCATGGAAGTGATTACGGTCTCCGAACTGGCAAGGAAGATGAACCTCAAAGCGTCGGATTTGATTTCCAAATTGATGGGTATGGGCATGATGGTCACCATCAACCAGCAGATCGATGCGGAAACCGCCACGATTCTGGCCGATGATTTCAACTGCAAAGTCAACATCGTCAGTCTGTATGATGAAACGATCATCGAATCCGAGAACGATCAGGTTGATGATCTTTCCCATCGGCCTCCGATTGTGACCGTTATGGGTCATGTCGATCATGGTAAGACGAAGCTCTTGGATGCAATACGGAACGCCGACGTTGTTGCCGGAGAGCACGGTGGTATTACTCAGCACATCGGTGCCTACATGGTGCATACCAAGAAAGGCAACATTACATTCCTTGATACACCGGGCCATTCAGCTTTTACCATGATGCGTGCACGAGGCGCTCAGGTGACAGACCTTGTCGTTCTGGTTGTTGCGGCAAACGATGGTGTGATGCCCCAGACAATCGAAGCCATACAGCACGCGAAAGAAGCCAAATCCCCCATTATCGTGGCCATCAACAAGATGGACCTGCCGGAAGCTAATCCGGATCGCGTGAAGCAGCAGCTTTCCGAGTATGAATTAATGCCGGAGGACTGGGGCGGTTCGACACAATTTGTCGAAATCTCGGCCCTGAAAGGTGAGGGCATCGAGGACCTGTTGGACATTCTGATCCTTGAATCGGAGATGCTGGAGCTCAAAGCCAATCCAGATCGAAATGCCGAAGGCAAGGTGATTGAATCCAAAGTGGATCAGGGGCGTGGTATTGTCTCCACCGTTCTGGTGGAAAAGGGAACGCTCAGAATCGGCGATGCCTTTGTCGCGGGTATCTTTCACGGTAAAGTCCGAGCGATGTTTGACGACAAGGGTGACATCGTTAAAGAAGCCACGCCGTCCATGCCTGTGGAGATTCTCGGTTTCTCCGGCGTACCCGATGCCGGGGATCCGTTCCAAGTCACTCAGAATGAGCGGGAAGCCCGTCAATACGGCAGCAAACGCCAAGAACTCAAGAAGATGGAAACGGCACGGAACGTGAAGAAGGTGACTTTAGACAACCTTTACGATTCCATACAGGACGGAGATATCCAGGAACTCAAGGTTATCATCAAGGGTGACGTACACGGTTCCGTCGAGGCGCTTCAGGCAACCCTGGAGAAGCTGACCACCAAGGAAATCCGTCTGGTGTGCATCAGAGCGGCCGCCGGCGCCATTATTGAAGATGACGTCAATCTTGCGGCGGCTTCGGATGCGATTATTATCGGTTTTCATGTCAGACCGACGCCCAAAGCCCAAACTATCGCTGAACGTGAGAAGGTTGAAATCCGGAAGTACAATGTCATCTACGACGCTGTTGAGGATATCCGATCCGCAATGGAAGGCATGTTGACGCCGGACTTTGAAGAAGAGACTGTCGGTCAGGTGGAAGTCAGAGAGACCTTCAAGGTTCCCAAAATCGGCACCATCGCCGGTTGTATGGTGACTTCAGGTTATATTACCCGCAAGAGCCAGGTTCACCTGATCAGAGAAGGTGTGGTTGTTCATACAGGTGGTTTGACGTCTCTCAAACGATTCAAGGACGACACCAAAGAAGTCCGGGAAGGTTATGAATGCGGTATCGGTCTGGAAAACTACTCCGATATCCAAGTCGGCGACATTTTCGAAGTTTTTGAAATGAGAGAAATCGCCAAGAAGCTGGGAGACTCCTCGAGCAATGAATGAAATCCGCCTTAAGAGGGTGGAAAGCCTGATTCGCGATAAAGTGAGCGCCTTGATAATGAATGGAAGCGTGAAGGATCCCCGGGTCGATGCGACGGTAACGCTCACCCGGGTGAAAGCGGCTCGTGACTTGGCGTCCGCGCGTATCTGGGTGAGTTCTTTCGGCGGCGATGACGTAACACGTCGGGCCGTCAAAGGGCTCAACAACGCGGCGGGATTCATCCAGTCCCAGCTGGGCAAAGAAATCCACATGCGCAACACACCGAAGTTGTTTTTCAGTCCCGACGACTCTATTCGAGAAGGTTTGGAAGTCAACCGGCTCATAGACGAAGTTGTTTCGAAAGAACGTGAGCAGGACGAGGGTTAGCGACCGGCCCGCTCCTGTTTCTCGTCTGTATCTTCTTGATAAACCTGCGGGGATATCCAGTTTCGCAGCCCTGGGCGCGTTGAAAAGGGCGCTGGGTACGGGCAAGGTCGGACATGCCGGTACTTTAGACCCCTTTGCCACAGGTTTGCTTATCGCCGTATCGGGGAAACTGACGAAAACCGCCGGAATGCTCACGGGAATGGACAAGGAATATCAGGCGGTTTTTCGTTTCGGACAGGAAACCGACACACTGGATACCGAAGGGAGCATTATTGCCGAGGAGACCCTTCCGGAATGGAACGCCATCCTGAAAGCGTCCAACAGATTTCAAGGACAGATCATCCAGGTTCCTCCGGCTTTCTCAGCAGTTAAAATCAACGGTAAAAGAGCCTATGCCAGCGCCCGTGAGGGTCTGGACGTGAGTATGCCGAGCCGCGAAGTGACCATACATGAAATGACCCTTGTTTCCTGGAACCCACCGGATTTGACTGTTCA
>JARGFR010000295.1 GCA_029210985.1 Spirochaetaceae bacterium | reverse complement strand
TAGTCCGCCGGAAAAAACGATTCTATCGACTCCCGCCCACCAGTCCCAGTGACTCTCATCCCAGTCGACTCTGGCCTGCCTGGCCGCAGCGGGTCCGTCCAGCAGCACCAGAACGAAACTCCGCACCCGTTCGGCATATTCATCGATGATGCGTCTGGCCGCCCGTTGTCTCTCCGCACTGGGGCATTCTCCGAAAGCGATTTCCGTCAAACCTCGGGGCCATTCCCTCTTGGGGTATTTTTCCGAAAGGCGTTCGGCCAGTCCGGCTTCTTCCATCATCATGATTAGAGCGTCCGCGGAGATAAGCTGTACCGCCTGAATCCCTTCATATTCATCAGTCATCATGACGCGATTCAGGGAGTTAAGCGGTTCCAGATAGCCGTGGGGTGCGAAAGGGTTCATATCCAAACTGTAATGGCGAGGGAGTTCTGAAAACAATATATTAGTATGTCACAAAAATATGCTGCGCCTGTTTTGCCGCGCCTGTTTGCGGCGACCTGTGAATCGTATGCTGTCCGCGACGCGGCGAATATGGAAGGCACGATATGAAGAGACGTGAATCAACATTCCGATTTTTCTTGCTGATACTGGTTCTGGCCATGATTCCCATGGCCGGAATGGCGAGGGACAGAGAGGCTATTTTTGCCGGAGGCTGTTTCTGGTGTCTGGAGCCTCCTTTTGAGGCCCTCAGAGGCGTGAAGGACGTGGTGAGCGGCTATACAGGCGGTGATGTGGAAAATCCCACATACAACCAGGTGACCCAAGGGGATACCGGTCATTACGAAGCCGTGAGGATTACTTACGACGACAGCATCATCACCTATGAAGAACTCCTGGAAGTATTCTGGCGCCATATCGATCCCACGGATCGATATGGGCAGTTCTACGATCGGGGACAACAATATCAGACCGCGGTTTTTTACCGAAACGGTACCGAGCGCCGCCTGGCCGAGCGATCGAAAGATGCTTTGGATGCATCCGGGAAATTTGACGAACCTGTGGCGACGGTAATCATGGAAGCCAAGCCGTTCTACGAGGCGGAAGAGTATCACCAGGATTATTACAAAAAGCAGCCGGATCGCTATTACGCTTATGCGGAAGGTTCGGGGAGAAAAGGCTTTCTGGCGGAAGTCTGGCAGGATGAGGAATGGGCCATGTTCGAAAAACCTTCAGATAGGGAATTTAAAGAAAAATTGACGGATCTTCAGTACGATGTCACGCAGAGGGATTCGACCGAGCGGGCGTTCGCCAATGAGTATTGGGATAATCAAGACGAGGGCATCTATGTGGATATTGTCTCGGGCGAGCCGCTTTTTTCGTCCACCGACAAGTTCGAATCAGGGACAGGATGGCCGTCCTTTACCAGGCCGATCGACAGCCATTTTGTCGTGAATGAATCCGATCGATCGTTCTTTATGGTCCGTACGGAGGTTCGAAGCCGGTACGCCGACTCTCATCTCGGACATCTGTTTGACGACGGTCCGGCGGCCGAAGGCGGACTTCGGTACTGCATCAACTCGGCTTCGCTGCGATTCGTCCCCAAGGAAAAAATGGAAGAAGAAGGCTACACCGAATATTTGGTTCTCTTTGAATAATTCATCACGGATCAGGTTGTCGAAATTTTCGGGTTTCGGCGGCTCACTCATTGAGTTTTCACATTGGCCGCTTAAAATGGAGATCGACATACAACTATGGAGCAATCAAACGTGAATGAAAAACCCCGTGTTTTATTCTTGTGCACCGGTAACTCCTGCCGCAGCCAGATGGCGGAAGGTTATGCTAAGGCTCTAAAATATGATGTTTTAGAATCCTATTCAGCGGGAGTTGAGAAACACGGTATGAATCCCCATGCCGTTAAAGTCATGGCTGAAGACGGCGTCGATATTTCCACGCATCAGAGCAACACCACCGATGAGCTGCCGGTGGGGGAGTTCGACTACGTTGTGACGGTCTGCGACAGCGCTAAAGAACGGTGTCCGTATTTCCCGGCGAAAACCAGACTCATCCATCGAAGTTTTCCCGATCCTCCCTCGTTAACCAAGGATATGGAGGACGGTGAGGAGAAACTGGCCGTTTATCGCCAAGTGCGTGACGAAATCCGCGCATTTGTTGAAACACTGCCCGGAGCGTTCGGAATCTGACCCGATAAGGCCCGGAGGTCATCTTGCTCAATTCCGGGCAAAACACTACGATCCGCTCCATGGCCGAGAAAACCGAAAAGCGCATTTCCAGGAAAGTCGACAAAGCCGTCCTGCAGTTCGGCATGCTGGAGTCCGGGGATACCGTCATCATCGGTCTCTCCGGAGGGAAGGATTCGCTCACCCTCGCATACCATCTCGGCAGGAAAGCCGCATCGGGTCGATATCCCATCGACTTCAATGTCGAGGCTGTTCACGTGCGGACGGATTTCGCCACCTACCCGGTGGGCGATGATTTTTTGAATATCGTCCGCTCCTGGGGCGTGAAGGTGACGGTTCTCGATGTCGCCGTGGAAAATCGTCTCAGGGATGGACAGAAACTGAACTGCTGGTGGTGTTCGGCCCAGCGTCGCCTGGAAATCGCCAAATACGCTCATGGAATCGGTGCGAAGAAGATCGCGCTGGGGCACCACTTGGACGATATCCTGGAGACGTTTCTGATGAACATGGCCGCCAAGGGCGAATTGTCCACCATGCTTCCCATCATGACTTATGACAATCATCCTCACAGCATCATCCGGCCGCTGGCCTGGGTGCATGAAGAAGAAATCCGGCGCTTTATCAGGGATTTGGGTTTGGAAAGCTTCACATGCACCTGTCCCTGGGACACCAGGTCACCCAGAAAAACCGCCAGAAAGGCCGTTGAAGCTCTCACCGGCGGGAATTCCAAAGCCAAGGACGCCATGTTCCGTGCTCTATCCAACCCGGTCGACCGGTATCTGCCCAAGACGGTGTCCGAACCGCCGTCCCATCAGCATTGAGCCGCATGTGACTCCGAAGCTATAATCGGCCTCTAGTGGACAACATACTGATTGAACTGGAAAATCGCGACATACTCTCCCGAATGTGCGAACGGGCACTGCTCATCGGCATTCGGGAATCTGATGAATCACGCGAGAGTGCGGAAGCCCATCTGGACGAACTGAACGGCCTTGTGCTGTCCCTCGGTATTCCCACCGTGGGTTCCCTGATGGTTTCCCTGAAAGAATTCCATCCGAAATGGCTGCTGGGAAAAGGCAAAGTGGAGGAAATTTTCACTCTCATCACTGACGACCGGATTGACCTGGTGGTG
>JARGFR010000294.1 GCA_029210985.1 Spirochaetaceae bacterium | reverse complement strand
CCAGGTTGGTCCAGACACTCCTTTTGACGTCCGTATCGGTCGCATCGGAGCCGGCGAATGCCGCTCTCGGATCAGTCAGGGAGAGTGCCTCAAGAGCATCGATGTCCAGGTCATCCGGAGTTGGAGCCAGATAATCCAACCGCCATCGGTAGTATTCCGCCGCCGAACTCTCCGCGTCGTCCCATAACAGCTCGAAAGTATTGGACATGAGATATCCGTAGGCGTCGGTGGGCGGTGCCATAATCGTCGGCGGCGGCGGTGGTGTCACATCCAGCACGTATGACAGCCTCAACGGATCCGACCAGTTGCCCGCCTCGTCCCTTGCGATGAGGGCGAAGTACCATTCGCCTTCATTGTTCTCGGGATCCTCGATTTCAAATACTGCACGGCTCTCGCCGTATGTCTGGTAAATCTCGAGCTTTGAAGGAAGGACCTGAGGGTTTCTCGACCAGATCCAGGAATGGGACAGAACACCCGATGAGTCTTGGGGTGGCGTCCAGTCAATGATGAGAGTACGGAGATTCCCCGGACGGCCGCTGCTGAAATTGGCATTCCTCAGGCTCGGGGAGTTCACCCGGAGATCGGGGCGTAGAAAAATTACCCGTTCCAGTCCGCCGGCCCGATCCTGCCAAATCAGATAGACTTCACCGTTCAGTCGGGCGGAATACGGGAACGCAGCGCTGTTTCTGTCCGATCCGGGTGTTTGTGAATTCAGTGACAGCGCTTGGACATCGTAATCATACGCGGTATTCCGCCTGGCGATCCGTATGCCGGTATCATCAAACCAATGGATCCAGGTATCTCCATGGATCTGCAGAATCCGAGGCAGGGCGCTGGTATAGGAATCAATGACAACGTTCTCCACCACATCTGTGATCGGATCGCCGTCTTCACTGAGCTCGGCGAGGGAGATACCCGGTCTCTCCTGGGCGCGGCGACGTTCCCATACCATAAGAATTTGCCCATCTTGTCCAATGCCCAGATGCGGGCGCTGATTGTCCCAGACAAGAGGATCTGTCCCTTGAACGGAAGGAGTGAGTTCCTCGGTAACCGGTTTGGTACCGCTCCAGCCGCCGCCAGCCGGTCTTGATTTGACATAAATCTGATAAACCTGACCCTCGTCTCCCTGCCTTAATGTCTGGAAAGCCACCAGTTCGGAATTGCCGGCGTTCAGGTGTACGGGAAGAAAATTCTGCTCCAGAACGGCACCGTCGACAGCTCTGTCGGTTTCGGGATTGATGAAGAGTTCGGGATCGCTCCATTCACGACCGTCAACCGAAACAGATGAAAAGATGGTCAGGGTTGTCGGTCGTGAAGCCCCGGCTATTACCGTTCTCCGGGTCAGAAAGAGTCGGAACTCATTTCCACCATAAGCCAATTTCGGGGCAATCGGCGTGTCCGCGGCATTCGGTCCCGAAGATATCAGTGCCGTGCGAATGAATGCATCATCGAGGTTCGGATTCGACTGACGGTAAAGCGCTACACCCTCCGACGCTTCGGCCACCGCCACAACGATCCGTCCGTCCGGTGAGGACGCTGCAGAAAACAGTGGGACTTCCTGTAGCCAAAGATAGGGTACATTTTCGGCAATAGTGACGGGGGTGTCGCTCCAGTTCTGCCCATCCTCGGAAAACAGAGCTTTGATGGAGATTGTCGCATCCAGACTCTCAGATTCGCCAAGAAATTCCTGCCATATCAAGGCCAGACGGTTCCCCGCAGATATCACCTGGGGAAAGCGCCCGGCATCGGCGGCATTGACGGGCTCGGGGAAATCCCAGTACAGACGCTCCTGAGCTCCCAGAATATCGACGGAGAGGATGAGATTGAACAAGATCGCCGTCAAGGCGAATCGGCCGCATCGCCCTAGTCTCATTGCCGCGCCTCGATTTTTCTACGGAGTTCCGAGATACGCGGATCGGAGGCATAAGCGGGATAATCCCGATCAAACCGATTCAGCAGCGCCTGTGCAAGAATATTGTTGCCTTCCGAATATGCTTGATTTGTCTGCTGGAACAAACTCAAGGCCTCTGCCGGCCACGGCGGCGGCGGCACCCTTTCGCTCTCCAGTAGGATGGTATTCTTTCGGTTTGAGGCTTCGATATTCTCGAACCAGAGCCCCAGAGCCGTGTCAAGAAGCTCAATGGCGCGATCGGCTCCGGGAGTGCCCAGGTTAGTCCAGATTTGCCATGCCTGCTGGGATAAAGCCAGACTTTCGGCCCGGTCGGCCGGGTCCACCGGCACGGGTATCAGCCCCAGGCTGATTTCCACAGACTCAATCAGATCGCCCAAACCCGGATAATCAGGGGCTATGGTTCTTAAGACCAGGACCTGTGCGTACAACCCTTTCTGCCTGTCGTCTCCCCGCAGGGTCTCCAGGTCGTTTCTGCTCACAGCTCGGCGCGTGTCCGTCACCAGGGTTCGGGTTGAGGCATTCCATGCCTCTTCATCGGTTTGCCGAAGGATTTTCTGCTCCAGCAGCAGGGCGGCCTCATTTCCGGGGAATGTATTGAGAACCTGCCTGACCAGATCCTCGGAAGACCTGAAGGCCTTGAGAGCATCGGAATTCCGCGGATCGTCTTCGGCGATGCGAACTCCGTTGAGATAGTAGCGATTGGCCAGATTCAAATATTGATTCATCTCCGCGAACAGCGGATCAGTGGGTTCGATCACGGTCTGTCCGAGGGCCTGCTGGGCATTCAGGAGCCGGGTCAGCCAACCGTCCAATTCGGGATCGTCCTCTCCGTATGCCCGATTCCAGAAATCCTGAGACTGGTTCAGTATGCCGACACCAAAGGCATAACGACCGTCATCGTAAGCTGTCCGGGCTTCTCCGACAGCGTTCTGTTTCACTGTCACCGCCAAGCGGCTGCGATCGGACTGAACCTGATTACGCAGTTCGGATCTGGCCTGATCCAGCCCTGATGCGGCGGCGATGTCAACATCGTTGACCAACACTTCAAGATAGAGTTCATCCACAGCATTCAAGGATTCCTCTACGGCTCCGTAAAGGTCGACGGCTCGATAAAACTCATCAATGTCGTTGGCGGACCGGCCCCGTTCAACCGCCGCCTGGGCCGCAGCCAAGTCGCGGCGTGCAGTCTGAAGAGAATTCAGTGCCGATGTTTCAGCCCGGCGGGCCGCATTGGCCAGAACCGAGGCCTCCCGTTCCAGAGTTTCTATGGAATTCTGCTTGTCGTTGACGTCCAATACCAGGTTTTCAGCCCTTTGCCGGTATGAAATCACTTCCTCCGGATTGTCGATGGGCGGCTGTCGATTGAGCATTTCATTCA
>JARGFR010000293.1 GCA_029210985.1 Spirochaetaceae bacterium | reverse complement strand
GACACCGGCAGCGATTCCGATTGAATTGCCTTCGATTTTGAAAATCATACTGAAGATTCCGCTGTGGATTCCAGCCGCCGGACTGGGTGCGGTTGGTGAGGAATACGAATCCGAGCCGGCTATTGGAATCGTGGATCACCGTTTCGATATTCTCACAGGCAGCAGTCTCAAGTTATTCGATATATCCAATCCGTCCGAGCTGGATTTCTGGACGACCGTCGGAATCGGCCAGGTCGTCGGGAACATCTATGCCCAGGAAGACAAACTGATCATCAGCGGCTGCAGCGGAATGTCTATGTATGACAATTCGGAGCTGTCATATTCCGGGAAGCAAATCGAATCCTTCTCCGCTGAATCAGACGACAAGCGTTTCCTTGCCGAGTCCGATGAACTTATTCACGATGAAGAGAGCCAAACCGGTGGCGACGAGAAGGAAGGTTGCCAGTGCCGAAGCGGTGCCGAAAAGCCCATCCAATACGCTCAAATAGATCCGGACCGGCATTGTCATGGTTCTCCCGACATACAAAACGATGGATGCGGAAAGCTCGTTGACGGCGGTGACCCAACTCATGATGGCACCGGAAATGATACCGGGCATCATCAGCGGCAACGTGATTTTCCTGAAGGTTCGGCCCGGAGGCGACCCTAAATTGATGCCCGCTTCCTCAAGTGCGGGATCGATCTGCTTCAGGATCGAAGCACTGGATCGAACCGAGTAGGGGAGCCGCCGAATGAAGTAGGACAGGATAATGATGGCGGCTGTGCCCACCAGATAGATCGGTTTGCGATTGAATGCCACAATGAAACCGATTCCCAGCACGGTACCCGGAACGATATATGGAATCATCAGCAGCGGGTCCAGCAGCTTGGAGGCGAAATTGCGCTTCCGGGACAAAATATACCCGATCAGCGTACCCACTGTGACGATAAGGATGACCGCGGCGACTGAGTAGAGGGCACTGTTGGTGATGGTTCTCGGGACATCATGGAACACCTTCTGATAGCTCTGCAGGCCGAACCCGGGTTGAAATACCGGGCCGCTGGTTTTTCGGAAGGAATAGACCACCACCACGGCCAGAGGCAGAGTGCTGATGGCGACAATGAAATATGAAACCAGATGTGCCGCCGCCGATTTGAGTCCCTTCAGACGTTTGACAATCGGTTTATTGATGAGGGTGCTGGCATACTTACGCCGTGATACCGTGTAGCGTTGGAAAAAGAGGACGATGGTGGACACCATAATCAACAGGATACTGACCGTTGAGGCCAATCCAGGATTTTCTCCCACTTCACTGGTGAAAAGGTTGTAGGCCATCGTCGGAAGGACCCTGAAATTCCGGCCGATGATCATGGGGGTTCCAAAGTTGGCCAGTGACATCATGAACGCAATCAAGGCTCCGGCACTGACTGAGGGAAGTACCAGAGGCAATGTCACTTTGAAGAATCGCGCAGCCCCTCGAGCTCCGAGATTTTCCGCAGCCTCTTCCAGGGACCGGTCGACGGTGCACAGGGCCCCGGAGGTCAACAAGAAAACAAACGGGTAATATTGAAGGGTATACACCAGAATAATCCCGGCCGAACCGTAAATCGTCGGCAGGGTGATGCCGACCGACAGAAGCATGTTTCGCAAGAAACCGTTTCTGCCCAACATCAAGATCCAAGAATAGGCGCCGATGAACGGAGGGGAGAGAAGGGACAGCACGGCCAAGGTGGCAACGACGGCCTTTCCTCTGATTCTGAATCGGGATGTGAGATAGGCCAAAGGAATGCCGAACAGCAGTGCACCGATGGTTCCGCCGAAGGACACAAGCAGGCTGTTCAGAATGGCTCCGGTGTAATAGGAATTGGAGGCGAACTCTCTGTAATTTGACAGAGCGAATCGACCGGTTTCCTTGTCGATGAAACTTGATTTAAAAATTCCGAACAGTGGAATAATCAGCAGCAGGATAACCAGAACAAAACCCAGTATCGTGACGACACTCCAGAAGTCGAACCGGCCTATGCGGTGTTTTCGTTGGACACCGATCATAGCCGTTCCCCCGTTTCGGGATGAAAACTCATGGGTGCGCCGGCGGGAATATGCACCATAATCTCCGTGCCGACCGGTATGATGGCCTCCCGTTCGGGACGGTGGCGCTCAACCACCAGAGTCAAGTCCTTGCCGCATGCGATTGTGTAGCGAACCTGCGCGCCGGTGAATATGCTTTTCTCGATCGTTCCTGGAATGAGTGATGCCTCTCCGCCGTCAGCCGAATCCGTGACGATGGCCAGGTCCTCGGGACGCAAGGCGATTTGGATGGTTTCCGGGGCGTTTCCCCCGGCCGGCGTCGTAATCCTGGAATCTCCGACGGCGACAACCGCCGAGTTCCCCTTCCTTGATTCGATACGCCCGGTTAGAAAATTCGTATTGCCGACGAACGAGGCCACAAACGTGTTGACCGGCTCCTTATAAATGTTCCACGGCGTCGCCACCTGCTGCACTTTGCCGAGGTTCATGACGGCGATACGGTCCGAAATCACCAGTGCCTCTTCCTGGTCGTGGGTGACATAGATGGTGGTGACACCGAGTTTGTCCTGGATGTCGCGGATTTCCTCCCGCATCTCCACCCGGAGTTTGGCATCCAGGTTGGAGAGAGGTTCATCCATCAAGAGTACTTGAGGTTCGACAACCATGGCCCGGGCCAGACCCACTCGCTGCTGCTGCCCCCCGCTGAGCTGGTCCGGTGTACGCTGTTCCAGTCCGGAAAGTCGGGCCATTTCCAGGATGCGGGCAACTCGTTCTTTGATTTCAGCCGTTCCGATTTTTCTGGTTTTCAAACCGAACGCCACATTTTCGAACACCGTCATGTGGGGAAATACGGCATAGTTCTGGAATACCATTCCCGTATCCCGGGCATAAGCCGGCTGGTTATCGATCAGCTTGTCTCCGACGTAGACGTGGCCCGAGTCCTGCTGATAAAAACCGGCGACTGTTCGCAACAGTGTTGTCTTGCCGCAGCCGGACGGGCCGAGGAGCGTGAAGAATTCTCCCGATTCAATCGCGATATTGATGTCCGCCAAAGCTTTCACGCCCGGGAAACTCTTGTGAATGTTCTCCAACCTTACTGACGCCATGCTGAGTCCTTATGAAGTAAAACGGTCCCCGCAGCCGGGGACCGCTGTAAATCAGGGCTGTGGATTAGAGCCCCAGATCCTGAACCAGTTCGGTCCATTTCTTGACGAAGTTGTCTTTGTTGCCGGCCGACCAGGCAAAGTCGTACGGCACTGTTTCGATATCCGCCAGATCGGGCAAAGCTCCAGGCAGT
>JARGFR010000292.1 GCA_029210985.1 Spirochaetaceae bacterium | reverse complement strand
GTATCGTAGGCCTGCTTCAACAAATCCTCACAAGCCAGGATGCAGGCGTTGCCTGTCATGATGAGTCCCTTTGATGCCACTGTCTGCCAGTCGTAGGGATCCCGATCGGTATCCTTTTCCACCGTCACCTTCACCTGATCCAGTCGAAATTTCAGGCGTTCGGCCACGATCTGAGCGAATGCGGTTGTCGACCCCTGACCGATTTCCGTCAGGCCGACGTTGACGTTCACCGTTCCGTCGGAGTTCATCTTCACCACTACCGCGGTGGCGGTGAAGGGCGGCATCGCCGGGGCCTTGTGCAATGCGGCGACACCTTTCCCGATTTTACGGCCGGTTAAACGCTCATGTTCCTTTTCCTCTTTGGTGAGTGTTCCGTAGTCGATTGACGAGGCGGCGGTCTCGATGCATTTGATGACATTTCCGGTGTTCGGGGTAATTTTCTCCCCCGTCAATGTCACCGAATCCGGTCGAAGGGCGTTCTTCAGACGGAACTCCAGGGGATCCATACCAATGGCCTGGGCCACCAGTTCCATATGCCGTTCAATTCCCCAATGGAATTCAACGTGTCCGAAACCGCGATAAGCGGTGCCGTAGGGCTTGTTGGTGTACACCGTATAGGCATCCACATGAGCGTTGGGTATCTCATATGGACCTGCAGCGGAATAACTCGAGGCCCGGGTGACGTTGACGGCGTAATCGGCGTAGGCACCGGCGTCCCAGTACATCCACATCTGCTGGGCGAGAATCCTCCCCTCAGTGGAAACCCCTGTCTTGATGCGATAAGTGAGTGCGCTCCGGCAGGGAAGGAGGCTGAATTCCTCTTCTCGGGAGGCCTGAAATTTCACCGGCCGGCCGTTGGCCTTCCTGGACAAGCAGGCGACAAGCGGCTCGATATGGATACCCGCCTTACCGCCGAATCCACCGCCCACATGGGGTATCTGGACACGGACTTTATTCAGCGGAAGCTTAAAGGCGTAGCAGAAGAGGCTGCGGACCGTGAAGGGGGACTGGGCGCTGGTCCATATGGAGATGTCGTCCCCTTTCTTCCATTCCACAATGGCCACATGAGTCTCCATCGGAACATGCTGCACCGACGGATTGGTGTATTCACGGTCGATAATCCATTCCGAATCTTCGAACCCTTTTTCGATATCGCCCTTGCGCAGCTTGGACTGATTGGCAATATTCGTTCCGGGAATGGGGGTGAAGGCCGCTTCGACGAAGTCATAACTGCCAAGGTCCGGATGGACAAGAGGTGCATTTTCCTTGAGGGCGTCCATATGATTCAACACCGGCGGTAGAACCTCATATTCGACATCAATCAGATCCACCGCCTTCTTGGCGATTTCCAGGCTGTCGGCCGCCACGGCCGCCACGGCTTCACCGTAGTGACGAACCTCGTTCTTGGCCAATATATCTTTATCCACGACGTAGAGTCCGAGACGATAATCCAATTCCTCACCGGTCAGGACGGCCCGGACGCCGTAGAGAGCCTCGGCCTTGGAGACATCGATTCGAAGAATCTTGGCTCTGGCATGGGGGCTCTTTTTCACCTGGGCATGGAGCATTCCCGGCAGACTCATGTCGCTGACATAGACTGCCTCGCCGGTGACTTTTTCGGTCCCTTCGGATCGCCGGGCTTCTTTTCCCACATGGATCATTTCTCGGGGATCGCTGTTCTCAAGCATGCTTCAACTCCCCTTTCTCCGGATTCTGACCGGATACGTCGAGCACGGCTTCGACGATTTGCTGATATCCGGTACAGCGGCAGAAATTTCCTTCAATGCCCTCCTTAATCTCTTCCGGGTTGGGTTTCGGATTCCGATGAAGCAGTTCTTTGACGGACATAATCATTCCGGACGTACAGTAGCCGCATTGGACGGCATGGTGTTTGTCGAAGGCTTCCTGAATCGGCGAGAGAGTTCCGTCCTTCGCCTCTCCTTCGATGGTATCGAGCACCGATCCGTCGGCCTCTACCGCCAGCACCATGCAGGAATTGACGGTCTTCCCGTCCATGAAGACCGTACAGGCCCCGCATTCCCCGGCGCCGCAGCCTTCCTTGGTTCCGGTCAGGCCAAGATCTTCCCTCAGAAAACGGAGCAGTGTCCGGTTTTCGGCGACGTCTCTCTCGTACAATTCGCCGTTTACTGTCAATTTGACCATCATCCCCGAACCTCCTTGATAAGCCGGCGGACATACACACCGGCCATGTATTCACGGTACTCTTTCGTGCATCGCACATCGCTGATGGGGCTGATTGCTTCGGCGACCGCTTCAACCGCCTTCTCTATATCGATGTCGGCCGCCATGGGGCCGACAAGGATGGGAGTCGGGGCCGCGGAACTCACACCGATATGCATCGTGTCACCCTTTATGGCCACGGCAACACCGACAATACCCAGATCGTGGCCGTTGATTCTCTTCAGCTTCCTGTATTCACCCTTCGTGCCGGAGGAGGAGGAGGGAACCTCAATTCTTTCCAATATCTCGTTGTCTTCAAGAACGGTTCGTTTCACACCGGTAAAGAAATCCTTGAAGGACACGACTCGCTCCCCCGAGCTTGATGCGATCACCGCATTGGCGTTCAGGCAGAGCAAAGCCGGTGCCATATCCGAACACGGTGACGCGTTGACGACGTTGCCGATGACGGTGGCTCGGTTCCGAATCTGATAGGAGGCCAGGTCATGACCGCAGGCCGCTAGAAGAGGATATTCCTCCCGAACCCTTCGGTCTTTCAAAACGTCGTTGATGGTTGTTGCAGTTCCGAACACAAGATTGGAATCCTTATCCAGGGTCACGCCTCCGAATCCTTCCATCTTCTTGACGTCCAGAACGAACTCGGGTTTGAATATTCCTGCCCTGATATTCACCAACAGGTCCGTTCCGCCGGCCAACAGCCTGGCCCGGCCGCCATATTGCGCTTTCAGATCCAACAGTTCGGATCGACTGCGCGGCGCCACATACTTAAACTCATGTAGCATAGAAACTCCTTCCTCTATTTCATAACCAGGCGGTGCCCGAATAAGAACCCCGCTGCGATATCCAGTCCCGAGCTGTGCCCGATACCCTGCAGCACTTCCAGTGATCGGCCGATATCCGAATCTATCGAACCTCCGACGGCCTCGGCCAGAGCACACAGGGGTTTGGAGAACAGCCCTGAAGCCGCCAGAATCAGAAACGACGCGGAAACGGCGTTTGTTGCCCTGAGCAGCTCCGCACTCAGTATCTTGGCTGCCTGCCCCCTGCAATACATGGACGCCAGATAGCCGACAATAAAATCATCCCCGCTGGGGGTTAGGCCCTCTCCAAGGCCGATGA
>JARGFR010000291.1 GCA_029210985.1 Spirochaetaceae bacterium | reverse complement strand
CGGCTCTCTCCGATTTAAACCAGCGATTGCACCTGGAAATGCGAATACCTCAATCCCCGGGATCGACGCCCGCCGCTCCGGCCGATTTCCGTCCCCGTACCTGGTTCAATCCCGAACTGCGAAGTACCGTGTTTCTCATTCCGGGTCTTATTTCCTTCATCATGGTGATTACCGCCGTGATTTCCACCGCCCTTTCAGTGGTCCGGGAAAAGGAAAAGGGCACGATGGAAATGCTGGAAGCTGCGCCGCTGCAGCCCGTGGTGCTCATTCTGGGGAAAACTATCCCCTATATGGTCATCTCCCTGGGAGAGACGGTTCTCATCCTCATTGCCGGCCGACTTCTTTTCGGAGTCGTTGTGCAGGGAAGCTACCCGGCACTGGCGTTGGTTACCGTACTGTTTTTGCTCAGCTGTCTGGGAATGGGTCTGTTTATTTCCACCATCGCCAATTCTCAGCAAGTCGCTTTCCTCATCGCCACAGTGGTGACGGTTCTCCCTTCGTTTATCCTGTCGGGATTTGTCTTCCCGATCCGGAACATGCCGCTGCCGATCCGCTTAGTGACGCTGATAATACCCGGCAGGTATTTTCTTTCCGCCGAGCGCGCCTTGATGATTCGAGGAGCCGGTTTTTCAGCCATATGGAGGGAGTGCGCGGCCCTGGCACTCTTCTCGGTCTTCCTGCTGACCGTCAGCAGTCGACGCCTGGCACGAGGGAGGGGCAGGAGATGATCGGGCATATGATTCGGAAAGAGTTCCGGCAGCTCAAACGGGACCGGAGAATGCTTCCCATCGTTCTCATCGCCCCGGTGCTGCAGCTCCTTCTTCTGGGGTACGCGGCGAATCTGGACCCTCAGGACGTTCCCTTGCTCATCTGTGATTTGGATCGTACTCCCGAGAGCCGGACTCTGGCGTCTGAATTCTTCGCTTCAGGCCATTTCCTGCCTTCGGGACCAATCTTTGCCGAATCCGAGATTGCACCGGAAATGGAGAAGCGGGGCGCTCAGGCCATCCTCGTCATTCCCGCCGGTTTCGGCTGGGACTCGGTATCGGGGATTCCACCGATCGTGCCCTACATCGCCGACGGATCCGATTCCACCACCGCATCAATCGCCATGAGCTATGCCGGGCGAATTGTGTCCCTACATCTTTCCGAATCGGCTCAGAGTACTCCGCTTTCGTCTGGTATCGAGGCGCGTACCCGCATCCTCTTTAATCCGGAGCTCAAAAGCCGCGATTTCATGGTACCTGGAATCCTGGGCCTTCTTCTGATGGTGATGACCCTCATTCTCACATCGCTGGCCGTTGTGAAGGAAAAGGAAATCGGTACCATGGAGCAGCTCATCGTGACGCCTCTTTCCACTCGTGACATATTGATGGGAAAGCTCCTGCCCTTCGCCCTGATCGGGGTTGTCGATGTATTTCTGGTGATCGGCGCATCGCGCTTGATTTTCGGACTGGATATTGCCGGCTCGGTTCTCTCGCTTCTCCTGTTTTCCCTCATATTCCTGCTCACCACTTTGGGACTCGGACTCCTGGTGTCCACATTTTCCCACACCCAGCAGCAGGCCATGATGTCTTCGGTCTTTTTCGTGATGCTCCCGATGATCATCCTTTCGGGTTTCGTCTTTCCGGTGGAGAATATGCCGGCACCCATACGTGCAGCGACGGTCTTTCTGCCCCTGCGCTATTATTTCACCATTGTCCGGGGCATCTATCTCCGGGGAGCGGGCATCGCGGAACTCTGGAAGGAGGGATTGGCTATGGCTGTTCTGGGAGCCGGAATTTTCGGTCTGAGCCTATTAAGATTTCATAAGAGGCTGGAATAGCCGGAGAAGCAGGAGAATTATCAGGAAACGATGGATTGAGATCCGCTGATGTATTCTTCCAGTATTTTAGCTTCGAATTCCAGGTCCTTGGACACAGCTTTCATCACATCCCCGATGGATACCAGTCCGATCAGTGCATCGCCTTCGAACACCGGAAGATGCCGGATTCGCTTTTTGGTCATCACCGACATGGCGTATTCGACGTTATCCGACTGACCTGCGACAACGAGTTTAGCTCTGGGCGTCATTATCTGAGTCACCGGAACACCTTTCACCGCATCGTGGAAACGCGCTAGAATATCCCGTTCCGTGACAATTCCCAATATGCTTCCCTTGGCATCAGTGACTATGAGAGAACCGATGTGTTTATCATTCAGTAAATCGACGACATCCAGACTCGAGGCTTGTTCCCCGATAGTTACGACGTCACTTCCCTTCCGGTTCAACAGGTCCCTGATTAACATTCCTCTACCTCCTCAAGGCGGATATCGTTAAGGCGTCATTCAGTCCTGTCTGCGGGTAAAACCTCTATTGTTAAGTCTCATTCATCATAACCTTTATTACAAGACTCAGTCCCGGGAGATAGGATCAATACAGCATTTTCCTATTTGGCGAGATCGAGAATCGATAGGACATCCTCCCGGGAGAGGATGCGGTACATGCCTACCTCTCCCGAGGCTCCTCGCTGAACATCCCCGGCGATTTTTGGAATCAGCGACTCGTCAATTCCGGCCTCCGAAAGTCGCGTCGGCATACCCAGGAACGAGAAGAAGTCTTTCATACGGGCGATGCCTTTGCGAGCCGTATCGACTTCCGACTTGGGTTTTGCCGGAACATCCCAGACTTCCTCGGCCAGCTGTGCCAAAGGACCTTTGTCCGTTTCCACAACATATTCCATCAAGGCCGGCATGATGACGGCCAGACCTGCGCCGTGGGCGATGCCGGTATACCGTGTGATTTCGTGCTCAATTCTATGACTCGCCCAATCCGGAACACGGCCGACACCCAGAATATCCGAATGAGCGAGCGATCCGGCCCACATCACCTCCGCTCTCGCATCATAATTCTCAGGATCGTCCATCAGGATGCGTCCGTTCTTCACGACGGCCCGAAGGAGTGCCTCAATCATCCCGCCGGTGACATCACCGCCGGGATTCTTCGACATGTAGCGTTCCAGAGCATGGGACATGATATCGACGATGCCGCAGGCGGTTTGATACGGGGGAAGTGTGAAGGTGAGTTCCGGGTTCATCACGGCGAATTTAGGCCGGATGATGTTGTGATTGACCGGTCGCTTCTGACCCTCATCATTGGATATGACACTGCTCTTGCTTGTTTCGCTGCCTGTGGCCGCCAGAGTCAGGACAACACCGACGGGAAGGGCTTTGGCAGGTTCGGATTTGTCCGAATAATAATCCCATACATCACGATCGAGATCGGCCGCGCCCATGGCGATGCCTTTAGCCGAATCGATAACGCTTCCGCCGCCTACCGCCAGGATAAAATCGACCCCCTCGGCTTCCGCAATCTTGATTCCCTCATACACTTTGGAAATAACCGGATTCGGTA
>JARGFR010000290.1 GCA_029210985.1 Spirochaetaceae bacterium | reverse complement strand
TGGAAATGCAGGAATCCGCCGATAGGAATAACTCTCTGCGCTTGGCGGAAAAACGACGGCAGGAAGAATTGATCAAGACCGCCGAAGAAGAGCAGTCAGCTCTGAGAAGGCGGATAGCCGAATTGGAAGATGAGCGGGAGACACTCTCTCGACGTATTGCCGAACAGGCGAGGGAATTGGAAGCCTATACCGCATCTTCAATCGAACTCGAGGATACAAACCCGGCAGCCCCGAGAGCGAGGGAAGAAATCACCGTCAGATGGCGGCTTTATGGCGTCGTCGTCGGGATAGTCGGCGAAACGTTGATGATAGAACCTCTGGTTGACCAGATCCCGCCCCCCGGATCTCAGATGCGGGTGATGCGATCCCTTGGAGGGGACAGCATGATGCAGCTGGCCGACGGAGCTATCCTGGAAGCCGACCGAATCAGGGCAACGGCCAAAATATCAACGGATTCCGGGGGAAGCGGGTCCTTCGGCAAACCCGAGCGCGACGATTTGATTTACCTCACCGCACCCTGAAACGAATTACGACCGCAGCGGATAGCCGGCTTTATTCAAGGCCGATATGATTCGCTCCTCGGCATCCTTAAGGAAGGCTGCGTCCATGGTTTTCCCGGGATCCCGTAACTCAATGCGCAGAGTGAGCGCCTTGTCCCCGTCCGGCAGGGCGAAAATATCCAGAACCAGCACCGAACGGATTTCCTTGATATTCAGCTTTTTCACGACTCCGATGACTCCGGCGGCATAGCTCTTGCCGGGTGCGACGACGGTCAGATCAAACTCGGAGCCCGGAAATCGATCCAGGGGTTTAAATGACGTTTTGTCCTTTACCGGTCGGGTCATGATTTCGGTGAAGTCAATCACCGCGGCGGCGGTGCGTCCCTTGATTTTGAAAGCCCGACTCACCTGGGGATGAATGGACATGACGATTCCCCGTGATTGGCCCATCACCTGAACGTCCGCAAACTCATGGGGATGACTTCCGGCCCAGGAGGCAGGCACCAGAGGGTGCGCCTTGTCGGGGTCCGCCGGAACAATCCGGGCGGGAAGACTCAAATAATTCAGCAGTCCTTCCACGGTATCCGCCAATTTTCCGAAGGGGTTCTCCGTCGTCTCCTGAAACAGGATGCCCACCTGATGGAGATCCGAGGAGTACTCATCACCGCCCAGGTCGGCATAGCTGCGGCCCAACTCAAAAATACGGAAGCGTTCATGCTCCTTGCGGTTGTCCGCCGCCGCCTGAAGAAGACTCGGGAACAGACTCGGGCGCATTCGGTCGTGTTCGGGTGTGAGAGCATTCGCCAGAACGAGGTTTTCGTTGTGTATCGGCCAGGAGGCTTTATCCAGGAGTGCCTCGCCGACCAGGGGATAGGTCATCACCTCCAAACCCCGTCCTCGAAGAACCAGAAAGTCCTGAGCTCTGCGCATCATCGTTTTAGCCGGGGACAGACGAAGCGCTTCGATATCATGGGCCGGACTCACCGGAGTGATATTGTCATAACCGATGATGCGGCCGATTTCCTCGACGATGTCCGCTTCACATTCGACATCCTTGGTTGACCTCCATGTCGGCACATGGATACGGTGAGTCTTGCCTCGGCCGTCATCCCCGGCCGGCGCGCCCGGGATTTCCTCGACCTGGAATCCCAGAGCGTTGAGGATTTCAACAAGGCGCTCAGTTCCGACATCCTCGCCCAGAATCCCGGCAATCCGCCCCGGACCGGTATCAATGGTCATCATAACAGGATCGGACATGTTGTCGGACTGAATGCCGCTCACCGCCGACGCTCCGGGGTTCAGTTCAAGAACCAGTTCGTAGATTCTCAGAAGAGCCTTCTCCAGCTGCTGGCTGTCCAGGCTCTTCTCATATCGCTGGGAGGCGTCGGTCCGCAGACCCAGACGTGTGCTGGTCCGGCGGATTTCGGCATCGGTCCAGTTGGCCACTTCAATCATGATGCTGGTGGTATTTTCGGCCACCGAACTGTGCAGACCGCCCATCACTCCGGCGATGGCCGACGGACCCACATCGTCGCAGACCAAGGTATCCGACGGAAAGAGCTTCCGATCCTGTCCATCCAATGTGACAAAAACCTGATCTTCACCGGCCCGGCGAACACGGATCTTCCCTCCCCGGATGGTGGATCGGTCAAAAATATGGTTGGGTATACCCGTTTCCAGCATGGCGTAGTTGGATATATCGACGATGGAATTGATTGGCCTCATACCCGCCGCATTCAAACGCCGTTTCATCCATTCGGGACTCTCGCCCACCGTCACGCCGTCGACGGTCAGGCCCAGAAAGCCCCGGTTGGCCGAATCAGGATCCACATGAATGGTTACCGGCGGTGTCTGATCGGCTCCCCGGGCGATTTTCGCCCGCAGCGTGTCCGCCCAGTTCTCATCAAATTTGTCTCGGAAGGGCGTACGGAAGACTGCCGCGAATTCCCGGGCCAGGCCGTAATGTCCCCAGCAGTCAGGGCGATGAGTGAGGGATTTATTATCGACATCCAGTATTAGGTCGTCCACCGACTCTTCTCCCAGCGCATCCGCCAATGCGATGCCCACCGATGCGTCGGAATCAAGTTCCATGAGTCCCTCATGGTCGTCCGAGAGGCCCAGTTCGTCCTCGGCGCAGAGCATGCCCTCGGAAAGTATCCCCCGGATTTTCTTGGACTCCAGAGTGAATCCGCCTGGAAGTGTGGTGCCGATGGCGGCGTAAGGCACCTTAATGCCGGCTCGGCAATTCGGAGCACCGCAGACCACTCTTGCCGTCTTGCCGGCACCCAGATCGACTGTGGCCAGCTTGAGTTTGTCGGCATCCGGATGGGGTTCCACCGCGGTGACCGCGGCGACGGTGACGTTGTTCAGCACGGAACCGATACGCTCGAAGCCCTCAACCTCACACACACCCAGGGTGATGCGTTCCGAAATATCCCTGTCGCTGAGCTCCCTAGGGAGGTCAACAAAATCTTTAATCCAATCAACTGATATCTTCATGTCTGATAATCTCCGTTTGTCAGCAGGATGCGAATTGGCGGCTGAAATCCAAATTTCCGCTATGCAGATGACGGATGTCGTCGATGCCGTAGCGCATCATCACCAGGCGGTCCAGGCCAAGGCCGAAGGCAAAACCGTTATACTCCTCGGAGTCGATGCCGCCGGCCTCCAGGACATTGGGGTGAGTCATGCCGCAGGGAAGAAGCTCCACCCAGCCCGTCTGTTTACAGACGCTGCATCCCGACCCGCCGCAGATGAGGCAGTTGATGTCCAGCTCGAAACCGGGTTCCACGAAGGGGAAGAAGCCCGGGCGGAGTCGGATTTCCACATCCCGTTTGAAAATTTCCGAGAGGAGGGTTTTTTCGAAATAGATGAGGTGAGCGACGGTGATGTCCTTGCCGATGAGCATACCCTCCATTTGATGAAACA
>JARGFR010000028.1 GCA_029210985.1 Spirochaetaceae bacterium | reverse complement strand
CCAAAGTATCCTTTTCAGCCTTAGGCGGGAACGTTCTATGGTACACCCTGAGCCTCGATCTCGTCTCGACCGATCTTTTGGAAACCAAGAAGAAAGAATATGCCGAAGTATTCGACCCCGCCAGGGTCACCGATCTGGAAGGATACCTGCATCAGACTTTGGGACATACCATCCTGCGACTGGAACAGGTCACCTACGCTGCCGTGGCTCTGGGGCTATGTATCGCCATGCTTATCACATCCCTATTCCTCCGCATGCTCATCAGCAAGGACTCCGGCCGCATCGCCGTGATGCGCAGCCTCGGTTTCTCCTTATCGGCGCTGCGGCTGCAATACACCGTTATGGTGCTGGTGCTCCTCGGCCTTGGAATTATCACCGGCACTCTGGTGGTGAATACTCTCGGACAGCGCCTGATCGGTGCCGTTGTTTCCCTGATGGGAGCCGCTCGAATCCATTTCGTTGTCGATCCGCTCTTATCCTATGTCCTACTTCCTATTCTTCTGGCGACATCCGTCGCATCGGCCGCGCTCCTCGCTGCGAGGAGCATTAAAGAACATGATATTGCCGCGAAGATCGCGGCCTAAAAGGAGTCACTTATGCAGAATTTGATTGAATCAACCGGGTTGAATAAGAGTTTTTCCCTTGGCAAGGATTATTCCGTCAGTGTTCTGAAAAACATCAATCTGAATGTCAGGCCTGGTGAGTATGTCTCGGTGATGGGTCCTTCAGGTTCCGGAAAATCCACACTGCTTTACACCTTGAGCGGGATGGAGCCCAAGAGTTCCGGTCGGGTGGTGTTCAACAACATGGTATTGGATAAACTGCCGGAGAAAACTATGTCACGTCTCAGACTCACCGAAATGGGGTTCATTTTCCAGCACATTCATCTGCTGAAAAACCTCAACCTCAGAGACAATATTCTCCTTCCGGGATATCCGGCCAAGGTGAGAAGCCGAAAATCAGTGAATCACCGGGCATCCGAACTGATGGAGCTCACGGGAATCGCCTCTCTGGCAGGGAACAACATCACCCAGGCCTCCGGGGGTCAGCTTCAAAGAGTCGGTATCTGCCGGGCCCTGATCAACGAGCCCGACATTGTCTTCGGCGACGAGCCCACCGGCGCACTTGATTCCGCATCCACCCGTGAGGTACTGGACCTTCTCGGCCGCATCAATGCCATGGGAACGACGGTCTTCCTAATGACCCACGACGTTAAGGTGGCCGACAGGGAACAACAGCTCGCATCCTGGCTGAGGGAGTGGGGCTGTTAGGGAAATATCTGTCTCAGGCGGCGGTACTTTCACTCAACGCCGGGATAGCGTTGTGTCCGTTCCCGGTACATACTTGGTGTGGTCCCGACGGATTTTCGAAATACTCGAGTAAAATAACTCTGATCCTCAAAACCGCAGGCATAGCCGATATCACCCAGAGACGCCGTGCTGTTTGCCAGGAGACGTTTGGCTTCTTCAATCCTTAATCCGTTGAGAAATTCACTGAAGGACCGGCCGATTTCCTGTCGGAAAAACTTCCCGAAATAGTCGGGGCTCAAACCGACCTGAGCGGCAACATCCTTCAGACTGATCCGTTCATAGAAGTTTTCCCGCATAAAGCGCAGAGACCGCAGTATTGTCTCGGTGTGTTTGACATTGCGAAGATCAAACACCAAATCTCCAAAACGATTAATGATACGTCGGAGCCAGGAAGTGAGTTCGTCAGTGCTGCTGCAGCGACGAATACCCTGAAGGTATCGATAGTTCAGGCCGAATATCTGTTCAACGTCCGCACCCCCTTCGAGAGCGGCTCTGGACAGTAGAACGACAAGCTCAAGGATGCGGGATTTGATGACATCCAAATTGACGCCGGTGATATACATCACTCGGGCGATTAACTGGTCAAGAACGCCTTGGGCATTTGATTTCTCTCCTTTGGCGACATGAGATAGGAGTTTTCGTTCCAGATCAATGGGATAATCCATGTCACTGTTTTTGTCGCCTTCCATGGATTTGAGAAGGTGGAGATACTCGCCGATTCGTGATTCATGCTGAAACGATTCCTGATCTTCGAAGTACGCCGCATCCTGTCGATCGGAACCGGACTGTGCCGCGGTATGCAGGAGATTGGATAGACTGTTGACTCGCTGGGGCTTCAAAGAACTGATTTTTTCATACTGACGATGCAGCTCGGAAATCTGCCGAGTGTTCAGATTGTAACGATCGCCTATGCTGCTGAGCGTCGCATTATCAATTCCGTTCAGGAGCACCGGACCGGCAATCAAGGCTCCGACCATCATTCCGTTTTGAATGAGCGGCGAGCTCCAATGGAGAGTTGATAACGGACACAGATAGACATATCGTCCACCCCATCGTTCAGACTGATAAGCAGCGAAATGATGAGTCTGTGAGCACGCTGTATCTATCCCGAACTGTTCGGCTAAATCGGAACATACCGGACAGGATTTGTTGCGGGTATCATCCAGTTCCAATAAACGGCATGATATGCCGGTCGAGATTTCATAGTCGGAGGCGAGATTTAACCATCTCTCCCTCGTTTCGTCTGAACTCATGACTTGCCTTCCATTCTATTATGAATGCGTGAAGCCAGATCCTCCAAGTGTGTCCATTCCCAGGTCTTGGTGACCTCCGAAGGAGCCGACGGTGTAACGCAGCCGCTATCCGAGAGCACCCGACAAGAGGACCACAATCATGATTAGGATCCAATAAACGCCAGCGCATCGTCGGCTGCCGATGCCGCGTTATTCGAGTAAATGTGCGCGCCGATTGTATCACAAAAGCCCTGCGTCACCGGGGCGCCGCCGACCATGATGCCCACACGGTCATACAGGCCGGCTTCTTTGAAAGCGGACACGACGTCGGCCATGGCCTGCATCGTCGTCGTCAGGAGAGCGGAACACGCGATGAGCTGGGCGTTGTGTTCCTGAGCGGCCTGAACAAATTTTTCCGGTGAGATATCCACGCCCAAATCGATCACATTGAGCCCTTTGCCTTCCATCATGATGCGAACCAGATTCTTGCCAATGTCGTGAAGGTCGCCTTTCACCGTCCCCAGAACGACTGTTCCTTTTCCGCTCATCGCGCCTTCCACCATCAGCGGTTTCAGCACGTTGATGCTGGCGTTCATCGCCCGGGCTGCAATCAGCATTTCCGGTACGAAAATCTTGTTCTCCTTGAACAGTTCTCCAATAGTTGCCATCGCGGGCATCAGACCGTCTTCCAGGATGGTCTTGGGGTCGATTCCCTTGTCCAGAAGTTCTTGAGTTTCCGTTTTTATCTCTGTTGCCTTACCTGCTTGAAGCAGTTTTCCTATTTTGTCGAAATCATCCATGTTCTATCTCCTATTCCAAACCGTATTCGCTCAATGAAGTTTTCGTCGGGTCCAGGCTCGGTCGGACCACATCGACAAATGCCGACTCGTCATATGGGATCTGGGCAAGCTCACCCCGGATCATGTCAATCCAAATATTTTCTCTCTCCGGTAATTGGAGCTGCTCTGTTTTGACTCCTTCCTCAATGATGTCCAGAGCTTTGAGTCCCGCACGAACGGCCGCTTCAACGTAGGTTTCCGAATTCACGATTTCCTTGGAAATCAGGATGACGTTCTTTGGCTCGAGTATCAGAGCTTGAGGATCCAGATATCGATCGGATTCGCAGAACAGGTTCCGAAGTTCACCTTGAGAACCCCTCCGGATGGATTGATTCATCAAGCGGACATCATAAATCAGCTGTTCCATATACACAGTCGGAGCCATGCCCGCCAGGAGTTTGATATTGGTGACCGATTCGTTGCTCCAAAGATCGCAGCATGCCGCCGCGATGTTGCCTACGGGACTCAGGTGAGCACAGGCCGCAGTCTTCCCTTCCATTGATATGGGCGTACCGGTTATGGCTTTCAGGAACGGACCCTCATAACCGCAGTCTTTATCCGGTCCGGTGGCTCCCTGCTCTAATGCGACAAGAGTCCGAACGATGGTGACAACGCGAACGATCGCCGCAAAAACACGAGGGATATATTTCTGCTCGGCCAGAACCATTGCGGTGTTTCCAAAGCCGCAAGCCGTGTCCCCGCCGGCAACCCGACCGGTTTCCTTTGCGATTGCAACAATCTTTTCCCATAGAAATTTCATGTCCCGGACACCGAGTACCGCCAATGAAAACACGACGTCCCGGATGTTACAGTTCATAAGTGCCTCGTCACAAATCTCTTTGCCGCCGGTAC
This sequence comes from Spirochaetaceae bacterium, assembly GCA_029210985.1. Taxonomy (GTDB): domain Bacteria; phylum Spirochaetota; class Spirochaetia; order DSM-2461; family DSM-2461; genus UBA2779. The sequence goes on along the minus strand of JARGFR010000028.1, from coordinate 19,953 downwards.
TCTCGATTGACAACAGATTTCCGCCGGCTCGGGCTCCGTCCCGGAAGAGGGTCAGCATGTTGTCCAGATAGCCGCTGGTTCGCATCTTCACCGGCCTATCGAAATCTCGGGTATCGTTTGGCGTCAAACGAATCTCACTGATTACGCCGCGTTTGGCATAAGCCTCCTCGCAGATATCGTTCATCACTTCCACAAGTTCCGTGCCCAGTGTGGGATCGAGGGTCATTTCGAGCAAAGTCTCAAACTCAAACACGACACCGTTCTGGTGAAGGTCCTCCGCCCGTTCCAAGGCGCCGGATACGATTTGTCTGTAATGATCAATAACTTCAGATCTGGTATCCGGAGTGATGGACATCGGCGGTAAGGTGAAATTGAGCTCGGGATAGACCGCACCCCCGCCGATATTCAATCCCCGCTCGGTTTTCACCGGTTTTGGGGCATTCCCGAACATGAGCTGATCAGGATCGTTAATTGCGAGTGATTTGTACTTCACGGAAGCCTCCTGGTTGTTTGTTCCTTGAGGTTAGGGGCTTCATGAGGTGGAGCGTTAGGACTTAAAGGCGGTGTTTGGGATTATGGAGCTGTTCTGGGCACTCAAGGCCCTCTAAAACGCTGGAAATACCAACATATGTGACACACCCCCGTTTCCGGTCGTGGTCCATTGTCCTTGTAACGGAATGTCACCGTTCCGTCATTGTATGAAGCCTCGAACTGAACCGAACCGTCTCTGCCGTCCGGGAAGGCATGCTTCACCGCATTGCAGTAAAGCTCATTGACGATGAGGCCCAGGGGGAATACCCGCTGCGGATCGATAGTGAAGTCATCAAATCTTGTGGTGACCGATATGGTTCCCTGATACGGGTAGACCCGCCGAATCTGTTCGATCAGCCCCTCCATATAGAGGCTGAAGTCCACCTTGTCGTAGAGTTCGGCTTCCAGCAGACGGTTGTAGAGATGGGACATACTCCGGATACGGCCGATGATGTCCTGAAGCAGGCGTGTTGACTCCATATCGGGGTACAGCGCCATCTCGATGGAAATCAATGAGATGATGCTGTTCATGTTGTTCTTTACACGGTGGTGTATCTCTTTTAGAAAGATTTCCTTCTCATCCAGGAGAGTTTGAATGCGCTTTTCATCATCTTTCTGCTTCGTGATATCCGTGACGGAGATGAAGAGTTCTCTCTCGTCTTGTGATTCCAACACATTGCGGGATTGAATCGTCAGCAAGGCCTCTCTTTTCTGATGATCTCCGGAGGTAAAGATCACGTCCATTGTTAAAGGATTGCACCCAGGATTCGCCGGGATAGCGAAGGGATTCGGCAGCGATTTCAGGCATAAGTTGATGATCCATTTTTTATAATTAATCCATAAAATAGTGGGATTCCAGTCATAAATCCTAGAACGAGATGAAAGGCGGGAAGCCCAGCCTCAGTTCGTTGTCCGGTGGTTGCAGGACCGGTCTCGCAGATGTTCCCGTGGATGTATCCGGGACTGGAGAGTAAAAGTTGATATTATTAAGTCTCGCAGATGGACTTAACACTGCTGACGATAATGCCATCTTTCAATGGAAAGGATTCTTGGACTGGTGCCACGACGAAGGTTTGATCCGGTTTAATCACCTTCAATGCTTCATAGAATCCCCGACTCACTGTTGGAGCCGACGAGGCTTTCATCTCGATGGCAATCCTCTCTCTACCCTTCTCCAGAACCAGATCGACTTCGGACCCGCCGGAGGAGCGATAGAAACTCGCCGTGTGCCGGGGAAATGCTTCCAGTAAAGAGGGAATTGCGAACGCTTCATAACTGCTTCCCAGACAGGGATGACCAAGCAAGTCGTTGTAGCTTTCCACGCCAAGGAGATTGTGGATCAAACCGGTGTCCCGGATATAGATTTTTGGGGATTTCACGAGCCTCTTCTTTGTGTTGGCAGAGTAGGGGGGAAGACGTCGGATCACCAGGGCGCCTTCCAGGATATCGAGATAATTCCGAATGGTGGGAACACTCACGCCCATGGAGGATGCCAGTGTGCTCTGATTCAGTACCGACCCGTTCATGTGGGCCAGCATGGTCCAAAAGCGCCTGAGGGTAGCGGCCGGGATGGTAATACCGAGTTGAGGAAGGTCGCGTTCCAGGAAGGTGCGGATATAGTTGGTTCGCCAGTCGTAGCTGAGTTCCTCGTCGAGTCGGTAACTTTCCGGGTAGCCGCCCTGGACCCAGAGACGTTTCCAGTTGCCCACTTCCCGAATCGTGAAAGGGCCGATTTCAATGAAGGAAATTCGTCCGGCCAGAGTCTCGGAACTTTGTCTGATCAGTCCCGGAGAAGCGGATCCCAGAATGAGCAGTCGACCCGGTCCTCTGTTGTTATCCAGAAAACTCCGGAACGACTGGAAAATATCCGGCATCCTCTGCACCTCATCAACGCAGATCAGTGCCTCCCTGTTTGCTTCCAGGTAGGCCATCGGATCCTGAAGTCGGGCCAAGTCTCTGGGATTTTCCAGGTCAAGATAGACCGCTTTCCCAACACTCCGTAAGAGATGCTGCGCAAGTGTGGACTTTCCGACCTGTCGTGCTCCCAGGAGGGCCACAGCCGGGAAGTTTTTCAGATGTTTCAGTATTATCTGTTCCTGACTTCGCGATACATAACCATGCATATTTAAATTATAGCTTTAAATATACATACTTTAAAGGATGAGGTTTCGGTCCGGTGTTGGCGGTATTTCCTTGAGATTGATCACGGATATTGGAGTTGGGTTTTACCGCGGATATACGCGGATTTTCGCGGATTGATTCCAGGGCGAGTCCGGCCTTCTCTGCGTTCTTTTAATTGTACCTTCCGCTCGTCGGTGTCAAGGGCAAGTAAACGCCGCCTTCGGCGGCGCCCTTGACACCTCCTCGCTTGGAACGGTGAAGGGATGGAAAACTTGAGAGGAGGCGGTCGGATGTCGAAACTGCTGTACAAGGAACTGTCGGAAACGGTCCTGGGCGGAGTGTTCAAAGTCCACAATCATCTCGGGCCGGGGTTGTTGGAATCGGCGTATGAGGGGGCTTTGGTGATTGAGTTTCGAAATCAAGGCCTTGTGGTGGAGCGGCAGGTGGTGTTCCCGCTGTACTACTCCGGTGAGTTGGCCGGGGCCTATGTGGCGGATATGGTGGTGGAAGGAAAGCTCATTCTTGAACTGAAGTCGGTGAAGGAGCTCACCGGTACGATGGAGGCGCAGCTCATCAACTATCTGCGCCTGTCAAAGGTGCCGGTGGGTTACCTGGTGAATTTCCGGAATGAACGGGTGGAGTGGAAGCGGCGGGTGGTCAGTTTTTCTCAAGATTGATATGCCGTATCTGAAATGTGCCGGCCGAGCTCCAGCCATTGGGAGGCCTGTCGCTTAGGCATATCAGGTCTGTCGGATAGGGGCTACTCGACTCTATTGGCGCAAAGAAAAGCCCCGACCTTGGCGGCCGGGGCTCGAAATGCTTCTTAGAGAATTAAGGCTCTAGAGGGCCGCGAATTCCATGGCCATTTCTGCCATGCGAGTCGAGTAGCCCATTTCGTTGTCGTAGAAGCTGGTCATCTTCACCAGGGTGTTCTCGCCGGCTTCGGCAACCTGGGTGTTGCCCGGGATGTACATGGAGCTCCAGCTCTCGCCGACGCAGTCCCGGGAGCACTCGTAGTAGTCGTTCACATCGAGAATTTTCCCCGAGGGGCTGGCGGAGTTGATGCTCTTCGCATTCTCGGCAACCTTAGCGTTGATTTCATCCTTGCTGTGCTTGCCTTCCAGGAGGTAGACAACTTCAACAGTCGAACCGGTGTCGGTGGGAACCCGCAGAGCGGTACCGTTGAGTTTGCCGTTCAGGTGGGGGAGTACCTTGCCGACGGCGATGGCGGCGCCGGTGGAGGCGGGAATGATGTTGTTCAGGGTGGCGCGGTTCTTGCCGCCGCCGAAGAAGTCCTGGACGCGCTGGGTGGAAGTGGCGGCGTGGGTTGTCACCATCAGTCCGCTGATGACTTTGAACGCATCGTCCACAGCCTTGGTGAGGGGAGCCAGGCAGTTGGTGGTGCAGCTGGCGTTGGAAATGATTGTCTCGTTGGAAAGGGTATCGCTGTTGACACCCATCACGACGGTTTTCGTGTCGTCCTTACAGGGAGCGGAAACGATCACCTTCTTGGCACCGGCGTTGATGTGGGCTTGAGCCTTCTCGGTGGAGAGGTAGAAACCGGTGCATTCCAGCACCACGTCGACATCGTGCTTGCCCCAGGGGATGTTGTTCGCGTCCTTCTCGGCGTAGACGGTGACTTTGTGGTCGCCGATCTGAATCGTCTTGTCGTCGATGAGCTTCACATCGACAGGGAACTTGCCGTGGATGGAATCCTTGGGCAGACTGGCGGCGATTTCTGAAGCGGAAACAAGATCGTTGCCTGCGACAATCTCGATTTTGTCGTTGTACTGGGTGGTGATGACCCGCATCACGTTCTTTCCGATGCGGCCCATGCCGTTGAATGCAACTCTGACTTTAGCCATGTGTGGTCTCCTTTGTGGGTCTTCAGCTTGCGGCTTGCGCAATGCTTATTTCTTAAGGTTCGGGAATTGTATAGTCCAATTCAGGTTTGAATCTTCCCAATTCGGATCATAAGGATTTTTCCCCGGAGCTACAAGGTCTCGACAAACAATAGATAAATAAATAACGATATTTGCAAGCTGAGTATGGGAAGACAGTTGATGGAAGTCGGCAGGATGAGTCGACGGCTGCGGTCTTTTTTTTGTGAAGTGACCTCCGGCCGGACGGCCGGAGGATCCGAGTTTCAACGGTTCAGCGAACCTCCAGGCTGATGTCACCGCTGGATGCTTTCAGATCCACCAGAATACCGCCGCCGTTCACCGTGCCCCGCATTTCGTCATCCTGATTCGAGAGATCGCCCAGTACGGGGAAATCGCTTCGGATACTTCCCGAGGACGTTTCCAGCCGGACATCGAAAACGGCATTCTTCGGTAAGACCAGGGTGATATTTACCGAGGAGACACCCATCGTCACCGGTCCGCTGAGGTCTTCAAGACCGACGTCCGCTCTGCCTGAGCTGTTTTCCAATGACAGGCTTCCGCTCAGAGCATTGACGATGATGTCTCCGGAGCTTGAGTCCAGCTCGATATCGGGAGCCGCAAGTCGTCCGGCGACAATACGGCCCGACGAGGCCTTGATGCTCAACTCAGTGGATGCCACCACTTCATCGAGGCGGATTCCACCCGAGCCGGCCTCGATGGTCACCTCCGTTCCCTCTATTCGGCCGATGTCCAGAGCATCTGAAGACGATTCGATATCGAGCCTGCCCGATGAACGGATTTCGTCACCGGTGAACTTCCCGGAAGACACCTCGAACGACGCCGATTCAGCCCTGATATCCGTCGCGGTGACGGATCCGGAACTGGAATCGATGTCCATTTCCTTCACATCGAAGCGACTTATCATGATGCTGTCCGAGGATCCGACAACCTTGAGTTTCCCCTCACCCCCCCGGACCGTCGCCGACCAATGTCGTATCGATATCCAAAGTCCTCACATACAGCACACAGCGGACTTCTCCGAGGTTGAACTCCACTTCCTCAATCCCGGTTAAATCGACGGATTCACTCTCATCCAGGCTGCAATTCGCCGCAGAACCGCCGGCCGCCGGCATGATGAGCATCGTCATCACCGCGGCCCATTTGAATCTGTTCTTCATCGTCTTTCCTCCTCAATGCTGAACATGGTGTCAATATAGGCCTCGCAGCGGCATTCCGGCTGTCGCATATTGGTATGTTTTGGCCGACAAAACAGAGGTGGCATATCTATGTGAGGCGAAAAACACCGAAAAGCAATGATTTTACGAACAGAATACTGATGAATGTCATGTTCTTTCTTGACGGATGTCATAAACCGGGAACATCATATGCCTACATCTTACTCAGGAGAGAAAAATGAAAAAGATTTTGGTCTTGGTGATTTCACTGGCAATGCTGAGTGGTTTTGCTTTTGCTGGAGATAATCAGAGCGCCCGTTATATGCGAATGTTGTCCCGTGGCACGGCGACCGACACAATAGATGCCGCCTATTTCAATCCGGCCGGTACGGCATTCTTAGAGAAAGGTTTCCACATTCAAGCCGATGTTCAATCGGTCTATCTGGATTACTCACATGAGGTAGGCGGTACAACTTATGAATCGAAGAAATTCATTCCTTTTGTACCTGCCGCGTATCTTGGTTATAACGCCGGCGATTGGGCCGCATTCTTCAGTTACAACATTCCTGAAGGTGGTGGTTCTATCAATTATGAAGATGGTAACATTGTTTTCTTAAGTGTTCCTCCAGCTGGTGGCGGACCTATTGTAGGATCTCTTGAAGCTGGACAAGCCGTTCACCAGTTCAGTATAGGTGGATCATATAAGTTCCTGGACATGATTTCGGTCGCGGCGTTGGGGACCATGTCCTATGCGACGGAATCCTTGGATGCCACAATCACATCCTCTAACGGAGATGCTCTAAACGGGACAGCAGTAGTTAAATCGGCTGGTACCGGATTTGGTGGAACCTTCGGCGTATATGCGCGTCCAATTGACGGTTTTGATGTATCGGTAACTGTGGTCACTTCTCAGAAATTTGATATGGAGATTTCTGAATCTAGTGGTACTGCTGCAACTGCTGCTGCAATGGAAACTTTTGCTTCGACCGAGACCGAAATCCCCTGGAAGATCAAAGCTGGTGTTTCATACACTTTCCCCTTTGGTCTGGTTGTGCCGATTGATTTCAAGTACAACATGTATAAATCTCTCGATGATGCATTGATTGATTCATGGTCCAGCTCCATCGCATTCCGTTATTGGGTAAACGAAGATCTTGAAGTGAGCTTCGGTACAAGTTACAGCACCGATAATGTTGAAGATGTCGATAGTTACTATCCCCTCGATCCTGAACTGACAAGTTTGACTTTGGCTGCAGGATTTGGTTGGGAAGTTATTGATAACCTGATGGTAGATGTCGGTTGTCTTTACCCCGTCTATTTCAGTGAAGAAACCACTGGCGGCACTGTGAAGTATGAGAAAACTGTTGTTGACGCAGCTATTGGCCTCACCTACCAGTTCTAATCCCAGAATCCGTTGATCTTTACCAGGCCGCCCCCCCGGGGCGGCCTTTCTTTTCTCCCTCACGATCCCTTCCAAGCCTCACCCAGACTCCCTTCCGCTCCCCGATGAACACTGGTCTCCAGAATCTCCATCCACTACAATTGAAGCAGGAGTCGCTTCCGCTTGGTTAACTCAAGATAGGGGGCTCCCGATGGATGGTACGGTTATGGAACTTACACCCAAACACCTGGAAATTATCGGCGACTATGTTCGGGGTCATATTGCAGAATGGATTGAGCCGGTTAGGGCGATGACGTTGGATGAATGGCATCGTGATATGCAGGAACGGGTGATTCGCATCGAAGAAACTGTCCGCCTCGGTTTCGACTATATGGAAAAGCGCTTTGAACAGGTGGATAAGCGCTTTGAACAGGTGGATAAGCGCTTTGAACAGGTGGATAAGCGCTTTGAACAGGTCGAAAAACGTTTTGAACAATCGGATAAACGTTTCGATGATTTGATCCACTATATGGATAAACGCTTTGAACAGGTCGACAAGCGCTTCGATCAGCAGTTCAAATTCATCACCGTCGGGTTTGTCATGATCGGCGTGCTGATGTCGATCTATCAGTTCCTGGCCTAGGACCGGCACATTCCCTTTACCGCCCGGCAACTTTCCTGGATAACTCGGTTTTGCTGTTGACGCCCATCTTGCCGTAAATCCGTGCGAGAGGGAGACGAACAGCGAGTTGGAAATCTCTTTGTAGGTAAGACCTTCGGCCAGCATGAGGGCGATTTCCCGTTCTCGGGTTGTCAGGCCGGATTCGTCGAAGAGGGCCTGGCGGGCCGGATCGGTCTTCCCGGAGTCACCGGTCTGGCTGGCGCATGAAGATGGTGAGGACCATCACCAGGAGGCCCAGGAGTGCCAGGGGACCCAGGGCCGCCGGCCATGCACCGGGCAGTATCACGGACAGGGGTGTGAGCACCAAGGGAACCAGGGGCAGCGATTTGACCAGAAGGACTCCCCTCCGGGCGGATGAAACGGAGCGCGGTCTGAAGAGACGGACGGCCGAGATGACGATGAGGGATGCGAGAACGTGGAAGATAGGCCAGGATTCCCCAGCCGGCTGCCGGCGTCGCGGTATTGGAGCCGCTGAGCTCTGCGGCAACCTGCAGGGCCATGTTGGCGACCATGACAATCAGGATGAGAATGACCGGTGCGGACCCGAACCGATCGGTGAAGTAGAGGGCCCGGGCTGAAGGAACGGTTCATCCCTGTCCAGGAGGGTGTAGGCCAGGAGATGAAGGATTTCGATGATGGTGCCGGCGGCGCCCATGGTGAGATTGTAACAGGGCGGCTCGGGACAAGCGACCGGTTTGTCAGACCGGGCCTTCGGAGGTCAACTTTTAGGCTTTCAAATTTCCATAGCGATATAAGAACACCTGATAGGCGTCGATTTGACCTTCAATCTCGGCGTCTTTGTATGCGTTTCGGCCCACCCAGCCGTGGCCTTGATAGGTGGTGAGGGCTTGGTACTCGGCTTCGACAATGTCAATGTCGAAGTCTTTTTGAGCGGTGCGTTCTTCCAGAGTGGAGAGAGATCGCTGATAAACATCGTGGGCGTGGTCTTCGGGATCCTGCATGTCGGATTCCGAGTCTAGTTGGTTCGGATGATTTTGTCATGGGGAGGGTCGTCTTTCTTAGGATCGGATTATCGGAATCTGAGGTGTATACTGAAGTTCATGGAAAAGCCTGACATGAAGTTTTTGTTCATCCGTACCCTTATCGCCTTGGCTTTGGTGATTGGTCTTGCCGACGGAACGGCGGCCGGGGAGGTGAGCCTTCGCGTCATGCCCTCTCCCGAGACTCCCGAGGCGGATTTTCGCCCCGAGGATGGCGGTGAATGGGGTGTGAGCGCCGGATTCGGCCGTGTTTGGTTTGAGAGCGATTCTTTATCGGTTTCGGCTTCAATGAACGGAGTCGCCGCGGGAGTGGTTTACCGGGGAGTTCTGGGCCGGAGACTGGGCTTCTCGGTTTCACCGGTAACCGGAGGGGCCTTTTTCGGTGAGGCTTTGGGATATAAGGTTGATACCTATGCCGTCGGATCGGGATTCACTTTCGGGTCTCGGGTATTGGGAAGCGCGGATTCTCATAACCTGATTCTCTTCGGCGGGGGTGCGTATTCCTTTTCGGCGGATAGGAACGATTTCTCTTTGGGTGAGTATTCAGCAAGGGCTCATTTCTTCGGATTCGCCGCCGGCGCCAAAGTTCAGATTGCCCCCTGGCCGATGGTGAGATTTCAGCCCTTCTATCTCTATATGGGGGGAGATGGGTGGTATTCGGCCTCCGTCGATACGGTTCTTCCTCTGCCGGATGAGTCCCGGGGCGCCTTGGGTTACCGGGATGTTCATCTGCTGGGACTCGACTTTCAGATTTTCGGTGTTTCGGCCAAGATTGTCGGGGATTTTTTCCGGGATGATGCCGGATCGATGACGGTGGTGATTGATGTTCTGGATACCGTTCGGGGTGTGAAGAGGACCTTTGCCGGCGGCGCCGAGGGCTCCGGGGGCTGAAGAGAAGTCGTCGGCCCGTTGCCTACCAGTTGCCTGCGGGGAGCAGTCGTCAAGCGGCATTCGGCAGGCGCCGCTCAACGGACTATATTCGGCAGCTCCCGGACTGGGCGATTGCCGGCGGCCGGGAGGCGATGTGCGACCGATCGGTTATAAAGGGTTCTTCGGAGCTGAGCATTTCCGAAAGACTGGAGATGAGGCGGCGGGTCTCCTCATCGGCCAGGGAGCACTCCATCCAGCGGCCTTTCTTTTCCTGCCGGATGAGTTCGGCTTCCTTGAGGATTTTCAGGTGGGCCGAGAGGGTCCCGCCGGCGATATCCAGCACCTCAAGCATCTCGCAGGAGCATAGCGGCCGTTCGGTGAGCATCATCATGATTCGGAATCGGTTTTCGTCGCCCAGGGCTTTGAGGCGTCTCACCAGTTGATCCATGGGTGCATTTTATCATCTTCCACCTTGACCACCAAGACTTTTAGAAACTATATTTAGCTAAATATCGAAATGATGGCGGTGCGGAATGCTGAATGTCTTTTCATTGCTGGCTGATTGGCTCACATATCAGGTTGCCGGTTTGGCACCCCAGGGGCGTTGGGCCGAAGCCATGCATTTCTTTGTGGAAGATGTCTCGAAGATTCTGGTTCTGGTGACGGTTCTGATTTTCGTCATCGGCGTTCTGAGGGCTGGGGTGGACAGTGAGCGGATACGAAACTACCTTTCGGGGAAACGCCGCGGCCTGGGTTATGCCTTGGCCAGCGGATTCGGTGCTGTGACGCCGTTCTGTTCCTGCTCCAGCATCCCTCTCTTTCTGGGATTCACCGCCGCACGGATTCCGTTGGGTATCACGATGGCGTTCCTGATTACCTCGCCCATGATTAATGAGGTGGCGATTGTCCTGATGGGCGGCCTGCTGGGATGGCGTTTCCTGGTCGTCTATGTGGCCATCGGTCTGGGGGCGGGCATGCTGGGCGGGGCGTTTCTGGATCGTATCGGTGCGGAACGTTATTTGATGCCGGTGGGACAGGCGGTGATGAAGAACGCCGCGGAGGCCAACGTCGATATTGCGGCTTCGGAAGAATCGGTTACGGAAGAATCCAAGTCGGAGACAAGCCAAACCGTCTCGAGCAGAAGACCTGCCGTCGATTTCCGGAGTCGGCTGGATTTTGCCGTGGGTGAGACCAAATCGATACTTAAGCGGATTTGGATTTGGGTTCTCGTCGGTGTGGGATTGGGTGCCGCCATACACGGCTTTGTGCCTGAGTCGCTGATTTCCGAAAACCTCGTCCGCGGTACATGGTGGAGCGTTCCCGCGGCGGTGCTCCTGGGCATTCCGCTCTACGGCGGCGCCAGTGCCACCGTTCCGGTGGTGGGCAGCCTGATTGCCAAGGGGCTGCCTGTGGGCACCGCGACGGTGTTCATGATGAGCGTTGTGGCGGTGAGTTTTCCGGAGTTCGTGATGCTCAAGCAGGTGATGAAGCCAAAGCTCCTGCTGATATTTTTTATAATGCTGCTGGTGTTCTTTACACTGGCGGGATGGATATTGAACTTGGTGATGTAGCGGCCGATGCGGGCGGATCGTTACACTGGTTCGCGTGGGTTAACCGGTCTGTCGCCGACGACATGAGGAGATGGAAAATGAAAATCGAAGTGTTTGGAATGGGCTGCCCCAACTGCAGCAAGCTGGAAGCCAATGTGAAAAAGGCCCTGGAAGAGGCCGGTATGACGGCCGACATCGTCAAGGTGGATAAGCTTGATGAAATCGTGGCTCGGGGTGTGATGGGCACTCCGGCTCTGGCCATCGACGGCGAAATGAAGAGTTCCGGCAAGGTGCTCAGTGCCGCTCAGGTGAAGGCTCTGCTCTCCTAATTCTATTTTGCTGACCCCAGTGCGGAGGCCTTGACGATGCGTTTCCACTCCTCCGGGTCGGCCGGTTTGAAGCGCAGCAGAAAACCGCCCTGGTGGTTGAACAGCATCTCGGCGGGTTTTGATCGGGTGAAATCCACCAGATCATGACCGATGTCGGTTCGGTAGAGGGTCCGAACTGTCGGATCCGTCTTATCGTATCCGTAGATGACCGCCGCCTGATGCTCCCGGATCACCTCCCGATCAATTCCTTTTAAACCGTTCACCAGGGATTCGGGAGGATGTTCGGTATATTCCAGAGCCGTCAATCCTCCGATTTCAACATCCACCAGACGTCCGGGAACCGCCACCCATTCGGCGGCCGCCGTCTTCTCTTCTTCGAATGCGATTTTATCGGCCAGTCCTACAGATACCAGGTTCACCACCCCGGCCGGATCCTTCTCGAAAACTCTCACCAGTACCTGCTGGGGGAAGCTCCAGTAGTCCCGGCTTTCCCCCACCGAATCGATATCCTCCAGACTCCGCAATCCGCCTGTGTCCACCTTGGAAACCAACTCGAAATAGTCGGACAAGTCGCTTCCTTCCAGTTCCGGGAAGAGATGCCGGAACATGAGCAAGGCGGAGCTGGGCAGTCCGCCGTCCTGATGATGATCGAAGAGGCGGCGGTTTGAATCGAGCATAAGTCCGCAGTCCACCACCCAAGTGTCGGCCGTCATATCTCCGGCCCTCACCATCTCGGCGACGTCATCCGACGGGAGCCGGCGGATTTTCTCGGGCTGTTCTCCCTGGTGAACCGCCAATACGGCGATGGCCAGGATCTCATCGATGTGTGCTTTCCCCGAATGGGTGATGACGTTATAGGGCATAGACCTTATCCCGGGTTGAAAATGTACGGAAGATGCCGATGTCGAGATTCTTAACGAGGATGTGGTGCATGGAGGAATGATAACCCGTCAAACCCGGTCTGGATACCGAGGTAATGAAATCTCAGCTCTCGGAACGGCGGATGGGCCATGTGATGACGATTTTTATGCCCGTTCCGTTGTTGTTCTCGACGGTAATGCTGCCGCCCAGGCTGTCGATGACGAGGTTGTAAACGATATACATACCGATACCGACACTCCCCGAGTTCCGAGCCGTGGTGAAAAAAGGTTCGAAGAGATAGTGCCGAGCCTTAATGCTTAGACCGATGCCGTTGTCGCGATATGTGAGGACAAGGCTGTTGTCAATTTCGGCGGCATGAATCGAGATGATCCCCTTATGATTGGGTTCGGAGAAACCGTGTTGGAGGCTGTTTTCAATGAGGTTGACTGTGATTTGGTGAATTTTCCCGGGGTCGCCGTACAATAATAGCTCCTCGGGGATGTCCGCCGTAACTGTATGGCCCAGCCTCTCGATACGTTGTTGAAACGATTTTAGTGAGTCGAGGATGGTATTTCGGAGGTAGAAAAGACTGTTTCCCTCCTTGGTTCTGTCGACGACGACTGTCTTGAAACTCCGAACCAGAGATGCGGCCTTTGTCAGGCTCCTGGAGGCACTGTCCACCATCGTGGCGACATCGTTTCGTTGGGATAGCAATTTGTTGTTTTGAAGTTCTTCCAGATAAGTGACCGCCGTCAGTGCATTCCCGATCGGAGTTGATATTTCGTGTGAGAAACCGGCCACCAGTGATGCGAGTGCGGCCATGCGTTCATTTCGAACCAGAACACTGAGTGATGATCGAAGATCGTCATTGGTTTTTCGGAGTTCTCTGGTCTGATCTGCGACAATTCGTTCCAGATTAAGCTGGTCCTGTTTGATTAGCGTGGCCAGCAGGACTGCCGTGGCCAGTATGAAGAACCAGCCCTTGTAGGTTTGAACTTGGCTTTGGATCTCCGGGTTCTGGAAGAGAATGATCACGAGACGGTCTGAGAAGAAAATCCATCCGAAACCAAGTGCGGTGTAAATTGCCGGGATTTTGACGAATCTGAAGAATTGGCCAATTTTACCCGTGAGCTGAGGTTTCGTATTTTCCTTCACATAGCCCATGTTCCTTGTTTCCGGTATGCCGGGTTAAAACCTCAGCGTTCTTTTAAGGCTACAGCCTCTTTAACCGCCTTGGCCAGCTCAACACAGCGATCCCTGACGGTCTGGAAATCCTCTTCGCCGGGTTTACCGATGAATTCCAGCGGCTCGATAAAATCCCAGTTCATCTTATGTTTCTGTACGATTTCATCCAGCTCTTTCTGGGCTCCGCCGGACCAGCCGTAGGAGCCGAATCGGAACGCTTTGCGGTTGAGAACTTTCTTTTTGCCCAGCTCATCAAGTATGGCCGCCATGGGGGGAAACATCTTGTATTCGTAGGTGGGCATGGCCAGAACGACTCCCGTGGAACTCCACACCGAGGTGATGATGTCTCCCCAGGAGTCTTCGGGAACCTGATGCACGTGGACTTTCAGTCCTTCGGCTTCCAAGGCCTTCACGGCGGGTTCCACCGCCATCTCGGTATTCCCGTACATGGAACCCCAGATAATCGTCACCTCTTCTTCGCAGGGACCTTTCTGGTAGGATGTGTAGCGCAGATAATCGTTGACGATCTTCATCGGATCTTTACGCCAGACAATGCCGTGTCCCGGTGCAATAATCTTGATGGGAAGCGGGGCGGCTTTCTCGATGGCCTTCCGGGCGGGAACCGAGAAGGCGGCGACGATGTTGGAGTAGTAGCGGACGGCCTCCTGCTCGAAGAAATCGATCTGTTCCTGGGTGAGCTGGTCGTCATATGGGGCATCTTCGACGGCACCGAATGAACCGAAGGCATCACAGGGCATCAGCGTGCCGGATTTCGTATCGAATGTGGCGATTGTTTCCGGCCAGTGAACATTGGGAATCTCGGCGAAGGCCAACACGCGGCCGTCACCCAAATCCAGAGTATCTCCGTCGCCCACCACCATGATGTCGTTGGTGATGTCGAAAAACGCCTCCATCAGCGGTACGGCTTTTTGACTGGTGACAATCGTGAAATCCTGACGGATCTTCTTGAAATCCTCAATCCATCCCGAATGATCGGGTTCCATGTGATTCACGATGACGTAGTCGATGGATTCCAGCGGAACATCAATCTTGTCCAATTGGGCGAACAGCGTTTCAGGTACGCCGTCCCAGCCGCAGACACCGTCGACAATGGCGGTTTTTTCACCCTTCACAATGTAGGAGTTCATGGAAACGCCGTTGGGTATGGGCCATAGGCCTTCAAAAAGGATATCCCGCATATTGGCGGATAGTCGGTAGATGCCGTCAGTAACTGTTGTAACGTTCATGAATCAGACTCCATATTATAATAAACATTATTAGATTTACCTCAATGACTCAAGGAGGCAGTCTCTTCATTGGTTTGTGGAAGTTAATATATGATAAAATATATCATATATTAACGAACCGAATCAATATATTTTTCTCGAAATCGCGAAATAGCATGACTTCTCGAATTCGCGAGGATATCTGCGCCGTGATTCAATATAATTGAATTCATGAGCGAGAACGAAAAGCGGCACATAGATGAATCCAGAGAAGATCTTCTCCAGGAAATCGAGGAGTTCGAGCGCGAGCGCGAGCAGCTCAAAGAAGTCTTGGGTCGAATCGGCGGCCGGACGTTCTCCAAACGGGACAATTGGATCAACATCGCGTTCCTGCTCATCATTCTGATTCTCTTTATCCTGGAACTCACTACGCATTTCCTGCCCAGGCTTATCTCCCTGGAGCTGGGAGTTCTGCTGGTCTCCATCAAGATTGTTTTCATGATTCATTCCCAACAGAAGGTGAATCACTTCGAGTTCTGGATTCTCAATTCCATTGAATACAGGATGAATGAGACGTCCAAAATGGTTCGCCGCATGGCGAGGAAGATAGAAGGCGACTCCTGAACGACTTCTAAGCGGCTTGACCCGCACCCCGCGAACCCGGAGATAATGCACCAAATTCACATTGGAGCTCTCATGACATTTCGGTTCACCGGAAAGCTGCTGATTCTGACTGTTCTATTCGTCATGTTCGGCTCGTTTCTCTACGCCGCACCGGCGGCGGATTCACTGACGACCGAAGACGCTTCCGGTCTGCCCTGGTGGGGGTGGTCGATTATTCTGTTTGGTTTCAGCTTCGTCTTGGGCATCGTGGCCATCGTCGCTGGCGTCGGCGGCGGGATTCTCTACGTACCGATCGTCGGGGCTCTCTTCCCGTTCCATATGGACTATGTTCGGGGTTCCGGCCTCCTGGTGGCCCTGGCCGGTGCGTTATCCGCTGCGCCGCGACTCCTGAGCAGCGGAATGGCATCCTTGAGGCTGGCCGTTCCCATGGCTTTGGTGGGATCCGTCGGTTCTCTCATCGGCGCGAATGTCGGCTTGGCTCTTCCCGGACAAGTTGTCGATATCTCCCTCGGCACGGTGATTATACTCATCGTTGCCCTGATGGCCTTGTCAAAACGCGCCGACCATCCTGTTGTACCATTACCGGCACCGCTCTCACTGCGGATGGGGATTTCGGGCAGCTACACCGATCCGGCCCACGGCGGTCTCGTGAAATGGAATGTTCATCGCCTGTCTGCGGGTCTATTCACTTTTTTCGTCATCGGTTTTATGGCCGGGATGTTCGGTCTGGGAGCCGGATGGGCCAATGTCCCGGCTTTGAACCTTCTTCTGGGAGCTCCCCTCAAGGTGTCGGTGGCCACCAGCATTCTCATCATCGCGATTAACGGGTCCGCCGCTTCCTGGGTCTATATGAATCAGGGCGCCGTACTGCCGGTGATTGCCTTGCCGTCGGTTGTCGGCATGATGCTGGGCACACGTCTCGGCGCCCGTCTGCTTACCAGAACAAAACCCATGGCGATACGATGGATTGTCATCGGATTCCTGATTTTAGCCGGGCTGCGTTCCCTGCTCAGCGGTTTGGGGGTGATTTCATGATGGATATGGATAAATCCGCGATACAGTGGTTCCGATGGATGGGCACGGCGGGACTGGTACTGTCTCTCGTCGGCTTTTTCTTCTACAGCTCAGGATTATGGCCTGCGGAGGTGACCCCGGAAGAGTCTGCGAAGTACTGGGATGTTTCATCGGAAGAATATCTGGCCGAAACAGGCCTGGAATTCGGTTCTCTCTGGTTTTTACGGCCCTTGGACGGTTATATGGTCGGCTATCTCGCCCTGGCTATCCTGGCCACGACGGCCCTGCCCGCACTTCTGGCTCTGAGCTTGGGCTGGCTGCGTCGACGGGAATGGTCGTACGGATTGATGGCCTTGGCCACCTCGGCGGTTCTGGTGACGGCGATACTGCGATGACTTCACCGCGGGATGAACTTCGAAGAGAAGCGGCGCACGCTCTGGGCGGACCCTGGCCGGAAGGGCCGGAACTGAATGCGGAGGTGACCGAGCGCATCGACCGGGGAGACCACCGGGCCGAAAAAGTCCGCTATCAGGTGGAACCGGGAGAATGGGTGTCCGCATGGGTTCTCATCCCAACGGTTCCGGCGGCGGGAGAGAGCGAAAACGGCCTTCCGGCGATTGCCGTGTGGCATCAGCACAACGATGAATATCACCTGGGCAAGAGCGAAAGCGCCGGGTTTTCCGGGGATCCCTCCCATCATACTGGGCCTCTCCTGGTCTCACATGGCTATGTTGTGATTTGTCCCGACGCCTTGGGTTTTGAAGAACGGCGACATCAGAGTTTGGATGGACCGGATTACGAGAGGCATTCATTTATGAAGCACTTGGTACGCGGGCGCTGTCTGGCGTGGAAAAACATTCTCGACTGCCGCCGGGCCGTGGACTATTTATCCGGCCTTCCGGATGTGGACGAACACCGAATCGGCTGCTACGGCCATTCCCTCGGTTCCACATTCGCCTGGCTGGTCGGCCCCTGGGACCAGCGTCTCAAGTGCATCGTCGGCAATTGCTGCATGCCCAGCATGAACGCGGTGGAAGGTGCGGCGATTAATCATTCCTTCTCCAATTACATTACCGGTTTGAAGACTCTGGGTGACCTCCCGGGTTACATCGGGCTGATAGCACCGCGTCGGCTGCACCTGAATTTCGGCGCTTTTGATCCGCTGAATCCCATCGAATATGTGGAAAGGGAGCTGCCCCTCATTGCTGAGGCTTACAAGAAGGCCGGTGCCGAAGAGGCCTTCAGCCGACACATTGATCGGGACGCCGGTCATGAGCTGTCCGAGAGTATGAAAACCCGGATGCTTGAGGTGTTTCGGGAAACTCTTTAACCCACCCGGCTGCCTGCCGGGGGATCGATTCCGAGATCCTTTTCTCAGTCCTTCAGCAGAGCTTTAATATCTTTCCAGACTTCTTCATCCACGGCCACGCCGTGGATACGGCTTTCCTCGCGATGGGCCAATGCGCCTTTACCGGGATACCTGGCTTTCCCTTCTGCCTCAAGTGAAGCCACAACCCGATCGGTCAGGCCGGGGTGGTCCGGAGGCGAGAAAGCGATAAATACCTGGGACACACCGGTCTCTTTATCGGGGTCCGCGGGCATATCACAAACGGCCCGGCCGCCGGAGAGAAGTGCCGCCAAGAGGTCCAGGAGAATAGACAGACCCGAGCCCTTCCAGAAGCCGATGGGCAGGGGGCGTCCGGTGCTTTCAACGGCGGCCGCATCGGTGGTGAGTCTATCGTTCTTGTCATATCCGCCGGGCACAGGAAGCTCTCGGCCTTCCTTGGCATAGCGTGAGAGAGCCCCGTAGGAGAACTGGGACATGGCCATGTCCAGGACGACATGTCCGTCGGGTCGGGGAACCGCAATGATGAGGGGATTGTTGCCGATGAGCGGTTTGTCCGAACCCCAGGGCGGGAGGTTGGGCATGGTGTTGGTCCAGCAGATGCCCAGATATCCGGCGTCCGCCGCCTGCCATCCGTAGGCTCCGCCCCGCATCCAGTGATTGGTATTCGCCAGAGCGACGCAGCCGATGCCGTTCGCCTCAGCGAGTTCACAGGCCCGGGCCATCGCGGCATGAGCGTTCAGGCTGCCCGGTCCGCTATGCCCGTCCCATCGTTCCAGAGCGCCTCCCGACCAAACCCGTTCCGGTTCGGCATCGGGAATCACCAGTCCTGCGGAGAGGTACCGGAGGAATCGGCCGAAACGGTCCAGACCATGGGAATATACCCCGTCCCGGTTGGCGTCAGTGAAGAGCTCCGCCGACATTCTGGCCCTGGACGACGTGAAACCCCGGTTCTCCAGTATTGAGGAGAGAACCTCAACGATTTCGTTATAAGCGATTCGTATCATATACTGGGAGTATAACGTCATTGCATGCATCAGGAGATAGGGATGAAGTACAGAAATCTGTCCAACAAGAATATTCGGGTATCGGTTATCGGCCTCGGAACTTGGCAGCTCGGCGGGGAATGGGGTCAGGATTACACTCAAGACGAGGTGGACGCCGTTGTGGATGCGTGCCGGGAGGAAGGAATCAACCTCATCGATACGGCCGAGTGCTACGGTGAGGGTGTCTCCGAACGGCTGGTGGGGCGCTCCGTCGCTCGAGACCGTGATAAGTGGGTCATCGCCACAAAGTTCGGCCACCGGTATAAGGGTATTTTCGACAGAGATCAGCTATGGAAAGCCGATGAGGTGCGAAAACAGCTGGAACAATCCCTGAAAAATCTTCGAACCGACTACATCGATCTCTACCAATTCCACTCAGGTGGAAATGAGTATTTCGACAACGACGAATTATGGGAGATGCTCTCCCGGCAGGTGGAGGCCGGCAAAATCCGGCATATCGGTGTGTCCCTGACTTCCAACAAGGCCATCCGGGATTCTCAGGTACCGAAGGTGGCCGGCGTCGGCGCCGATGCGGTTCAGGTGGTGTACAACCGGCTTGATAAAACGGCCGAAGACACCGTGTTGCCGATTTGTCTCAAAGAAGGTTTGGGCGTGCTGGCCCGGGTGCCCTTGGCGTCGGGATTTCTCACCGGAAAGTACGCTCCGGGTGTGCAGTTCCCCGAAGGCGACTACCGCGGAGGCTTGGAGAGAGGGAAACTGGACACCATGGCGTCCGAAGCCCTGCGAATCAAAGATCAGGAAGTGCCCGAAGGGGTAAATATGGCTCAATGGGCCCTCTCCTGGTGTCTGGCTCATGACGCGGTGGCCTGCGTCATTCCCGGTGCCCGAGATACCGCTCAGCTTCGCTCCAACACCAAGGCCGCCGACATGGTGTCCGACACTCACCCTCTAGCCGTCGGCTGATCTTTTCAAGGCGGTCAGCCGCTCGGATAGTGCCGGGTGGGAGTAATGCCAGAAGCTGTAGGCCGGATGAGGGGTGAAATTGCTCAGGTTGTCTCGGCCCAGATTCAATAAAGCCCGGCTCATGGCATCGGATCCCTCCGTGGCGGAGAGGGCATATCGGTCCGCCTGATACTCGTGTTTTCTCGACCAGATGTTGCCCAGGGGC
>JARGFR010000289.1 GCA_029210985.1 Spirochaetaceae bacterium | reverse complement strand
GTCGAGCGGACCGGGCTGACCGTCCTCACCAACGACCTCGCGGTGGCACTCCGCATATCTCTTCAGGAATCCAACCGCGTCGTCCTTCTGGGCGGGGATATGGATAAGGGGGAGAAAGCCCTTTTCGGATCCATGGCCCTTTCGAACCTGAGTAAATTTTTCGTCAAACGTCTTTTTATCGAAGTGGACGGCATCAACGACAGTCTTCAAATGACGGTGAACAGTCAGGACAAGGCCGACTTGATCCGCGGTGCACTGGAACTCACCGAGAGTTCGGTCGTCGTGTGTCCTTCCGACCGTTTTGCCGGGAACGCATTCTACCGTTTGGGGCAGCTCCAAATTGTCGGAGGAGTCATCACCAACACCGATTTGGATGAAGTATACAAATCCCGTATTTTCGCCACAGGAATTCCACTCTACACATCGACGGCGGCCTTTGAGGGCAGCCGATGATACAGAGACGGCCGCTGCTCGAATTGAAATACATTCGAAAGGTTTTTCCGGAGTTCGGTCTCGAGGGAGTGGATATTGACCTCCAGGCCGGAGAGGTTCATGTTCTGATCGGCGAGAACGGATCCGGCAAATCCACACTGATGAAGCTCATTTCAGGCTGGTTTCCCCCTGACGGCGGTGCGGTCATCTATAAAGGAGAGCCGGTTCGGTTCCGATCCATCCATGAGGCTCAGAAAAACGGCATCATCTACCTCCATCAGGACGTTCAGTCTTTTGACAATCTGACGGTGGCCGAAAACGTCTTTTTCGGAAAACTTCCCCGTTTGTGGGGAATCCCCACCCTCGTCGATCTCGATCAGGTTCTGGCCGTCTGCCGTGAGGTGTTCGAAGAACTTTCCATTCCCATCGACCCCTCGGAGATTCTCGGCAATCTCGGTTATGCTCAGCGGCAGCTGGTGGCCGCCGCCCGGGGATTTATCTCCAATTCGGAAATCGTCATTTTTGATGAACCGACTTCGGCCATGGGAGAACCGGATCGGGATATTCTTTTCGACATCGTTTCCAGACTCAAGGAACGCGGCACGGGAATTTTTTATATATCCCACCGCATGGACGAAATCCGTCAGGTGGGCGATCGAGTGACGGTGATGCATCGCGGGCGTATTCTGGGAACCGAAGACTGTGACGATGTGAGCAGAGAATCCCTGGTTCGCATGATGACCGGTGAAGTCCGGAAAGAACGTTATCCCCGACTCTCTCCCAAGCCCGGCCCGGTGATGCTGGAAGTAAACGATCTCACCTTGGAGCCGATTTTACGAGGAGTGAATTTCCATCTGCGACGAGGGGAAATTCTCGGAATAACCGGACTGATGGGTTCCGGCCGAACACTCCTGGCGAACTGTCTCTTCGGCATCATCCGCCCTTCCGGCGGGCATATTAAAGTCCTCGGCGAGGAAACCTCGTTCAGCAATCCCGGTGAAGCCATGGCCAGCGGCATCAGTTTGATTCCCGAAGACCGGGCGGTCAACGGCATCTTCCACCGACACAACCTGATGAGGAACATCACCAGCGCTACGCTGCACCGATTCAAGCAGCGGGGAGTCCTTGACGAAGGCTATATGCGGGAGCTCACCCAGGAGTACGTCCAGGAGATGAGCATTAAACCGGGGAACACCGGGGACATCATGGATAACTATTCGGGGGGGAATCAGCAAAAAGTGATGGTGTCCCGATGGCTCATGAACCGTTCGATTATCTATGTTATGGATGAACCGACCCGGGGCATCGACGCGGCCTCCAAAGTGGATATCTACAACACCATGAACGACATGGTGGACAAGGGCGCGTCGGTCATCCTCATCTCATCGGAAATCGAGGAGATACTCGGCATGAGCGATCGGGTCCTGGTTCTGGCCGGAGGACGCATCGCCGCGGAAATGGGACGAACCGAGGCAACCAAGGAAAAAATACTGGAATTGGCCACCGAGGAAGGCTGAAACCCCGGCGGTGGGCGGGTGCACGGACAAGGCGCCGCTGGCCGGCGGGTCCCTCGGGGCAGCGAGAGGAGAATTACCGATTTATGGGAGGGCCACCGGTTGTGTTCCGACATCAACGATGAAGGGCCTAAATCATTCCCCGCACTTCCCCGGCCACCAGCCGACCGAGAACGTCCAGCTGATCGGCTTCGAAATGAATTCCATCCTCATCGCTGAAGCGGACGGTCCCGCCGATATCCAGGACGGGGATACCCTTCTCTTCGGCCATGGCCTGATAGGCCGATGGAAATCCCAGAGATTTCTCCACAGAACCTGCGAACATTTCGGCAAAATTGCTCAGCTTGCGCACCTGAGGAGGAATGAGAATCAGCAGTTCCGGCGCTTTGCCGCCGGGTCCGTAGGCGCTCTTTTGAACGATGTCCGCCAGAACGCCGACGCCGGCGGCGATATCTCCCGGCGGCAGGGAAAACCGCTGTTTGAGATCGTTGGTTCCCAGCATAATCACCACCAGATCCAGAGGCGCATGGCTGTCCAGACAGGGCGGCAGATAACGGGACCCGCTCTTGTGAAGCTCGATTGGATCGTCCCAGACCGTGGTCCGGCCGTTGAGTCCCTCGGGAATCACAAGGTAATCCTCTCCAAGTTCGTTCTGAAGGACGGTGGTCCATCTGTTCTCATAGGCATGCCGCTCACCGGTGGAGGGATTGTAGCCCCAGGTGTTGGAATCTCCGTAGCAGAGAATGGTTTTCATCTTACCTCCATAATGGCGTCAAACATCGCCAGAACATTTTCCAGCGGAGTCTCTTCCAGTATTGTATCGTGACTGGCGCCGGCGATATACCCTCCCCCGGGAGCCATGATTTCAAGGATTTCCAGGGTTTTGCGCCGGACGAATCGGGGAGATTCTCCATTTATCAGGATATGATGAGAATCGATACCACCGTTCAGGAGGATACGGTCACCGAAATCGGCCTTCAACCCGGCGGGATCCATCCCGGCGGCATCGGGCTGAAGGGCGTGCAGTCCATCCATACCCGCCTCGATTAAATCCGGAATCAGCGGACGGTAGCCGCCGCAGCAGTGCATCATCACTTTCAGTCCGTATTCATGCCCTAGATCAATCAACCGGATAATGGACGGATGAACAAATTCCCTGTAGAGATCCGGACCCAGAAGCAGGCCGGTCTGGCCCCCCAAATCGTTCCCGATAAAAAAGATGTCGATGATATCGCCGGCTTCCTCAAAGATGCTGCGGCTCACCGCCGCATAGTAATCCGTCACCCTGTCGAATACCGTCTTCACCACTTCGGGATAGTCGAACATCATGTAGTAGAGATTTTCATGTCCCAGAAGATCGATGACATCGTGCCAGAAGGGCGACCAGTCTCCACCCAATATGGCGTATTCGTCCACCCACTCCGAGGCGTCTAGAGTGCCCAAAACCTTGCCGGAACTTTGAAGCAAATCCGCCGATTCGGCAGTTATAAGAAGTACCCCACATAA
>JARGFR010000288.1 GCA_029210985.1 Spirochaetaceae bacterium | reverse complement strand
CCGGTTATTCTCTGATGATAGTGGGGTTCCTGACAGGTGCTCTGCAACCGGCATTCTTTCTGGTCATGTTTTCCGCCATTCTGCTGTTTGGACTCTTCATTTCCATGGCATCCCTCGTTCTGTGTGAGAAAGACGTTGTGTATTTCCGGAGAAACGAGCTTGTCCTGCTGCTTGGTTATGCCATGTTGGAGAATTTCGGATTCCGGCAGATTATGGGCTGGGTCCGGGTTTTCTCGCTAGTGGGTTTGCTGACCAAAGACAAGGGCTGGCAGAAAATTAAACGTAAAGGGTTCCTGTCGGCACGATAAATCAATCGGCGGCGACGAGTTCGATTCCCGTCAGACCCGCTTGGACATCAATTATCAGCAGGCCGTCCTTCACCACTCCCACATCACTCTCCGCGGGAAGATAGCCGTCGGGCAGCAGAATGCCCAATCCTTTAACCGGGTCAACCGCCCGGACGGCCATAACGGGTGCGCCATTAGTGATATTGAAATCGATTTCAACCCCGTCTCTGGATACCCACCAATCACCGAATTCCCGAAGGGTGCCCCACCAGCTCCAGTCCCGCAGTCTAGGTGTGAGTTCCACCAGAAACCGGTATTTATGATCCAATACATTGGGATGAATCAGGACGACGTATAAACCGCCGTAACGGGATATCTGCCTGGCCAGCTCAACCGCTTCGTCCAATCGCTGATCCATCTCCGGCGGTTTCTCATCCTCAACCGTGATGGGAAATTCATAGACGGATAATTCCATGTCATATCCCCGCCCATAGGTTTGCCGGAAAGGCAGATGGGTCATCACGTCGTTGGCCGTTACCGTCGACGAGTATCGGTATCCGGCAGCCTGCAGAACTTCGGGCAGTGACGACGGATTCGCCAGGAAACCCGGTCTGAACGAAACGACCGTGGAATCCGAAAGTTCCTCAATAAGGAATTTACTGACGCGGATTTCACCGGTGACCGTTGCGTCCCTGGTGTAGAAAAACTCAATAATGCGCGGCTGGTAATCGGGATAGCTTTCCCTGTAATTGCCCCGGGGCACACGGGCAAACATATCCGTATGGCTCACCGAATGACTTCCCAACTCCATGTCCAACTGCTCCAACTCAGTTAGGAGGGTTGTCGTCCGTTCATCGAAAAAGACTTCATCGAAAAAATCCTCGAAATACTTCGTCTGCATGAAATAGGTGGCGCCATAGCCCATACTGCGCTGGTATTCGGCATAAGTGATGCTGTTGGCCAGAGATCCGGAGTAGTCGACATCGTGAGAAATAATCACCGACAGGGGATATCCATCCGGAGCCGTGTGCAGTGTGGCGGCCAGAGGCTCATTCATCCGATAGATATTCTTGATATAGCGCAGAACTGTATCGACAGAGGGTTCGAATTCGTTGACATAGGCCCTGCCGGCTTCTTCGTCCCGATTGTTTTGAGCCTTTTTGATATAGAATCCCAAATCGAAACCGACGGCGATGGCCTCCCCTTCTCCGATTTTTCGGCGCACTATCGCCGCCGAACCATCGTCGTATTCCGCCAGCACTTCCTGGGGATGAGAATACGCGATGGACCTGAGGAATGTTTTGGGACGGTCGGGGTTTCCGATCCGTATTGTTCGCTCCCTGGGATATATGAAGTCACTTGTGTATTCAGATTCCGCGTAAGTAATTTCGTACCAGTTCCGTCCGATCTCCAAATCTTCGAATCCAAACAATCCGTAGAGCGGCTCCGCATCGATGAGAGTGCCCAGAAGAACACCGCCATCCCTGACAAACTGATGAAGCATGGCGGTGTGGTGGTCTTCAAGATCCTTCTTACGGAGTCTTGGATACGTCAGCACCACCGAATGCTCCAAGGCCGCTTCCAGGGAATCGGTAACGAGGAAAGGCACCCCAATGGACTTCAATCCGTGAACCAGGCCCAGCCAAGGCGAATCATCGTCGTGGAGGTATACGGCCAATCTCGATCGACCGCCCCGGCTGTAGGACTCCCAAGGGGTTGCTTCCTCAATCACCGGGCGGGACTCCTCCAAAGGGCCCTGCACGCCCGGAAGCTGGATGTACTGATCTTCCTTGTCACAGGAGGTAAGCACCAACCCAATGAGCAGAGACATAAAGATGAACGCGGCAGCAGCCCGATTCTTCACCCTTTCACCATAGTTCATCTTCCATTGAATACGAAAGAGATTCCTCGTATATCGTCAAACAGTATGGAGAGAGACTTCGATTGTCTGCCTACTTTGGAAATTCGGCCGAATTCTGATGGGGTATCCAGGACGAGTTCGATATCAGATTAGAACGGGTGAAGATTAAAGAAGACCTCAAGAAGATCCCTCATGCCATTGCATCCTAATTCAGATCACAATAGACAGAACGGTGCTCAATATGAAGTTTAAAATTCCGCTGTACCGCCGAAGTGGAAATCAATAGTGATACCGGCAGGAAATGATCGTCATCGTCGTGCTGTCAATCCGGTAGACAAGACGATGCTCATCATCAATGCGCCGCGACCAACACCCGGCAAGATTTTCCCGCAGCGGTTCGGGTTTTCCGACACCGTTAAAGGGAGTCCGCACGGTGTCGGAAACTAGCCGATTGATCCTCTTTAGGGTCTTCCGATCCTGTCTTTGCCGGTATTTATAGTCGCTCCATGCATTGAGGGTCCACGACAGATGTTCAATCGTCGACAAGCTCTCGCTCCACTGTCTGTCCTTGCTCAAACTGAGCAAGAGATTCTTCAATGTGTCGAGCGTTGGCAGGAGAACGCAGGAGGTACAAGGTTTCCATTATGCTATTGTAAGTATCCAGGGACATCACAACTGAATCTTCAGCATCGCGCCTGGTGATAATTGTCGCATCCCGATCATCCGCCACGCGGTCCAAGATCGATTTCAAACGTTTTCGGGCTTCCGTAAATGAAACAATAACCATACAAGCTCCTCAATATGTACAATATAAAGTACATGTTCTTATGTCAAGGAACACCACTATCTGTCTGCTTTGGAATACCCGAATGAAGTGACCACTCAGGACATTGAACAACCGTCAATACTCCATCCTTCGATCACCAGATCCCGTGTATGTCGAACATGGATACCGGTTGTTTCAACGGCGGTATATGCGAAATCCATTGCCGGAATACGAGGACTGGCTGGGCCTATTGCCGTCTCTGTGGATAGTCGCCATCGGTTCAACCGTACCTGCTGCACAGGACGTTCCGGCAGTCCCTGGATGAAAGCGCCGAGGAGAACGCCGTCGGCAGTCAGGTCGGCAATGGTGATCTGCTCGATGGATGGCGTTCCGGCATCGACCTTGCGCTCATCGGGATCAGATGCCGCAGGCCATTCATCTTCGGTGATCCCGCAGCGGTAATAGGCATTGATGACCAAAGGGTAAGGAACGTCGGTGAGGTTTAGTCTGGAAATATCGATACGGCGGACATACCCCCCCCGCCC
>JARGFR010000287.1 GCA_029210985.1 Spirochaetaceae bacterium | reverse complement strand
CCACCGCCCCGGCGTCCCCCCACTTCCCGGCGGGAGGACTTCCCGATAGTCTATGCTCATGACACGACCCGACGCTCTATTTCTCGACATCGACGGAACCATACTCAAATCCGATCACACCCTCTCCCCCCGAGTATCCGGAGCCGTTTCCGCCCTGGTGGATGACGGTGTCCTGGTTTGCCTGGCCACCGGCCGAAGCTGGGAAGCACTCAAACCACTCTATGACAAGATGGGCCTGATCGGTCCCACCATATGCTATAACGGCGCCATGATTGTTGAGGGGCCCGAAGGCATCGTGGTTTATGAAAAAGATGTCGATGAAGATGCCGGCAGAGCCGCCATCGACGAGGCTCGCTCCAATAAACTGGAAATGGTGGCCTATAGACATTCCGAATTGGTGTATGAATGGATTGGCCCGGAAGTCGAGGCCTACTTCAAGAGAGTCGGTTTGACGGCGAGACAGGTGGATTTTGATTCCCTGGAAACTCTGGAGTTTACCAAGGCCATCATCATGTCTGACCCCTCCCGGCTTATACCGATCAAGGATTCACTGGAAAGCCGGTTCGCCGGTGACAAATTGAGTGCCACTTACTCGGATCCACGATTCCTTGAGCTCATGGGGGGCGGTATCGATAAGGGCCGGGGACTCCTTGAAGTGTGTCGGGAGAACGACATCAACCCGTCGAAAACCGCGGCCATGGGCGACGGATGGAACGACTTGGCGCTTCTTGAGGCGGCAGGCGAGGCCTGGGTGATGGGCGGCGCGCCGGATGAACTCAAAGCACGATTTCCCCGGGAAAGGATTGCTCTTCACTCGGACATGGACGGCGCCGCCGTCGTCATGGAGGCCATGTTCAACCGTGAGGCCGTGAATTGAGTGAGTGGCTGAACCGGGTTCGGGTGGTTCTTTGCCGCCCCGAAGGTGCTCTGAACGTCGGTGCGGTCTGCCGGGCGATGAAATCCATGGGACTCACCCGCCTGGTTCTGGTGAGGCCCTCATATTTCGACTCCGACGATGTGCTGAAGATGGCTATTCACGCCCGGGAGCTTTATTCGGAAGCCGAACGTTATGATTCACTGGAAGAGGCCTTGGCCGGTTCGGTCCTCACTGCGGGAATCACTCGCCGAAGAGGCATCCGAAGAAAATGGTTCAGTGTACTCCCCGAGGAACTGGCCGAGAAATCCTCCGCCTTGAAAACAGGGGACACGGCTCTGGTGTTCGGAAACGAACGAACCGGACTGAGTGATGAAGAACTCAATCACTGCAACATCGCCTGCCACATTCCCACCTCTCCGGATTTTCCGTCTCTCAACCTGTCCCACGCGGTTCAGATCGTTTCTTCCGCGTTCTACCGCCATTCCCTGGAAGGACGTACGGGAAGCTATGAACCCATCGGCCGAGGGGAGCTGGATCATCTGGTGTCCGTTATCCACGACTCTCTGGATGCCATGAACTATTTCAAGGCCGCCGACCGATTCCATACCGACCGCTATTTCCGGGATATTCTCGCCCGGTCCGCACTGAGCCTCAAAGAGGCCCGTCATATGGAAAAGGTGTTCCGCAAGCTTCAATATCTCCGGGATGATTCATGAGGATGCCCTCGCCGCGATCCGCGTATCTGCCGGCCCTGTCCGCCGTGGCTCTCTGGTCCACGGTGGCCGTGGCGTTCAAGCTGGCCCTCAGGGATCTTGAACCCCTGGAACTGGTCGCCTATTCCTCCCTCGTGTCCTGGCTGAGCCTTGGCGGCGTCCTGGTGATTCGCCGCATGGGGGGGCGAAGGGTCCGGGCTTCCGGCAGGGAAATCGCCAAGGCGGCCTTGCTCGGATTGCTCAATCCCCTGGCGTATTACTGGATTCTTTTTTCCGCCTACAATCTGCTTCCGGCCCAGGTGGCCCAGCCCTTGAATTACACCTGGCCGCTCTTTCTGGCCCTTCTTGCCGCACCGATGCACGGTAAGAAACCGTCGATGCGGGAAATATCCGGTCTCCTGGTCAGTTTGATCGGTGTGGCTCTCATCACATGGCGGCGGGGTTCCGGGAATGCCGCTCTGAGCGGCGCGGGTATTGCGCTGGCCCTGGGGAGCGGTATCGTCTGGGCGTTTTCCTGGCTTGCCGGGACACGTTTGAAGATGGACGGGACGCTGCGTCTCTTCGTCGGGTTCGGAACCGCGTCCCTGATTCTCGTACCCTTATGGATGTTCGGCGGCGGAGCTCTGCCCCGGGATGCCGTGGGCTGGTCGGCTTCAACCTGGGTGGGACTCTTTGAAATGGGAATCACGTTCCTGCTCTGGAATCTGGCCATGGAGAGGGCGGAGAAACCGGCCATGATCGGCAACCTGGTCTACTTGGGGCCTTTCGTCTCACTAATCTGGATTGCTTTGATACTCGGTGAGCACATCCGTGTTGTGACAATTGCGGGTCTGCTCATCATCGTGGCGGGGATTTTTTTAGGGCGGTCTCGAAGTTCCGTCGAAACGACTTATACCCCCTCGGCGTCCACGCCTCGGGGCGAATAGCCGTGCATGGCCGTCTGGCCGTTCTCTCTCCTCAGCACCACTCGTTCCAGTCCCTTATCGCCGATGGCATACTCTTCTATTCCAAAGGAGATGAAACTTCCCTGGTAGACGCGGTCCTGAACAGTCAGCTGTGTACCCTCCGCAGCCGTGAGTTCGGCCTTCATGGCACTCAATTTCGTGACTCCGTCCTTGAGCATCCTGATTCTCTTATCGATACCTGTTTCCAAGTTGTCCAACTGCCTGGGATCGGTTCCGGGACGGGATTTGAGATAATCCAATTGACGTTCCAGTTCATCTCTTTCATCCCGAATCTTTTTAATCTCGCCCCCCAGTATCTGAAAGGCGTTCAGGTCTTCCGGCGGGCAGCCGATGTACAGCCTGGTTGAGCCGGCATAGAGGCTGCCGATGCGCTTGCATTCCATACTGCCCCCGACAGCCGCCACGCCGCCTGTCATTTCGCCTCGGCCATCGGTGAGATACAGTGAACCGTCCACCTCGATGTTGGAATGGAGTATCGCTTCGGATACGACAAGATCGCCATTCACCCTCACGACGGCACTTTCCAGAAATTTGGCGAGAAGATTCTCTTTGACGATGCATGTACCTTCTCCATCGCCGACGATGCCGGCTTGGAGCACCAGGTTCCGTCCGGTCTCCAGCCGGGCGCGTCCGACTGTTTTTCCGACTTGAATATCCCCGCTCGCTTTCACGACGAATCCATCGGCGACGGTGCCTTCGATGGAGACCGAGCCGTCGAAATCGATGTTTCCGGTGGAATAATCCACATTCCCGACTGTCACGGAAGGCTCGATGAAAATGACGTCGTCATCCAGACGGACATTGCCGTCGACGGCGGCTTTCAAGCCGCTTTCCGTTTCCAACACACCGTCTCCGGCGGTGACGGGTGTCGTGGGGGGAATGGGAGCTGCGGGAATCACCTGACCATAAACATCGAAG
>JARGFR010000286.1 GCA_029210985.1 Spirochaetaceae bacterium | reverse complement strand
AGGATTGGGACACCTTTATTGACGCGTCAAATTGGGGTTTCACTTGAGTCTGCAATAACCTTTTGGGCATTCAAAAAGGAATTGAAAAGAAAAAAAAAGGAACAAGCCGGCAGTAATGGATCAGGAAAGCTGAAGGCTTCCCTTTCTACCTTGTCTGCCATTCCGGAATACATCGCCGCTATCGAATCGATTGAGAAACAAGAGATACTGCAGCAAAATACCCGGACAATTCTCAAGCAGGACATTCGACGAATAAAATTTTCTCGCGCGAAAGAAATCCAGAGTGTTGATTCCGGAAGTTCCGTCATCGACAGCGGGAAGCTTACCATCAAGCTCCGCAGCGGAAGTCTGTCCTTCACCCATCGCCAAGAAGATCCCCGGGGGCGGATTGTCGCGTATATCAAGGCCTATATGTCCTAATCATTATGAATAATACGTTCGCATCCCGAGGAATAACCTACTAGAATTACGTTGCGGCGATTGCCGTGTTGGAGGAGTTTGATGACCAGACGTTTGAGTCCATTCATGCTGATCTTGGCGCTTGCGGCACTGCCTGTGCTCTTGATGTCCTGCGGAAAAAGTTTTTCGGAAAAAATGGCGGAGAAAGTCACCGAGAAAATTGTGGAAAAAGTGGCGGAATCCGAGGGCGAGGATATCGACATCGATATCAGCGGAGACTCGGTGAGCATCACCAGTGATTCGGGGGAAGCCGTTACCATTGGCGGGACCAAGCTGCCGGACGGATGGCCGAGATCAGTCCCCTTCAATGATGATGTGGAAATTCTCTACTCCGGTTCCACAAATGCCGAAGGCGTGTCGACCTGGACGGTCAACGGCACTTTCGACGGCGGTGCCGAGGAACTCTACAATTACTACAAATCCGAACTCACGGGCTGGGAGCAGACCGGTGATTCGTCGATGACATCGGAGGAAGGAGCGTTCTATACGCTGCAGATGACCGACGGAACCTATGAAATGAGTGTGATTATCACCGGCGACGCCAAAGAGACCGCCGCGGTTGTGACGGTATCGGAAACGGAGTAGCGAACCCATCATCCCGGCCGGCTGGTTTGCCGATAGCTCAGCCGCTTACCGAGAATAGTGGTCAGCATGTAGAACGCGGTGAGCAGCAGAACGGCGACGGCCATATAAATCGGTATCACCTCGAGGCCGAGACGCCTGGCAAAGGCGCCGGCCAGAGACGGCAGCAATGCACCGCCGAGTCCCGCCGCGGATATCTGCAATCCGATGGCGTTGGCCTGGTGCCGGCGCCCGACCCGGGCTTCGGTGTCGGAGACAAGTCCCGGGAACACAGGTGCAACGGAAAAACCGGTAAGAGCGACGCCGAATATCGTCAGAACGTATCCTGCATCAATAAAGATGAGAAAGATACCCAGGAACGCACTGCCGAAACTGCAGAACAGCAGAGTTCGAATCGGTATCCGCCGGGAGTAGACTCCCGCCAGGATTCGTCCAAGAGTGAAGGTGGTCTACTATTATATGATCAACGTGGAAAAGTTTTTTTGCTTCGCAAACCGGCCGTTTGATGTAACCGGACCGAATTGGTCGGCTTTCTACGATATGCCCGGGCTGTAGGCTGTGGGGTACGGGCTGTTGTGGAACACCCGAAGAGAATTAGGCCGCCTTCCGTATGCAGAGGGAGGGCCGTCCTTTTCTAAGAAGTCACCCCCCGCTGCTCCGGGATTTCTCTATAAATGGAATCCAATCGGGTATTCCATCGGCTTTTCATTGCTCCATACGCTTTAATCATTCGAATATCTCCTTGTTCGATGTGAAGGCGACGCAGTCCTGGGTACCATCGGGCTGCTTCGCTCCGACTCACGCACCAAAAAAAATCCCCGGAACGTATTCCGGGGATGATGATGCCGTAGGCAGCAGCGTTATCGCTGCAAATCAGGACCGGAATATGATGTTTTGACGTTCATTACGATCACCGCATACTGTACTTGAATAACCATCATATGCCCGCTCCTCCTTTTTCGTTTCTAAATTCACAACATGCGACCAGAAGTCATGCAAGTGGGCTGATGGTGATTCAGATTGAAGCGGCCAATTTACCGAGAAAGTTCTCGAACTGACCTTTATCCCGAAGGTCCATCAGACCGTCTTCCTGGAATCGGTCCTTGGCAACAGCCTTGATGGTTCCTTTGATCCGATTTTTGATTTTTTCGGGGACATCGGAGCCGGGCCGGAAGTCGAGGACCGGTGCAAATGCTTCGGCGGCAATCGGCCGGATTCCGATCCGAGCGACGATTTTATCCAGGAATTTCGTTTTGGCTTTCTCCGGATCATCGACGGCCATGCCGCTGCTGATGAATATGGCGGTGGGTATTCCCGTCTTCTTGCACCTTCGAAGAAAAGCTTTCACCTTAGCGATCCAACTGAAGATGGCGATGCTTGAACCGACCACGGCCATATCAAAATCTTCGAGACGGCTTCGAACGCCTCGACTTCGGAGGTCAACCAACTCGGTGATACAACCCTTCTGTTTCAGAAATTCAGCCACTTCCCCGGCAATCATTCGTGTTGAACCGTAACGTGTCCCATAGGCAACGACAATCTTCTTCTGCGCCATTTCAACACCTCCTGGTGAAGTATACACCGACCTCCGGCGGTGATGTGTCAGAAATGAACGGTGTAACTATCCATGGCATATGTTGTTTGTTAGTCTATAGCGACTATTCCGACCTCGTTTCTCCCTTCCGACAAGGCCAATCCCCGGAGGTTTTTTATATGGACGAGTCTTGGAAAATATTTATCGATCTTGGTTTGCTCTCCGCCGCTCTGCTGACGGCGACATTCCTGCGGGCGAAAATTAAATTCTTCCAGCATTTTCTTATACCGAATGCCTTAACCGCCGGATTCATACTCATGGCCGTCTACAACCTCCTACGCACACCCCTGAAATTGGAGACCGTGCGGCTGGATCAGCTGGCCTACCACCTCCTGAACATCAGCTTCATCGCCATGGCGCTGCGGACACCGAGACCGAAGCATATACGCCGTCGGGGGGGCGCACTGCCTCTGTCCCTGGGCGTGCTCACTCACTACGGGATTCAGGCCGTTGTGGGTTTGGGACTGACCTTAGTCCTGGCGGCGACAATTGCACCTCAGGTATTTCCCGGATTCGGTCTGCTGCTTCCCCTGGGTTTTTCGTCCGGCCCCGGACAGGCGATGTCCATCGGCAAGACTTGGGAGAACTTCGGTTTTGTCGGAGCGGGTTCGGTGGGTCTGACATTCGGAGCCGTGGGATTTCTCTGGGCCAGCTTCGGCGGCGTCGCGCTTATCAACATCGGCGTCCACCGGGGTTGGATAACGGCACCTCACAGCCAGGATATGCTCAAGAAGGATCGGCCGGGGATATATCCGAAGAACCGTCCTGCGGCAGCCGGTGCCCGGCTCACCACGAACGGTGCGGCCATCGATTCCATGAGCTATCATGTCGCCTACGTCCTGGC
>JARGFR010000285.1 GCA_029210985.1 Spirochaetaceae bacterium | reverse complement strand
GGCTGCCTGGAGAAATGGGAAGGTGGTGTTTTATCCCGCAAAATGGGAGAACACCTACCGGCATTGGCTCGAGAACATCCGGGACTGGTGCGTCAGCCGTCAGATATGGTGGGGACATCAGATACCCGCATGGACTTGCAAAGGATGCGGAGAACTCCTAGTTCTCCGGGAAGACCCCAAGACCTGTCGAAAATGCGGTTCCGCCGAACTCGAACGGGATCCAGACGTGCTGGACACATGGTTTTCGTCCTGGCTTTGGCCGTTCTCTACCCTGGGATGGCCTGAGAAAACCGAGGACTTGGCGGCGTTTTATCCCACAACCGCTTTGGTCACCGGTTACGACATCATCTTCTTCTGGGTGGCGAGGATGATAATGGCCGGCCTGGAGTTCATGGGAGAGGTGCCGTTCCGGGATATCTATATCACGGGTCTGGTGAGAGACAAAAAAGGCCGGAAAATGTCCAAGAGTCTGGGGAACGGCATCGATCCCCTGGATGTGGTGGATCAGTTCGGCGCAGATGCGATGAAGTTCACATTGGCTTATCTTTCGGCCCAGGGGGAAGATATCCCCATGGATATGGAAACCACAAAGATCGGTTCCAAGTTCGCCAATAAAATCTGGAATGCAACCCGATTTATTCTGATGAACCTGGAGGGCCGTAATCTGGGGAACGGCCGGACTGCGGAGCACACCGTTGCCGACCGCTGGATTCTCCATCGGCTGAACGAAGCGGTGAAGACAGTTGAATCCGCCATGGGATCCTACCGGTTTGACGATATGGCCCACGCCGTTTACGAGTATTTCTGGAACGACTACTGCGACTGGTATGTGGAATGTGCAAAATTGGGTCTGTACGGCGAAGACGATGTCGAGAAAGACAGAACCGCCACAATGCTCATCTATGTGCTGGAAGAGTCCCTCAAATTGATGCACCCATTCTTGTCGTTCATCACAGAGGAAATCTGGGACAAGCTTCCGGGTGACCGTGCGCCCTTGATCGTCACCGCCTACCCCGAAGCCGATGCCTCTCTGGAGGATGCCGCCGCCGAAGCCTTATTCGGAGTTCTCCGAGAATTGGTCACCGGCATCCGCACACTGCGCAGCGAGTTCACCATCCCTCCATCTCAATACGTAAAGGTTCGATACGAAACAACCGGCGAAGCCTCCTCGGACATCGCCGCCGCCCTGGAGGGAACCGAAGACGTTGCCGCCATGCTGGTTCGATCCGACGACCTTGATCTGGTCGGAAAGGATGAGAATCTGGACGGTTCTCTGGCCGTTGTGGGAAGGGGTTTTACCGCCCATGTATTCATCAAAGATCTTATTGATGTCGATGCAGCCGTGGATCGCTTCCGGAAGTCATTGGAGAAGTCGAAAAAGCTGATCGAAGGTAAAAAGAAAAAGCTTTCAAACGAGAACTTTATTTCCAGGGCTCCGGAAGACATCATCGCCAAGGAAAAGGAATCTCTGGCCGAAATGATAGATGCCGCAGAGCGCAGCTCAGCCTATCTGTCTTCTCTGGTGGGTTGATTTGAAGCGTCCGTCGCATCACCATTGAATCAGCGGATTTGATTGTGTCTCTGTCACTGAACGTTGAAATCGTCATGGAGGTTGCCGATGAAGAAGATACTTGTTTTCCTTGTCTTTCTGGCGGTTGCGGCCATTTTGTATTCGGTGTTCTCCGACCCGGAAAAGCGGGAACAATTGCTGAGTACAATAGAAGGATCCACAGGTGTCGACCTGGAAGCCTCCCCCGATCAGATGCTTGAGAGAGCCGGAGAAGCGGTTGGGAGTGCGGCCGACAAATTGCTGAAAGATCTCGGTAATACACTCACTGATCCGAAATTCCATCAGTCACTGGAAAAATGGGGACGTGACGCGCTGGAATCCCTGGACGAAGCCGATCTCCGGCGTCTCAAGAGAGATCTGGAAAAAGAATCCGATCGGATGGACAGCAATTATGACGAGGTTCTCGAACGTTATCTCGGATCGCTGGATAATTCATGAGTACGGTGAATAAAGAACGTCTTCTGTTCGGCGAATGGCTTGTTCGAACCGGCAAAGCCGATGCCGAAATTCTTCGGTCCGCGCTGGCGATACAGAATTCCGAAAAGAGCGATACCCTCCGGAGTTCTCCTCGACTGTTAGGTCAGATACTTCTGGATGACTTTCAGGTTTTTCGCAGTCGCATCGAACTGAATAATTGCCTGGTGGAATTCGAGAAAGTAAAAACAGCCATAACCGCCCGCAAAGATGAATTGCATATCAGGGATAGTCTTCCGGCTCCCGTCAAGCCGAGGAAAGATTCTGTCGGCGAGAAGATGTCTCAGGCTCCGATACAGAAAACAGCCGATCGATCTCTGTTCGGTCAATTCCTTATCGAGCAAAAGAAGGTCAACCAAGTTATTCTCGACAAAGCCTTGGATATTCAGAACACCGAATCCAAAGATGCATTGAGAAACAGCCACAGGCTGCTTGGCGAAATTCTTCTTGATGATTTTAATGTCTTCACCAGCCGCGTTGAATTGAATCGCCTGCTCATTGAGTACAATAAATTCAAATCCCAACTGGAGAATCAGCGAACAGATCTGATGTTCCTGACCCGTCGGAACGACCAGTAGCACGAGATATTCAATCCTCCAGGCGAACTTTCACTCCCGAAAGAGCCTGCACCACCCGGGCATGAGCATCCCTGGCGTCTCCCCACTCAAGATGGTCGTTCTGCGCATCGAATTTCCGGGTAAAGTGGAGTATGTCGGCCTCCAGGACCTCCAGGGCGGAGTCCATATGCTCGGCAAGGCCGGTTAAGAAGTTTTTTGCATCATTCTTTTTCAAAACATCGGCAGCCATGAGCGCCAGTTCGGCGGCATGGGAAAGACAAGGTCCCCGGGACGACTTAAAAAGGCTCCGGAAATCCTGTTCCTGTCCGTACAGGACGACGGCGGTGTAAGTGTAGCGTTTCAGATCTCTTTCCATGGAGCGGCATATCAGGCAGTCTCCGGTCATTTTTTCCACCCCTTCCGCAAAGGATGAAGCGGTCTTCCCGGAAGGCGACCGAGCTAACATTTTGATTTCGCCGCGCAGCTTCTTCCGGACGGTTTGAAGATGGGTGTGTGCCATCAGTCCCAAATGATGGGCATGGTTGGCTTCCCGCAGCTTGGGGAAATGCCGGCGGCAGAAACCTGTATCATTCACCAATATCCGCGTTTCGGGATTCATGACCGAGTTGCCCAGATAATAGGCAACGTGCCGGTCTTCGGCGCGGTCCATCAGCTCGCAAAGGGGGCAGGGCACCCCGGAAGCCCAGGCGTCGTGAACGGGTATCGTTTCGAGTTGGTATTTCACAATTCGGAATTATAGTGGGAATCCGGATGATGACAATCATGTTATGTTCATCTCTTTTAGAGTGCCCAAAACCTTGCCGGTTTCTCAACACCCCTTCCTCGACCTCCAAATTCAAGCTGTCAGGTGCTTCCAGAGCACCTCCGGCTTGTTCTTCAGAGGGGTCTTCCACTCCCGTT
>JARGFR010000284.1 GCA_029210985.1 Spirochaetaceae bacterium | reverse complement strand
TGAAAACATGCCGCCGGAAACCGTCCTGGCCTTTTTTACCTACGTGATGGATCCGGGCAACGGGAGTTACCCCTCTGAGTTTCTGCTTCACCGCATCGACGAAACCCTTGATATTCCAATTTACGGAAGCTACGAATGGATGTTCGGCCATGGAATTATCGGCGGGCCTCTTATCGACTCCTCCTATCAGGGTCGGGACGCGGCGCAACTGGTCATCGATGTGATTGAGGGCAGAGTGAATCCGGACGCCTTCCAACTCCGGCCGACTCGTTACAAAACGGTCTTTGATTATCCGCGTCTCAAGAACCAAGACATTCCGCCGGCCGCCCTGCCGGCCGGCAGCATCATCCTGAACCGGCCGGATGCCTTCTGGCGTCAGTACCCGTTTGAAACCGGCATGGGTGTATTCGCCATCATGGTTCTCACCGTCGGAATTATTATTCTCAGCCGGCTTTACCGGCAGCGTGACGAACTGCTCGGGGAATCACAGTCGGCGATTCGCCAACTCCGTCTGAATGAGCGCCGATTGGAAAGTCTGGTGAATCTCACTCATATGGCGGGGACGGATGACGGGCAAATCGCCAGCATTGTGATGAGCGATGCCCTGGCCATCACCGAAAGCTTTCGAGCGGTGGTGCTGATCGCCGACGACGAGGATGAGCCAACCCGATACACCTACATACCGAAAAACGGCGGGTTAAAGGAAAACATCATGAAGGGACGATGCGGTGATATCATCGATCGGTCCATGGAGGACGATGCCCCGTTGGTCATCAATCATCCCGGGGGTACGGTGGATTTCGGGGAAGGTCCTTCAGAAGTGTTTCGCGGCATCATACGCCCTTGTCCCGGTCCGAAAGGAACAGGTGGGACATCGGTGGTTCTCGGTGTGTTCGACAAAGCCTCGGCCTACGGTCCGGGGGACATCCGGCAGCTGACCCTTCTCGCGGACGGCATCTGGAAAAACCTGACCCGTCGACGAGTCGAGAATCGATTGAGAGAATTGAACACCGAACTCGAGCAGCGGGTGGAAGAGAGATCCAGAGAGCTGCGTCTGGCCGAAGACGAACTGATGCGCAATGAAAAGCTGGCGTCTCTGGGGTCCTTGGTTGCCGGTATCGCTCATGAAATCAGCACGCCTTTGGGTATCGCCGTCACCGGTGGATCCTACCTGGTCGACGGTATTGAAGAGATGAAACGTCATACTCAAGAGACGGGGCCAAATCCATCCGAACTTGCCGAGTTCCTGGATACAGGAGTGGAGCTCGGCCGTTCACTGACCTCAAATCTGGCTCGGGCCGCGGCATTAATTCGGACATTCAAGCAGGTGGCGGTGGACCAGAGTGGTGAAATGCATCGGCTCATGAATCTGGCCGACGTCTTTCAGGACATTCTGGATACACTACGTGGTCCTCTCAAGAATAAACACGTGTCTGTGGACTTCCAATGCCCCGAATCCATCATCTTTGAACATTACCCGGGAGATATGGGAACGATATTAACAAACCTGGTGATGAACTCGTTAATTCACGGCTACGAGGCGAAAGACAAGGGCATCATCACGATTGTTGTGACGGATGAAGGGGACTCGGTGGCCATCGATTATAGGGACGACGGATCGGGCATTCCCAACGATATTGTCAACAAAGTCTTCGACCCTTTTTTTACCACGGCACGCAATTCCGGGGGAACAGGGTTGGGCCTCCACATCATCCGATCCATCATCGTCGACAGGCACGGCGGCCGCATCGATGTTGACGGCGGAGAAGGGCGCGGGGTGCATTTTACAATACTGATGCCGAAAGAAAGTCCCGCCGTCACCAGAAGTGACTCGGGGCTGACACCGGTCTGACTGAAGCTTCCTGCAACCAGCCGGCATCCGCGCCGGTTGACACACCTACGATATCAAGGCCTGGTCCAGTGTTTTCGTTCCGCCCAGAACAGCGGCGACTTCAGGCATCAAATCGCCGATTTGCAATCCCTGTGGACATTTGGGTTCGCAGGTTCCGCAGGAGATGCAGTTGATGCCCCGTGTGTCGGTTTCTGAGAGACCGCGGTCGAAGAGATCTTTCATTCTGGCGTACTGACCCCGGGCGCCCTCCATATTCCCATATGTGGCCGCCTGATTGTAGGCGCGGAAGTTCGAGGGAATGTCCACCCCTTCCGGACAAGGCATACAGTACTCGCAGGCGGTACAGCCGATGGCCTTCAAGCTGATATAGGCAGCCTGAACTTCTTCATAGAGCGCCAGTTCCGCTGCGTCCAATTCGCCGATGGCGGCCTCCGATGCAACCCGTAAGTTTTCCTCGACATGTTCCATCACGCTCATTCCGCTGAGGACCAAACCCACCTCCGCCTGGTTCCAGACCCAACGAAGCGCCCGCTCAACCGGCGACCGATCCGGGACGGCGGATCTGTCCCAGATAGCCTGCACCGTTCGAGGCGGCGTGGCCAGATTTCCGCCCTGCAGGGGCTCCATCACGACGACGCCGATCCCCTTGGAATAGGCAAGGCGCAGGCCTTTGGTTCCGGCTTGTTCGTCAACATCCATGAAATTGTATTGAATCTGGCAGACGTCCCAATCCCAGCCGTTCACAATGGACTCGAAGGCGGGATAATCATCATGGAAGCTGAACCCGGCGTAACGGATGTCGCCCTCTTCTTTCTTTCGAGCCAGCCAATCCGGGGCGCCGACCTTCTTCATCTTCTCCCATCGTTCGGCGTTCAGTGCGTGGAGATGATAGACATCGATGGTGTCGCTTTTCAGTCGTTGACGCTGTTCGTCGAAATATTTATCCAGATCGGAGGCGGTTTCCACCAGCCAGAGGGGCATTTTATCGGCGATAATCACATTTTCACGGCGCCGACCGACCACCACATCGGCAATGAGGGTTTCGCTCTCACCGCCGTGATAAGGATAGGCGGTATCCAGGTAATTCACTCCGGAGTCGATGGCCTTATACAGCATGGCCTTGGATTGCCGGCGGTCGATTCGCCCGCCAGCGGTGGGAAATCGCATGCAGCCGAATCCCAGGGCCGATACCACCGGACCCTTGGGGC
The DNA here is from genome assembly GCA_029210985.1 of Spirochaetaceae bacterium. GTDB lineage: Bacteria > Spirochaetota > Spirochaetia > DSM-2461 > DSM-2461 > UBA2779. The sequence continues at coordinate 481 of JARGFR010000284.1, read as the reverse complement.
CGAGTTGTCGATATTTCATAGTCATGAAATCATTATACATGGCATTTGAGCTATGAATCGGCCGAATCAGAAAAGTCAAATTGGGGCTTTCATCGTCGCGAGTCCTCGGTTAGGATATCTCCACCGACGACGGAGGAACGCGGTGAGATACCGCGGCTGTCCTCTACCAACTGTAATCGGCGATGTTTCCATCATTGTGCCACCGAGAGGGAAGGCGATGGGAGTTGTGCCGTAAGCCAGGATATTCCGTCGCGGTTAACAGTATGTGGAGGCTTTTATGCCACGTCTTACGGCCCTGCTGGGTCTCTTGGCGGTTCTATCAACCGCTCTTTTCGCCGAAACGGAAATCATCGTCACCGCCTCACGCGTCGAGGAAGATGCGCGCTCGACCCCGGCCTATGTCCGGGTTATCCCCGAAGAAGAAATTCGTCGTGGGGATACGGTGCTGGATGCACTTCGGAGCCTGCCGGACGTCTCCATC
>JARGFR010000283.1 GCA_029210985.1 Spirochaetaceae bacterium | reverse complement strand
TAATGAGCGTATGGAAACCAAGGTGCCGGGCATTTACGCCATCGGCGATGTCGTGGGGAATCCGATGCTGGCCCACAAGGCCGTTCATGAAGGCAAGGTGGCCGCCGAAGTCATCTCCGGCATGAAAAGTGCCTTTACCGCGATGACCATCCCTTCGGTTGCCTACACAGACCCCGAAATCGCCTGGACGGGTTATACCGAAAAGCAGGCCAAGGCGGAAGGCGTGAAGTATGAAAAAGGCGTCTTCCCCTGGGCGGCCAGCGGGCGTGCTTTGTCGGCGGATAAGGGAATCGGTACGACGAAAGCCCTTTTTGATCCCGAGAGCGGCAGACTGATCGGAGCCGGCATCACCGGCGCCCGAGCGGGAGACCTTATCGCCGAGGCCACGCTGGCTATTGAAATGGGAGCCGACGCGGCGGACATTGGGGGGACTATCCATCCTCATCCCACCTTCGCCGAAACCATTGCCTTCGCCGCGGAGATGGCTGAGGGAACTATCACCGACGCCCTGCCGCCGAAGAAAAAAATAAAACGATTGGGAGCCGGCTTATCTCCCGGCCTTGATTGACACATTCCGAGAGCTGGTCCAAATTTAAAACTATGAAAACAAGACGACTTGGAAAAACCGGATTCAACATCGGCGAAATTTCTTTGGGCACCTGGCAGGTGGGCGGGAAATGGGGCAGCGGCTTCGACGACAGCCTGGCTGAGTCCATTCTCGAAACGGCGATCGATGAAGGTGTCAATTTCATCGATACCGCGGATGTCTATGAAGACGGAAAAAGTGAGGCCGCCGTCGGCCGAGTAGTGCGCAGACGGTCCGAACGGGTCTATGTCGCCACAAAATGCGGCCGATTCATCGATCCCCACGTCAGTGAAGGGTATACCCCTGAGATACTGCGGACTTATGTCGAGAACAGCTTGAAAAATACTGGACTGGACGTCTTGGACCTGGTGCAGATTCATTGTCCTCCCACACCCGTCTACTACAGACCGGAGATATTTGAACTCTTCGACAGACTCAAGGATGAGGGAAAGATTCTGAATCTGGGAGTCAGTGTCGAGAAAGTCGAGGAAGCACTGAAAGCCATCGAATACCCGAATGTGAATACGGTGCAGATTATCTTCAACATGTTCAGGCAGCGACCCGCCGATCTGTTTTTTGCTGAAGCGGCCAAAAAAGACATCGGTATCATCATCCGGGTTCCCTTGGCCAGCGGTCTGCTGACCGGCCGGTTCACCCGGGATACCTCTTTCGCTCCCGAGGATCATCGGACATTCAATCGGGACGGTGCGGCTTTCGACAAAGGCGAGACCTTCGCGGGTATTCCCTTTGATACCGGTTTGGACGCTGTAAACGAAATCAAGAAGATCTTTCCGGATCAAAAAAATCTCGCCCCTGTCGCATTGCGATGGATACTGGACCATCCGGAAGTGTCCACCATCATTCCCGGCGCATCCAAACTGGAACATCTGAAATCCAATTTGTCATCCGCCGAACTGCCTCAATTATCCGAGCAGAGCCGCCGGAAAGTGGATGAAATTTACACGGAGAGAATCAAAACTCTGGTCCATCATCTTTGGTAGACGGCACTTTCGGGCGCCTTTGGAAGTTGGCCCTGCCCATCATGGCAGGGAACTTCCTGCAAACTCTATACAATCTCACCGACGCTTGGTTCCTGGGAAAATTGGATGCGGCCAGTCTCTCCGCTCCGGCTGTGGCTCTCCCCATCATATGGTTCCTGACGGTGTTTGCCATGGGCTTTTCCATGGCGGGTGGAACGCTTATCGCCCAGTCCTTCGGCAAGGGTGATTCGTTAAGAGTCAATTTGTATCTCGGACAGATGACCGCTTTTCTCCTGGTTCTTTCGCTGGTTATCGGTGCGGCGGGAATCATCATCACACCGGGGATTCTTCGGCTGATGAAGACGCCTTCTGATGTATCGGTTTATGCAGCCCCGTATATGCGCATCATTTTTGCCGGATTGCCTTTTATGTTCCTCACCGTCGTACAGCAATTCGCCTATCAGGGAATTGGGAACGGCATCGTACCTCTGGCGGTTCAAGGCGTTTCGGTTCTGCTTAATGTGATATTAGATCCGCTTTTTATTTTCGGGCTGGGACGCTTTCCCGCCATGGGCGTGGCAGGTGCGGCGTGGGCGACGATTATCGCCAGATCGATTGCCGCGGGAATCTCGATGTGGCTTCTGGTCAGCGGAAGCAGGGGTTTGAAGCTCAAGTTGTCGGCGATGCGTCCCAAGCGCAAAGAACTTGGATTTCTCATTCGGATCGGTCTGCCTTCGGCCCTCGGACAGTCGACGACGGCACTGGGATTCACCGTTCTCCAGGGAGTCATCAATTCTTTCGGTACACCTGTCATCGCGGCGTTTGGTATTGCGAATCGCTTAATCGGACTGTTCAACATGCCGGCGATGGGCGTCGGTCAGGCCACCGCAGCTCTGGTTGGTCAGTCCCTTGGTGCGAATCGACCGGATGAAGCGAAGCGGACGGTCCACATGGCTCTGATTTCGGTGTTTGTTTTTCTGATGGTGACCATGAGTTTCAGTTTCTTTTTCGGCAATCAATTCACCCGCTTTTTTGTGGATGATCCGGAAGTCATCCGCTATGGCGCCCAGCTGTTCCGGGTCGTATCCGTTTCTGTTGTCTTCTTCGGTATGTTCATGGTGTATAACGGAGTCTTTCAGGGGGCCGGCTATACCAAGGTGGGGATGATCCTCGGTATAACGCGGTTATGGGGTATCCGTCTGCCGTTGGCACTTCTGATCGGACGCGGTCTTGGATTCGGTGCCTCCGGAATTTGGTGGGCGATGTTTATTTCCAATCTGGCCGTGTATCTGGCGGCATTGGTGATGTACCGAAGAGAGACATGGATGACGGCACTGAAATCGGAAGAGGTTTAACAGTCATTTCTCAACGGTATCGCCTTTCTCGATGAATTCAATGGCCCGAACCCGAGAGAAGGTTTCATAGGATCTGTCTTTCGGAAAATCTTCCGCGGGAATAAAGCCCCCCGCCATAGCGGCATGTCCGCCGCCGATTCCATAACCCCTGACCAAATATCGAACCAGCTCGGACGCATCCACCTTCCTGTCGATACTTCGAATCGAGTATTTGAGGCCGGTGTCCCGTATCGCATAAGCGACAACAACATCGACGTTTTCCACTGAAAGCAGAATATCCCCGGCGGTACCCAGGAGTGAATCGTCATTGCTCTCGAGGCTCAAAAAACCCGTACGTCCATACACCTCGACGGTATCAAAGGCCTTTGAATAGTCTTTCAGCACCGACAGCTGAATGCTGTTGTTGTCCAGCTCGGATATCCGCGACATATCGGCGTGGCCGTAAAGCCGGTAATAGGCCTCAATATCCTCCAGATGAATGCCGCGGCTTAATCCGTCGGTATCGTTCCGTATTCCGTAGAGGAGTGCGGTCGCAACGCTCGTGGGCGGGGTTAAACCGGCATCTTTCCAATATTCGGAAATGATGGTGGAACAAGATCCGTAATCCGAGCGCACGTCCTTGTAGCGATAAGCTTGGTATC
>JARGFR010000282.1 GCA_029210985.1 Spirochaetaceae bacterium | reverse complement strand
TGACGCCCGATATGCCTCCGAAGCCGAGGTTCTGCTGACACCGGCGGGAATCCCATTTACATCATTCAACGCTCCCGCTCAGTTCGGTCTGCCGAACAGCATTCGAATCGACTTGTATGAAACCCTCGGTCGTCTCTGCGGTGTCCTGTATGAACTGGGTCATGAGAGAATCGGCTTCATCTCGGACCGTCCCACCAACGAACACCCCTATGACCGCATGAGCGCCATGGAACGTGCTGCCGCCGCCGCCGGGAAATCCTTCGATCAGAGCCGTATCATTGTCGAGAGTGACCACGAAAATCAGTTCGAATGTGGTTATCGGGCCTTTTCTCGAATGATGGATCTGCAGTCTGTTCCCGATGCCGTCATTGCCATCAACGATCTGGTGGCCATCGGAGCGATGGCTGCGGCCCGAAAACGCGGTGTGGCCGTTCCGAAGGACGTATCGATTGTGGGATTCGACAATACTCCCGCCGGCCGATATATCAGCCCCAGCCTTTCCTCGGTCAATCTCCCCACCGGCAAGCAGGGAGAACTTGCCGCTGAGATGTTGTTGAAGATCATCAAAGAAAAGGTATCGGAAACCTATTCGGTGACACTGGATACCGACATCATCCTCAGAGATTCGGTCCGTTCCAAATCCGTTACATAAAGGGCAATCAGTGCTTTCGCTTCAGCCAGATCATTGACGGATCCGCAAATCTCCGGCGTCCCGAGAGGAACAGATACGCCACCAGACAGGCCAGGACATAGATCGTATAGAGTCCAAGAACTTGGTAAGTGGGCGTTAATGACCCCTTCAGGGCGCCCATCGCCGGCATGTTGGCCGTTAGGATAATGGGAATGGCCATGAGAAAGGTGAGTCCGGCCGAGAACATGAAATCCCGGCTGGCCGGCGTTTCGAACTGGGGATCGATGATGCGCAGCAGCGCCAAACCGGTCGGCAGCGTTCCTGTAGCCGCACCGTAGATGAGAACGGTCCGGTAAAAGACATGATCCTGGAAGACACGGCTGGACAGCCATATATGACTGAACGTGGTCGCTAAGCCCACGATGGTGGAAATGAGGGCGATGGGAATCCAGAACTTTACCACCACGGCGGCACTGATGGCGGCAATCGCCGAAGCGACCATAAAGTCCACACTGAACCCGCTGATACGCGTTAGGCGCTGATTGTCGATGATGTAGTCAATCCTAAAAGCGGCAATGAATGCTTTCACAGCCATGGCGGTGATACCGCAGAAGATAAACATGATTCCCCAGAGGTTGGTGGCCAACTGGACCCCGCTGTTTCCAAGCAGAGCAAGCAGCCGTGACAGCCCGGTAAGGCCGAGATAGGCCAGCAGATAGGTTGCCAGGACGAGGCCGGCCGTGAAGGCCATGGGATCGATGGCTTCCGGATTGGTAACGTCGGTCACCTGAGAGCTCTTGCTGGTTTCGCCCCGTCGGGTGACTCCGTGACGAACTTGACTGTCATCGATGAGTGATCGTTCCTTCCGGCTGATCCAGCCTTTTCGGACACCGTAGTTCACCAGGAAAATTCCGCCGAATGAGGCCCATATAAATCCGAGAGCACCAAAAGTGAGGCCGACACTACCCAGACCTTCGAATCCCATGGTTTCCCAGCCCGAACCGATGGCGAAAGCCTGTCCGGGTCCGAGGGAATAACCCAGGGTGGCAAAGAGTCCGAATCCCGGAAAAAGACCAGGCATAATGGTCTTGATCAGTATGAGAGTGATGATGGTGCCCAGGAAACATTGAATGGCATATTGGCTGAGAACCATGGTGCTGGTTGCGAAGACATCTCGGCTGGATCGCCGTTTGTCTTTACTCACTCTCAGCGTCATGGCGATGAACGAGAGATTCAGAAAGTGATAGACGATATTCTCCAGACTTGTTGTGCCAATGCCGATTCCTGGAAATACCCAGTTATACAGGGGGAAAAGCAGGAATCCGGCGGTCAGAGAATTCGGAATCAGGAAGCGTTGGAAAAATCGGACCCTTGAACGTATCCAAGTCGCAGCCATCAAAGCGGCGCCGATGATTCCCATATCGGTGAGGAATTGCCAGCTGAAATTCATGGTGTAGCCTCCGGACTGAATGATACGGCGTTCGATGGCTCCCCTCAAGATAAACAGCCCCGGAATCGGGGCCATTGCTTACGTTTTTTTACCAAATGTCAAAAATAAGCTAATCATCCCGGGACGAATCGTCCTCTTGAGGAGGGGCATTCCGTCCGTCTCTTTCCGGCTCGCCGTTTTCCCGGGCGGCTTCTCTGGCGGCCTTTTCTTCCGCGGCAATCCGGGCGGCCTCTTCCTCGGCGGCTCTCCGTTCGGCAATCCGCTCTTTGATGGCTTCATTCCGAGCCTCTCCCGAAGCTTTGGCACGGTCCGAAGGCTTGAGATCGGCTTGACGCCGGGCTTCGAATTCCGGGCCGCCGAACTCATCGGATTTTATGAGGTCCATCAGCTCCTGACGCTCGATGGTTTCGGTGTCCAGCAGACGAACGGTAATCTGCTCAAGAAGACTTCGATGCTTTTCAAGAAGAGTCTTCACCCGTTGATAACGGTCGGCCATGATGCGGGATATCTCCTCGTCTACATAGCGCTGGGTATCCTCAGAATAGTCTCGGTTCTGTCCGAAATAGCCGTCCTGCTGCCCCAGATATCCGCCGCCTCGTTTCTCCAAAGAGACGTTCGAGAACCGTTCGCTCATACCCAGCCGAGTTATCATGGTACGGGCGATATCTGTGGCCTGCATAATATCGTTTCCGGCACCGGTGGAGATGGTGCCGTAGATGATTTCTTCCGCGGCTCGACCGCCCAGGGCCACATCAATGCGTCCCAGAAGTTCTTCTCGGGTCTGGAAGGATCGCTCTTCTTCGGGTACAGGCAGCATGTATCCCATCACGCCGTATCCCCTGGGAACAATGGTGATTTTCTTCACAAGATGCTGATCCGGCGTGAACACATTCACCAGAGCATGTCCGGTCTCATGGTACGCGGTCGCTTCACGTTCATGGGGATTGAGAAGCTTGTTCTTTTTTGCCAGACCGATGGCGGTTTTTTCGATCGCTTCGAAGAAATCCTCCTTGTTGACTTTGTCCCGGCCCATACGGACAGCCAGCAAAGCGGCTTCGTTGACGATATTCGCCAGATCCGCTCCCGCCAGACCCGCGGTGGCCTTGGCCACATCCGACAGATCCAAACCTTCTTCCAGCTTCACACCCGCGGCATGAATCTTCAATATTTCTTCCCGACCGATCTGGTCGGGCTTATCCACCACCACCTGCCGATCGAATCGACCGGGTCTGAGGAGTGCGGGGTCCAGTACTTCGGGCCTGTTTGTGGCGGCCAGGATGATGACTCCGCTGGTGGAATCAAAACCGTCCATCTCCACCAGAAGCTGATTGAGGGTCTGTTCTCGTTCGTCGTTGGTGGACAGTGTGCCGGATCGACTTTTACCGATGGCATCGAGTTCATCGATGAAGATAATACAGGGCGCTTTTTCCCGAGCCTGTTTGAACAGATCCCTCACCCGGGCGGCGCCGACGCCGACAAACATCTCGACGAAGTCCGCACCG
>JARGFR010000281.1 GCA_029210985.1 Spirochaetaceae bacterium | reverse complement strand
GGTTCATCGGCGGGGAACTCATCGGCGGGAAACTCATCGGCGGGGAACTCATCGGCGGGAAACTCATCCGGTTCACCGGCCTGCAGCTCCTCTCCCGTCAACTCTTCATCCGGCAGATCATCATCCGATGGCTCTTCATCCGGCATTTCATCGAGAGGCGCCGAGGGTTCGGCCTCCTCTTCCGGGAACTCATCAAAACTCAAATCATCAAGAGAAAAGTCTTCTCCTTCATCCGAGTCCGTCAGCTCCGCAGATTCCGTATCGATATCATCAAGGGCTTCGCCGAGATCCAGATCATCGATGGAGAAATCCTCTCCGAGTTCCACGAGATCCCCACGTTCCGACTCGGCCGGCGGCTCTACCTGGGCCGGTTTTTCGGCCTCAACCGGCGGCTCAGCCTCTTCGACAGACTCGTCTGTGGGGATTTCTTCAGGTGTTGATTCCTCGTCAGCCGTTTCCGGCGGGGTTAAGTCATATAAGTTAAATTCATCCGGCGGCTCGAGATCATCCAGATCGTCGGCATAAGTGCCGAGCAAAGCTTCCATTTCGTCGATGCCGCCGCCGGCGAAATCATCATCCAGAAGCTGCTCCAGATCGGCGTCGGTCCGGGCCTCCGGAGGTGCTACGTCATGGAGCTTTTCACCACGCTCTGCCAACAGACGCGGCTCGTCCCCGAGTTCATTTATGCGGTTCTTTAATGTGTCCAGTTCTTCTAGGGTCGGCATCGAGTTCGCGTCCTATTCTTTTTTATCGGCGAATTGGCCGCCTTGGTGAACCACCATTAATGCACTCTCAATTCTAACCGAATATAGTAGGAGTGAGGGAATATGACGCATACCGGTCTGCATAGGGCATTTCTTGCCGTTTTATACCTAATAATAGGCATCCTGACGGTTCATGGGGCATCTCTGGATACCGAATTACATCACCGTATCGTCAACACAAGCTCTTCGAGTGAGCCCTTCGTCGGAAGAGATGTCATTCTACTCAGCTATGAAGGTACTCCGGGAACCCAGGTGGTCTCATTGGCTATGGAGCATGAACTCTATCGGGAATTTCACACCTTTGAAAAGAACAAACACGGAATATTTATTCTTGCTTTGCCTCTCCCTGAGAATCTGGAAGAAATACACTATCGCCTTGTTGTCGACGGATTGTGGACCACCGACCCCAACGTGCCCTCCAAATTCGATGGAAGAGGCGTCCTTGTTTCGGTGCTGAAGGTACCGTCCGACAGCGGGATACCCGCTCCGGGAATCAAGCGCATGCCCGACGGCTCGGTCCGATTCGTTTATGTCGGTACTCCGAACTCCAGAGTTGCTCTTGTCGGGGATTTCAATCGATGGGACCCCTATCTCACACCTATTCCCGAGTCGCCGATTCATCCGGGTGTCTATGTCACAACTTTGAGGCTTCCGCCCGACTCGCAATACTACCGTTTCGTCGTCAATGGCAGAGAATTGACCGATCCCGGAAATCCCTACAGCGCCCGTAATGGATGGGGGGAAGAGGCCTCGCTTGTCCGATAACGCCGGCTCTTCCAACGCTACGGTAAATACGCGACAATAATGGTGTGAAAATTTCCGACCTCAATGAACAGATTTCGACCATGCAGGCCAATCTCGCTTACGATTATGAGTTTTCTCCTGAGAACGTCTATCAGCTTGGAAATACCGAGAATCGGGAAATCATCGGCCGCCTGGTCGAAGCGTTTCTGCTGCCCGGAAGCCGAATCGACAACGTTGAGGCTCTCGTTGAACTCCGTAAACGAAGTCTGGCCGGTGAATCCTGTCTGATACTGGCCGAGCATTACAGTAATTTTGACTTTCCAATCTTGTTTCGGCTCATGGAAAAGCAGATTAATCCGGAAACTGCCGCCTCTCTGCTTCCTATCAGGGGTATGAAGCTCAGTGAATCCACACCCATCACAGCCGTATTCACAAGATCTTACGACACCATCGTGATCTACCCGAGCCGATCCCTCGATACAATTAACGATCCAAATGAGTTGGAGAAAGTGCGCAAGATAAGCGTCCCCATCAACCATGCCGCCATGCGTGAGATGATCGATAAGAAATTGAACGGTCGTATCATTACGGTTTTTCCGGCCGGTACACGATACAGACCCTGGGACCCGACGTCTAAAAAAGGAGTCCGGGAAATCCACTCCTATGTGAAAACTTTTGACAATGTCTTATTCCTCGCCATCAATGGGAATGCCCTGCCTCCACATAGTTCTGATGATATGACCCGTGATGAGCCGACGAAAGATCTGATGATCCTCACATGTTCCGATATCGTCAGCGGACGACGATTCAGGAAAGAAGCCGAATCGGCCGCTCCCGACGGCGTGGACCCCAAACAGTACGTGGTCGACCAGGTGATGCAGGCCCTTGAGGACATCAACCTCCGAGTCGAACCCAAACGCCTGGAAGAGAAAAAGAAGCTCCTGAGAAACTGAGCGGCAGAGGTGTTAATCCGTTTTGCGCCAGAGGGTCATTACAGGTTTAAAACCATGGCCCTCCAGATAACCCTCGAGAACATCCTCGGAAGAACCGCCGATTCGAATACTCAAGGCGGCCGCGTCGGCTTCCAGGGCCTTATCAAAAGCGGCCTCCGCCAGGGATCGTCCGATGCCCAGCCCTCGGAATTCCGGCAGAACATAGAGCTGCAGCAGTCGTGCTTCCGGACGATCCAAATCTGCATCCATGACGATCCATGCAAACCCGACGATATCGCCCGAAGGACTCTCCGCGACGAGCAGGTCACCGCTGTGCAAATCGATATTCCCCCGAACCCGGGAGATTTCCGCCTCCCGGGCCACCGGTGAAAAACCGGCATATTCCTCGATGTTCGCTTCTCTATCCCAAACCATTATTGAGGCCAGCTCGTCCGTTTCAGCGTCCCGAAAACTGAACTCCACAGACGGCAGATCGTCCCAGTCCTCCGGTTCGGGTCCCAGGCTCTCCAAGTACAAGGCCTCCGACCATCGGGACAGCCATGAGAGCGCCGTCTTCCTCATTTCTTTTTTCTTATACCGCAGCCACAAACCTTCAATTTCCGGCCGATCTTTCAGAGCGTCCTTGTATCGTCGAAATACACCGGTTCCGGAGTGGAGGATGTCCAGCAATTGGCTTCTCAGGATTGATTTCGGCAGAGTCCCGGCAAACCGGTCCATCAACCGATAGCCCTCTGAGGGTCCCCAAGGCGGCATAGGGATGAGAGAATCCGAACCGTCTGTGTCGGCACGCAGAACCCCGTCTGAGGGATCCAGATATAGTTGATCTTTCTGGTTTTCCATGCCGTAGACGACACGATCCAGCATGTCTTCGGTGACTTCAAGCCGGGTGGGGTTCATTCGTTCACATCGTAAAATCCACTGGACGCCAGGTCAAGAGATCGGTCAATATCCGGGGATTCGGACCGACAGCCTTGACCCTCGGCCCCGGAACGGCGGATATTTGAGGTCGAACCCCTCACATAGGAGAAAATGATCAATGGATACAATTGAATACGTAGAAGCTCGCGAAATCCTCGATTCCCGAGGCAATCCCACCGTCGAAGTCGACGTTATGCTGGCCGACGGCTCTTTCGGCCGGGCCGCTGTCCCTTCGGGCGCCTCCACCGGC
>JARGFR010000280.1 GCA_029210985.1 Spirochaetaceae bacterium | reverse complement strand
TGTCTATCTCAATGCCTCGTTTCGTGAACTTCTGGGCATTGAGTCCGAAGTCGAACCAAATTCCTCCTTCGATTTATCCCCGTATCTCAGCCCGGAGGATTGGAACCGTTTCAGGCAGTCGGACCAAAGGGTGACGGAGGATGGGCCTGGATTTGAAGAAATGGATCTGACATTCCACACGGTCAAGGGCCGGCCCATCACACACATTCAAAAACACGCCGTTCCTCTCACCGACGGCCGCACCGGTTACCTGTCGGTTGGCGTCGCCGTTCTGTCGAAGAAAACCGAGACGCAGACGGGAGGTTGGCTGTTCAATCAGAAAGAACGATTCCGTTCCGTTTTCCACTCGATAGACTACCCGTTTCTTATCGTATCGAAATCCGACGGGTCGATTCTTGATTTGAACGAATCCGCCGCCGGATTCTACGGGTTCTCCAGGGAAGTCATGTGCGGGAAACACCTGAGTCACCTGTCGGCGGAGTCTGTCGATCGATTTGAAGAGGCCTTAGCCCGATTGGTAAGCGATGATACGAGCGAGGTCATCATCGTTCAAAAAATGGCCGACGGCTCGACCCGTCACGTAAAACTCCATGCCAGTACCATTGTTTTTAACGGTGTGGATTGTCGAGCCGTCCTGGTGACCGACGCCAGTGAGCGATTCCGGACGGAGGCCGAACTTCAGGAGACCCTGCGTCGGGCCGAATCGGCCAGTCGTGCCCGTAGTGAATTTCTCGCGAATACCAGTCATGAGTTCCGCACTCCCGTGAGTGGAATCATCGGGATTGCCGCTCTGCTGAAGGATTCGGGTCTGAACGACGATCAGCGGCATCTGGTGTCCCTCGTGGATTCGGCGGCAGGAGACCTGGAGCGCATGCTCCGTGATTTGTTGGATATTTCCCGTATCGATGTGGGGAAAGTCCTGATTAAACGAGAAAAATTCTCTGTTCCATCCCTCGTCGATCGGGTCATCGGTCTCCATTCCGCGGCGGCCGGGCAGAAAGGTCTGAACGTGACATTTACCCATCAGAATGAGAAATTGTTCTATGGCGATGAAACACGTCTGGCCCAGATTCTGGGCAATTTACTTTCAAACGCCATCAAGTACACCGACCACGGCGGAATCAACGTTGTCAGCCGGTGCGATTCGGACCTGATTCTGGACGTCTCGGACACCGGCATCGGCATTCCCGACGACAAAAAGGCGGAGATTTTTGAGATGTTTCGCCAGGTGGAGAATCCTTATACCAAAGAGCGCCCGGGTTTGGGTCTCGGTCTGGCCATTGTTCGGAGTCTTGTCGATCTCATGGGCGGTGACATCACAATCCAGGATGCTCCGGAGGGAGGCAGTCTATTCAGGGTCCTGATTCCACGTTCTCCGGATTCGACCGAGTCGAATAACGAACATGCCGGTGCACCGAAAATCCTCATTGTCGAGGACGACCCCCTGAGTCGGTATTACCTCTCCACTATTCTTCAAAAACGTGGTTTTGACATTGTCGAGGCGGTCGACGGCGAAAGTGCCGTCGGATTGTTCTCTCCCGGGAAATACGTCGCCGTTCTGATGGATGTCGGTTTGCCCCGGATGAGCGGAATCGATGTGACCCGTGAATTTCGGCGTATCGAATCCGGTGAAACGCCGACACCCATCTGGGCTGTCACGGCTCATGGATTCCAAACCGATAAGGACCGGTGTTTCGAGGCCGGTATGGATGAGTTCTTTCTGAAACCGGTGGATGAACCTCAATTGACCGGCCGATTGATGGAACTTGTCAATGCCCGAAGGAAATGACATGGGTCGAACTCTGACCATTCTACACATACAGACTCAAGACGCCGTATCGGAAGATCGGCAAATACTTGAAAAGCTGGGCGGACTTGCCACGGCGAACGATGTCGACGGCGCCAGGAATGTGATAGAGACAAATCCGCCCTTCGACGTGGTTGTGGTCTCACACGACGAAGGCACCTCGGATGTCATAGATCTCCTGACCGTTCTTCATGATTGGGATGTTCCGGTGGCTGTTATTGAGGACTATGATACCCTCGCTCCCATCGTGCTGTCCCTCACTCTTGGAGAACACATCGTCCGGACTCTCTCGCTCCCGATGATATTGCCGGCCCGGATCGATCGTTTGATCCGACTCAGGCATCTCCGTGAGGAAGCCGACCGCTACATCATGGGACACTCGGGTTTGACGGCTCGGGACCGGTTCATGACCCATGTTGTACATGAAATGAGAAACCCTCTTCACGGAATGCTGGGTCTTGTGGATGTTTTAAGAACCACTGAACTGGATGAACACCAGAGAGCCTATTGTGAACTGCTGCAGAACGCGGGAGACGGCATGAACGGCATGCTGGAAGACTTGATAGAGTTCTCCCGTACAGAAGATTCCGGGAAGGGAGTGTCTCAGAGCGGCACCGCAATCGGCATACTCCAATCCGCCGCAGAGAATCTGGAAAAAACCGCCGACGCGGTCGGGCTCAAGCTCACCCTGGAAATAGACGGCTCCATCGGTGCTGAGGCACTTCTTGATCCTCTGGCCGGCCGGATACTCGACAAACTGATTATGAACGCCGTTCTTTATACCAACCAAGGCGGAATCAAGGTTCTGGCGTCGTTGCAGGGGGATGACTATCGGATAGTCGTGACGGACACGGGCAGAGGAATTCCCCCAGGTTTGCGGGACAGTCTGTTTGAGCCGTTCCGCCGATATCAATCCGTCACGGAAAAAGCCCTGCCGGGCCTTGGCCTGGGATTGACGCTCTCCCGAATGTGGGCTCGCCGGCTTGGCGGTGATGTCCGACTTGACCGCAATGAGTACGGCGGAACCTCTGCGGTTGTCACAATTCCGAAAATTCAGAGAACGGTTTAGCGGCCGCCGGGCCGGCCTTTTGCCGGTTCTTGGTTGAAATAGACCCTGTAATCAATGACACTTGAGATGCCTCAAAATATTTTCATCGGAGTTGAAAAAATCTTGTGAGCAGGCATATCCTTCGAATCCTTCTTTTCATGATACTCGTTTTGATTGTGGGTATGACGGGCTGCAAGCCGGAGCCGATTGTCCTGGGCTTTGTGGGCACTTTGTCGGGACGCTACTCCCAGCTGGGCGTGTCCAGTCGGGACGGAATGGTTCTGGCCGTAGATGACATCAATCGGAACGGAGGAGTAGACGGCCGTCCGGTGGAAGTTCTTATTCGCAACGATGAGGGTGATACTGAATTATGTGCTCGGCAGATCCTGGAACTAAAAAAACTGGGGGTTGCGGCGATCATCGGTCCGCTCACCAGTAATATGGAGCCGGCGATTCGTGAGGGATTGGCTCACGGAGCGTTCATTGTCAGTCCGACCGTTTCCACCGACAAACTCACCGGGCTCGATGATCTGTTTTTCCGGTCCATATCTGCGACCGGCGCACAGGGCCAAACTGCCGCAGGACTCATGCGTCAGGACGGCATACTCAGTGTTCAGATTTTGTACGATTCGTCCAACGCGCAATATACGGAAGAAGTCATGAGTTCGTTCAGTTCAGCCTTCGCCGACGACAGGCATACCATTCTCGGAGAACATGGTTTTCATGGATCGCACAAGACGCAGCTGGTGTCTGCGGTTCGACAAACTCTGGAGGATCTGCCCGAAG
>JARGFR010000027.1 GCA_029210985.1 Spirochaetaceae bacterium | reverse complement strand
GTGCGTCCACCGCGGCTTCCGGGGTGGGGCCGCTCATCGCCTGGTGTTCTTCGGCAATCTTTCTTCCGGCCAGATCCGTGAGGATCATGGTCCACGTCCAATCGGACATGGCCGCTCCCAGCGTAAAGGCTGCCCCTGACGCCAGTTTGACCATCTGGGGCCGTCGGCCTCCGGTGGACTCTCCGTATCCGGCCTCTTCCACCAATCCGTATTCCACCAATGTCGTGAGGGCCTGATTCACCGCGGTGCGGCTCAGCTGTGTCCGATTGGACAGTTCCGCCCTTGGAAGAGCTTCCTCATTCACCAGGTTTCGCATCAGAAGTGCGATGGAAGAACGGCGGCTGGCGACGCTCTCTGGTATTGGCTTGCTCATAGAAATAGAATAACCCATACAGGAACTTTGTCTAGTAATTAGTCATAAGTCGGGATATTGTCGGCTCATAAACCTCGTCCAAACGGATACTTTTGTATTTTCTTTGACAGATCGCCCGGGCTAGGTTTATTCTGAGTGAAGATTATGGTTCACATAGCTCCGCTGGAAGACAATGCGGAGTCTAAGGAGGTTTCTATGAAAAAAGTCGGATTGATCCTGCTCGTATTGGCCGTCTCTCTACCGATTTTCGCCACCGGAGTCGATGAAGAGGCCGGCGGATACGCCTGGCAGCCGGAAAAGCCGGTTAATCTGATTGTTCCTTGGGGCGCCGGAGGATCCACAGACAGATCCAGCCGCACCACCGCCGGGATTATCGAGGAATACCTCGGACAGAAAGTTGTCGTCGTCAACCAGCCCGGAGCATCGGGTTCAGTCGGTACAAAAGGTGCCTTGGATGCCCCGAGGGACGGATTGACCTGGACCGCCGGTGCCGTTAAAGATCTGGGAACTTATAAGGTTCAGGGTCTGATGGACACCACCCTTGATGACTGGAACCTCTATCTGAACGTGGCCATGCCCAGCGTCGTCTCGGTGAATGTCGATACCCCATATCAGACCATGGACGATCTGCTGGAAGCGTTTAAAGACAATCCCGGAGAAATTCGCGTCGCAACGGCCGGTGTCAACTCCGCAGGACATACCGCGATCGAACTGCTGAAAAAGTACGCCGATTTCGAGTACAGGCTGGTCACCTATGACGGAGGCAATCCCGCTGTCGTCGCCACCGTCGGCGGCGAATGCGATGTCGTCACCCAGTTGTCCGTTGAGGAAGTGGATATGATCAAGGCCGGCAAGCTCCGACCTTTGGCCGTTCTCACCGACAAGCCTCTTTCCATTGCCGGATACGAAGGCGAGATTCCGCCCATCACCAATTGGCTTCCGGATTTTAAAGCCGCACCTATCTACTTCGGCCTTTTCGTACCCAAAGGAGTGCCTTCGGAAGTCACCGACACTTTGGACTCGATTTGGGAAGAGCATGTCATGAGTTCCGAAGTCCTGAAGGACTGGGCTCTGAACAACGCCGTCGTTTTCGATCCCCAGTATGGACAGGCTGCAGTTGATAAAGCCTTCCCAATGGTGCAGATTGATGCATGGCTGAAATACGACAGCGGCGACGCCCCTGTGGATCCGTCTACGATCGGCATCCCCAGACCGTAACTCATTGCATGGGGGCTTCGAGCCTTCCATATATTTTCCCCCGGTCACCATTGGCCGGGGGTTTCATTACACAATCCGGAGAGATCCCACAATGACCGAATCCCAGATGAACAGGGCCGACTTCCTGGTATCCGCCGTCCTTGTTGCCTTCGGCAGCGGAATCATGGTCCTATCCGCCCGTATGCCTCGTTTGGAGCAAAGGGGCATCAACCCCTATACCGCCCCCGGGGTGGTTCCATTTCTGTTGGGTGCCATCATCACGCTGCTGGCCGTCGTACTCCTGTTTCGTTCCATCAGCCGGCGAGGATGGAAGATCGACGTGAAGAATGGACTCTCTGGAGTTCTGAAAGACATACAGACCAGACGACTGGTCCTCACCCTTCTCATCACTCTGATCTATGCCCTGGTGATGATGGGACGCCTAGATTATACGGTCAGTACCGGTCTCTTTATTTTCGCTTTTATACTGCTGTTCGAATGGGATGGCGCGGAAAATAACGAGACTTCAGGGAATCCCGCATTCCCGACACCCTCAGCATCTGCTCCTCGAGGTGTGGGACCGGCAATCAAGCGTAATCGCAAAGTGATACTTTGGGCGGCCGTCGAAGCCGTCATAGCCTCCGGCATCACGGCGACTGTATTCCACTATCTGTTTCTCGTCAAACTTCCATAGGAGTCGGTTTAAATATGTTTGAAGGTTTGAAAATGTTCGCCGAGGGCCTGATGGGATTCATGACGCCCCGGACTTTGTTTGATGTCTTATGGGCGACACAGCTGGGAATAATCGTCGGTATGCTCCCGGGGCTCACCGCCACGATGGGTGTTGCCCTGATGACCACCCTGACGTTTAAGATGCCCGCAGACAACGCGGTGCTCATACTTGTCTGCATGTATATCGGCGCCATCTACGGCGGCAGCAGAAGTGCGATACTTCTCAACATCCCCGGCACACCGGCCAACGCCGCCACCGCCGTGGATGGTCATCCTCTGGCCCTTCAAGGCAAGGCCGGAGCGGCCATCGGTATCGGCACCACCGGCAGTTTTCTCGGATCTATTATCGGATTGCTGATGCTGGCTCTCTTCACACCCATTCTGGGTAATTTCGCCTTGCAGTTCCAGAGCTATGAGTTCTTCTGGCTGTCCATCTTCGGAGTGGTCATCAGCGGAAACCTCACGGCGCCTAAGGATCCCCTCAAGGGTTGGATCGCCGGATTCCTCGGCCTCTTTGTCGCCATGATCGGGATGGAAGGCATCCATGCCCACGTGCGGTTTTCCTTTGGAAGCGTGGAACTATCCGGAGGAATAGGACTCATCCCCGCTATGGTGGGCGCATTCGGTTTTGCGGAAATTCTCTCTATCATGAAGTACCCCAAAGTGGATGTCATTAAAACGAAGATTGAAAATGTCCTGCCTAAACCCAGGCAGATTCTGAAATATTGGAAGACGATCCTGCGCTCCGGTGTCATCGGGACGTTCATCGGGGCCATCCCCGGTGTCGGTGAAGATATTGCCGCTTGGGTCAGCTACGATTTTGCCAAGAGGTCGAGCAAGGAAAAGGAACTCTTCGGCAAAGGCAGCATCGAGGGACTCATCGCCAGTGAAACCGGCAACAACGCCGCTGTCGGCGGGGCCATCATCCCTGTTCTCTCCCTGGCCATCCCCGGATCGGCGCCGGCAGCCGTGCTCCTGGCGGCTATGTTCATCCACGGTGTTCGTCCCGGTCCTCTCATCATGATTGAATCGCCGGAGTTCGTCTTTAAAACAGTCGCCATGGTGTTTCTGGCCACCATCGCCATGTTCATTCTGGGCCTGTCGATGGTGCGATGGATTGTCAAAGTTCTGCAGATTCCCCGTTCGAAGCTCATGCCCATCGTCTTCACCCTGTGTGTTATCGGTGCTTTTGCCATACAATCCCGCATTTTCGACATCAAGGTGATGGTGTTCTTCGGGGTACTTGGATTCCTGATGCGTGAGATGGACTATCCGGTGGCACCGATGATTCTGGGCATTATTCTCGGCGGTATCCTGGACAAAAATCTCCGGCGTGCCCTTGTCCTCTCCGACGGGAATTTCGCTCCGTTCTTCACCCGACCGATTTCCTTGGTTCTTGTGCTGTTCATCGTGTTCGCTCTCATCAGCCGAACTCGATGGTTCCTCGGCCTCGTCGCCTTGATCAAAAACAGCGTACGGGGACTATTCCGACGCAAAGCAGGTTGAGGGTGTGGTCGGCAAGGCCCTCTGCAATGAGCTCTTCGGTGATACCCGATTCTCCGATGCCCTGGAAATAATCCGACGCACCGGCTTCGATGGGGTGGAAATCGCTCCGCATACTTTGTTTGGAGATTTTTCGGGAGACCTCCGAAGGAAGATCGTTGAGATTCGCCGTGCCATGGACGGCGAGGGTGTCGCCTTCGCGGGATTCCACTGGCTCCTGGTCGGTCCGGCCGATCTGCATATCACCACCCCGGAAGCCGATGTCCGACGGAGGTCCTGGGATCACATCAGGAAGCTGGCGGATCTGGCCGGAGAGCTGGGCGGCGGACCGATGACCCTGGGATCTCCGGCCCAGCGGTCCAGCAGGGGCTGCAGCATCCCTCAAGCCGTATCTTATCTGACCGACGGGTTGAGGGAGGTGGCGGAACACGTCGCCTCAACCGGTTCCGTTTTGCTTCCCGAAGCGCTGCCGCGTTCCCAAAGCGATGTCATGAACACCCTGGATGAAGCCCGGAAGATCATCGACGAGGTCTCCAGCCCCGGCGTCTCCGGGATGTTTGATTTTCACAATACCGAAGACGAGCAGGCATCCTGGGGTGAGCTCATCGGGTCCTACCGGGATTACCTGACTCACGTCCATCTGAACGCACCCGACGGCGGAATACCCGGCAGACCCGATGAGGATTATCGCCAGGCTTTTAAGGCTCTCGACGACATCGGATACAAGGGCTGGATATCTCTGGAAATCTTCACAACTCCCACGGATCCCGAGGCCGCCCTGAGGACCGTAGTCGATTTCCTGGGGCATTTCTCGGTATAAATATACATTGACAGTCGCCGGACCGCGTCTTATCATGAGCCACCATCTTATATGCGGCTTAATCTATAATCTGTAGATATTTGAGCCTAAGGAGCACTCGTGACATTACTATATATCCAGTTTGGTCTGTACCTGGTTTTGATGCTTGTGATTGGATATATATCCATGAAAAAAACGAGCACCAATGAGGATTTTATCATTGGCAGCCGTACAATTGGTCCGGTCACCACCGCGATATCAGCGGGAGCTTCCGATATGTCCAGCTGGCTGCTTCTGGGACTTCCCGGAGCGGTGTTCGCCGGCGGTCTCATCGAAGGTGTCTGGATTTCCTTGGGTTTGCTCATCGGCGCCTATGTGAATTGGCTCATTGTTGCCGGTCGGCTCAGGGCCATGACGGAGAAATTGAAAGCTCTGACTCTTCCTTCCTACATCTCCAATCGTTTTGACGACAAATCAGGACTGCTTAAAATTGTATCCACTCTTGTCATCCTGTTCTTCTTTACCTTGTACGTTGCCTCAGGCCTCAAAGGCGGCACGCTGCTTTTCGCTCACACCTTCGGATCCACCGAGCAGGTCGGACTTATCGTCACGACACTGGTCGTGGTGTCCTACACCTTCCTTGGCGGTTATATCGCCGTTTGCTGGACCGACCTGATTCAGGGACTGCTGATGCTCGCAGCATTGAGTTTCTGCGCACTCATCGGATTCTTTGCCGTTGCCGGCTCCGGCGTCGATATTTCCGCGGTAAACCCGAGTGCCTTCAGCATCACCACAGGCTGGATAACCGCCGCGTCCCTGTTGGCCTGGGGCTTCGGTTACTTCGGACAGCCGCATATCCTGGCCCGGTTTATCGGTATCAAGGATGTGAAGTCGATCAAATCCGCCCGACGTGTTGGTATTTCATGGATGGCTCTCTGCCTTATCCTCGCCACGGCCATCGGAATCATCGGCATCGGATTCAATGCCGTCCAGCCCCTTGAAGGGCTCAACGGACCCGATGCGAACAGCGAACGCATCTTTCTGGCCCTCACCAGCACGCTGTTTCATCCTGTCTTCAGCGGCTTTGTTCTGGCCGCCGTTCTAGCGGCGGTGATGTCCACAGCAGACTCTCAGTTGTTGGTTCTCACATCGTCCCTGACCGAAGACATCCCGTTCATTGCCAAGATTGACGACAACAAGAAAGAGTGGATCAGCCGGGCCGGCGTCGTCGGCTTCGCACTCATTGCATTTCTGATATCTTCCAGGGACTCGGGCACCATCCTGAACATGGTGGGCTATGCATGGGGCGGATTCGGCGCGGCCTTCGGTCCGCTGATTATTCTCTCTCTGATGTGGAGGGGGACCACGAAGTGGGGCGCTCTGGCCGGTATGATCGTCGGTTCTATCACCATCTTTATTGTGAAGAACTATATTTCCATTGAAGGTGAGTATTTTTATGAACTCATGCCCGGCTTCATTCTGGCTTTCCTGGCCATCATCATCGTGAGCTTGGTCACCAAAAAACCGTCGGACGATGTCCTGGCATCGTTTGATGAGACCCAGGAAATTGTACGGGGCAGCTGATTTCTGAAGCCGGCAAGTTGTAATGATAATCATTGCATTGCCGGTTGTTTTTGATAAGCTTATATCATGCCCGACACCGGCAAGCTGGTATTGAAGTCATCGAAATCTCTTCCGAAGAATGAAGATCCGAATAAGTCGGTTTGGAAGGTTCTGGTGGTGGATGACGAGCCCACGGTGCTCGACATCACACGCCAGGTGCTCAGGAATGTCGAATTCCAGGGTCGCCGGCTGGAACTCCTCTTTGCTTCATCAGGAGCAGAGGCCGGAAAAATTCTGGAGTCCAATGATGACGTCGCGGTTATCCTGCTGGATGTCGTGATGGAAGACGACCATACCGGATTGAAATTGGCGGAGTATATACGAAACGAATTGAAGAACGAGTATGTCCGCATCATCCTCCGCACCGGCCAACCGGGAAGTGCTCCTGAGCGTCGGGTGATACTGGACTACGATATCAACGACTACCGCGAGAAGACCGAATTGACCGCCACAAAACTGACAACATCGGTTATTTCATCCATCCGGGACTACGATCTCATCACCCGCCTGAATAGATGCCTGCACGGTATGGAAATTGTTGTGAGTTCGATTTGCGAACTTATGAAAATTCGTTCATATCAGCAATTCGCCGAGGGACTTCTGACACAGCTGCTTGCACTGCTCAATCTGCATGAGAGCGGATTATATGCCCATGTTTCGGCCTGTGCGGCCGAGGAATCCGACGGGGACATCACGATACTTGCCGGTGTCGGCGAGTTCGCGGATCCGGCTTATCGGGACGGTTCGCGATCCCTGCCCCGGCGAATCGTTGATTTGATTTGCCGATCTGTCGATGAAGGGCGACACCTGAGTGTCGGGGATGAATTCATCGGATTCATCCCGTCGGAGAAGGGCGGACCGAATCGCATTCTCTATCTGAGGGATATATCCGGGATGGAGCCCATGCATCGCAGAGTCATCGAGACTTTTTTGACGAACATCAGCATCGGATTTGATACCGTCGTGGAATTGGAGCGGTTGCGCAGTCAGGTTGATCAGGTTTGATGTTGACCGACAATTCTCATCCGGACTTCAATTTTCTCTTCCGTACAATTGTACTGAACTCTCAAGCCATCAACTATATTCTGGACAAAGACGGAGTGTTCCTTCTCTCCGAAGGACGCGCCCTGGAGTCCCTGGGCCTGAACCCCGGCCAGGTGGTTGGAACCAATGCTCTGGAGATGTACGCTCTCTTTCCTGATGTCGTGACGATGTTGAAACGTTCTTTGGCCGGAGAATCCTGCCGCGGTGTATTCGAAGTAAACGGTGTCTTTTTTGATAATCTCATGAACCCTCTTTTCGACGATGACGGCAATGTGGAGTTTGTGATCGGCATCAGCACCGATATCACCGCCCGTGTGCTCTATGCCGAGAAATTGGAGACCAGCGAACGTCAGTTCCGCAGCATCATTGAATCCTCCCCGACGGGCGTCCATGTTTACGAACTCGACGATCAAGGTCGGCTTATCCTCAAAGCCGCGAACCGGACTTCTGATGCTATGCTCGGGATACAAACCTCGGAAAAGATCGGAAAAAGTATCGAGGAAGCCTTTCCTCTGCTGGTGGATACCGAGATTCCCCGGCGATATCTGGAAGCGGCGAGAGACGGTGTGGATTGGCATACCGAGCAGATCGATTATGATGACGAGAGAATAAGCGGAGCCTTCGATGTCTATGCCTTCCAGATCCGCCCGGGCGCCATGGCGGCATTCTTTCTGGAAATCACCGAACAGATCCGATCCAGGGAAGAGATCCGGAAGCTGAACGAAAATCTCGAAGAGAAAGTGCGGGAACGAACCCGGGATCTGGAGGAAGCTCGGGACAAGCTGGTTGAATCTGAAAAAATGTCATCCTTGGGTCGTCTGGTCGCCGGAGTCGCCCATGAGATCAACACACCGGTAGGTGTGTGCAAGACCGGTATTTCCTACATTGAGGAGCTCGTACAGAGCCTCAGAGACAGATTCAATAACGATGAGCTGACTCTTGAGGACTTCAATGAAACCCTGGATTCTCTGGCCGAAAGCGCTGCCAGTTCTCATAAGAGCATCGACCAAGCCGCATCCCTGATTCGGAGTTTCAAGAACGTTGCCGTGGATCAAACCAGGAGCGCCTCCCGGCAGTTCTCCCTCAAAGCCTACATTGAGGAGGTGTTGCTGAGCCTCCATAATCGCCTCAAAACCACCTCCTGCGACATCGTTCTTGAATGTCCCGAGGATCTGATTGTGGAAACCGATCCGGGGGCGATATTTCAGATTGTCACAAATCTGGTTCTGAACACCCTGGCTCACGGTCTGAATGACGGGGTGTGCGGAACCATCCTTATCAATATTACGAAACGAAGGAATCGCATACGGATGATATATTCCGATGACGGACCCGGTCTGGATGAGGAAGGACGGCGCAGCATCTTCGAGCCTTTCTACACCACCAAGAGGGACATCGGCGGGACCGGACTGGGCATGCACATCGTATACAACCTGGTGACTCAGACACTGCACGGCGAAATCTCATGCCCGGAATCTCCGGATCGTGGATTTCTGTGTGTCATCAATTTTTAAGTAAATAAGTCCATTACTTAGGGACGATGCATGGATTCTCTGGTAGTATAGCATCATTAATGGACATGTATTTTCCGTCTGTTTTTATTGTCATATTTCTCGTTTCCCTGCTTGTGGCTGTTATCCAAGTCATCTTTGGTTTTTTCGTCTACCGATATCGTCCTTCTCTGGAAATGGGGCTCGCAACGCTGCTGTTTGGTTTGCGATCGATATTTTTCATCGACGGATCCATGCTTCCACAAGTTCAGATGCTCCTTCCCGCCTTCTGCATCGGTTTTGAGGTGATGTTTGTCTATCGGTCCATCCGAGGATCCTTAGGGTATCCGGTGACGGTCCGGATCGATCTCATCATATTCCTGGTCCTCATTGTGATTGGTCTGCTCTTCGGCTTCTTCCTTTCCTATCTGATAAGTCAGATTATCTTCACCCTCTATGTGATGTTTTTCTTTGGAAAAGCCTTCGTCCTGAGCCTTAAATCGCAGCAGAGATATTCAGGAGTCATGCTGGCCGCAATACTGCTGTACCTGGCGGCCTTCACGGCTGTGATGTCTCCCTTCATTGTTGATATCGGTTCTTACGGCACCAATTCGACATATACTTGGATTATTACCACCACCCTGCTTCTTTTCCTCACCGGAAATTGCGGTTTGTTCTTCAGCGCCGTCATCAGAACCACCGAGAAGTACCGCGAGCAGCGGGATTTTGCCCGAACGCTAATATCAACCATAGGCCACGATTTAAACGGCTATCTTGGAGGTATTCGGCAGGTTCTGGGAATCCTGGAAAATCAGACCGATCCCGCCCTGCCGCTGATTGGTGACAATGTGACGAAAGCGACAAATCTTCTCACCGATCTTGTCTATTGGGGCCGATCCCGAGGTCGGGAAGGTTTGAACGACCCTTCTATAACCACACTGAACGAATTGATGAGGGGCGTAATTGAGGACGCGTCTTCGTACATGGAGATAAAGAATCTGACGGTCTCACTTCCTGAGTCCACGAACAATGCGACAATCTGCATCGATAGGATCGCCGCCGCGGTTGTGCTCCGAAACATCCTTTCCAATGCCGTCAAATTCAGTAATTCCGGTGGAGTCATCACAATCGGTTATCCCGTTGACGGCGAGAAGCAGGGCCTCTCCATCGGTGATAAGGGCCCCGGGATTCCCGAAAGTATCATGAAGCAAGTGACCGCCGGTCATCCGGTGACATCAAATACCGGGAGTTCCGGGGAAAAAGGTATGGGGATGGGACTGCGCATCGTCACATCCATATGCTGGGCCAACCACTGGCAGATTGATCTTCTTTCCGACCCGTCATCGGGAACCGAGGTGACAATATGGTTTCCCAAAATCGAATACTGAAGGTCAGCTCATGTAAGGCCTGAGGCATTCGGGCATATATCGAGGCGAACTCACCGACAGAAAATCTTCGATGAGAATTCCCGCCGATTTTTCGGTATCGAGGTCTGTCTCATTGGTCAGGTAATTCAGAACCGCTTCATATTGACGAGGCTGGCCGACGGCATGGTCTTTTCCGATCCTGCGATAGATCCATGATGAAAATTCGGAGAACGCCCGAAAGGATGACGTCCCTCGGCTCATCAGGAAATCCATGGCGCCCTTGAATTTGCCTGAGTTCACGAAAATGTCGTAATACTTCGCCGTTCGTTTGAGATGCTGCATTTGTGAATACGTGATGCAGTCGGTCTGGAGTACATCGTAGGGAGGCTCAGGGTTGAACGTCATCGAGTATTTTTCAGCGTGTCTGATGATCGGAGCACCGGGTAAAAGTTTGAGAATACCCAACTGAATCTCATCGGGATTCATCGCTCTCAGAGAATCGAAGCTTCGGGCAAATCCGTTTTCGTCTTCACCCGGCAATCCGATGATAAGATCCGCATGGATATACACTCGGGTTCCGGTTTTGAGTCGGGACAGACTGTGATCGACCGCCTTGACATCCACCCGGCGGCCGATTCTCTCACCGACAACGGGATCCAAAGTCTGGATTCCCACCTCGAGTTGTATTCCCCCGGCCGGGAAACGTACCAGCGATTCGATAAGTTTGTCGTCGAAGCGATCCGGAACCACCTCAAAATGGAGAAAGAAGCTTTCACCCCGTACCGAACCGAGGGCGGCCTGGCGGGTGGAGATAGGCCGGACAAGGTTGCCTGTGTCGTCTCTGGGCCAGTGCTCGTAGAAGAAATCCAGAATGCGCGACCAGTGCCCCTCGTCCACGTTGAACGTCCGGTCGATGAATTTGAATCCTTTGCATCCCCGGGCAATGAGTGTTTCGAGTTTTTCCAACAGACGGTCGATATCGAACCGGCGCAGCTTGTCCTCCCTGGAAGAGAGGCAGAACTCGCAGCCGAAGGGGCATCCGCGGCTGGACTCAACATAAATAATACGTTGGCTCAGATCTTCATCGTCATACTCATCATACGGCAGAACCAGGGATTTCAGGTCAGGCAATCCCCCCTCCACCACCTTAGGGACAGTCATCCCCTCCAATATTCGTGCACAGATTTCCGGAAACACAGTCTCCGCTTCGCCGCGAATCAGGACATCCGCTCCGTGGGGCGGAGTCTCGGCCCAGCGGACCTCGGGACCGCCGACGATGATGCGGACTTCCGGAGCTACCTTTTTGATGATGGAGATAACCTGACCTGATGGAACCGTATTCCAAATGGACAGACTGATACCCACGATCGTCGGCCGATGGCTGAGAATCTGTTCGGCAATACGCTGTGGGTCGTCCTGAATAAGAAATTCTTCCAGCAGGGTCCGGGAGCGGAGCTCCCCCATATTCGCCAGAAGGCAGCGTACGCCTAATGCGGTATGAGCATACCTTGCGTTGAGAACTGCAATGACAATCGGGGTATCCATGTGAGACTCCGAGAATGCTGCCATAGCCATACAGGCTAAAGCCACCGTCTGATGAGTTCGTCCGCAGGGTAGGTTCCCGGAGCCCGGGAAACAAACGCCAGCAGTTCTTCCGGATCGGAGATGCCCATCTCCAGATGTGCCGTCAGTTCCGCCGGATCGAACGTCAATTCCATCGATGCGGGCAGGGGAAGATTCTCCCGTGAGGCGCTTTCCAGGGTAAACAGCTGTGCGACATCGGCCAGAACGGCGCCGATGTCGGCTTTATCCAGGGATGCGGCCAGATTTCGGATAAACCGGCCCAGATCGGCCGGCGACGGCTCATCACGCCATGCCTCGATGAGTTCCACCGGGCGCAAGTCCAGTGATGAGCAGAGAGTCAGGAACCACGGTACCGCTCTGAATCCGTTGTAGAACTCATGGGCGGCGGCAGTCCAGTTTGATGCTGATGCAAGGCTCTCTTCCGGAAAATCGGTGGAACCCAGAACCGTATATGGAACAGTTGTCAGATAGTTAATGCCGCGTTCAGAGGCATCGTCCCGGAGACGTGTTCCCGGAAGTACCGACAGAGGAAATATATCGATGTGGTTCGGGGCACAGGAGAGCGCGAAATCCAGGCTTTCCAGGAAACCTTCCAGGGTGTCGTCCGGCAGACCATAGATGAGATCGAAACCATACGTCACACCTTCGCTGTGAAGTAGGTGAACTTTTTCCATAAATTTCTCCGGAGAGTAGGGCCGGCCGATTTTTTCCCCCACGTCTTCTCTGGATGTCTGCAGACCGATTTGCACCGTGCATCCAAGCTCCGCAAATAACGCGGCTTGTTCTTCATCCAGAAACTCGGTTCGAATCTCCATATGATAATGAAGGGACGGAGCGTTGTTGAGAAAGAGTTGAAGAAGGGATGCCGCTCGATCCGGCGACGCATTAAAAGTAGGATCCAGGATAAAGATGTTTTCTTCTCCACGTTCGGTGATACATCGGAGCTCTTCGGCCGCTCTTTTTAGGGATTTATGACGGACAATGCCGCTGCCTTTGGATTCAAAGCAGAAATGGCATGCGAAGGGACATCCTCGAGTCAATTCCCACACAACATCCTCATACCGTTGATGCACAATGGACTTGGCCTTCCATGGATTGGCCAGATCGTCCAGATCCACCGTCGGTTGGAGGGTGTATGGAGCCGGGAAACTCGCCAGTACGTCGGCCGTCGGAATTGAAGGTGAGGAGAAGATTTTCGTTACCAGAGCAACAACGGCTCCTTCACCCTCACCGATGA
The DNA here is from genome assembly GCA_029210985.1 of Spirochaetaceae bacterium. GTDB lineage: Bacteria > Spirochaetota > Spirochaetia > DSM-2461 > DSM-2461 > UBA2779. Next base: position 11,548 of record JARGFR010000027.1, on the reverse strand, counting down.
CAGCCATATCGACAGCAGGATGATTCTGAATCGTTGACGGATCGGCCGTCACTTCCGGCCCGCCGACGATGACCGGAGGTACCAGACCCGAGCCATAAGCGGCCGGCAGGGCAGCGGCTAGAGACAGGAGGTCTTCTCGACTCCAGACATACAATGTCAGGGCAATGAGGTCGGGCTGCAGCTCCGCAGCCTTTCGGGCTGTTGACTCGATGGGGAAGCCGGGGCCGAGTTCCATGATGGGACAATCCACCTCGTCTCCGAATCGAGATTCGAGCGCCGATGCCAGGCAGGCGGACGCCATGGGCATGGTGCGGGTTCCGGTATGCTGATTCAGGAACAGAATTTTCAAGATATTACGCCGCCGGCAGGAGATATTGGCAGCCTGCCGCCACTGCTCCGGCAAGGAGAAAACCGAAGGTGACTTCCAGGACGGAATGGCCCACGGTGTCGGGCAGAGAGCCCTGTTTTGACAGTTCGTTCTCGGGTATCGTGGCCTTCAAGATCCGGATAATCGTGTTGATGGATCCTCTCACTTTCACCGCATCATGCGCCACCACCGCCGTAAGGACCGAGGCCACGGCGAATGTCGTGGATCCAAAGCCGTCCCGGAATCCGCAGGTCAACGTCATGGCCGCCGTGGCGGCGGTATGGGAACTGGGCATTCCTCCGGACTGGAGGAACGCCGCCGGGTTTGGTGCCTTGCCGTGAAATATAGGGCTCAGGACTTTCCAGGACTGGCCAAGAATCATGGCAATAGCGGCGGCGATAAAGGCAAAAGGAATGGTGTCCATGGGAAGACCATAGTGCTGCAGGGGGGTGGAGGTAAAGATGGTTGAACGGCCTTACAGGTCCGCCGCTTTTTCCTTGTCCGGGTCCGGGTCTTTCACGGCATGGCGCTTGATCTTCTTGGTTGTGGTCATTTCCATCGGATTATCAAGAACCGTGAAGCGGCTGATTTTCTGGTAGGATTTAAGCTCCCGGTTCACTTCGGCGATGATTTCTCCGAAACGGCTTTCCTGAATATCACCGGGATTCTCCCCCGGGTAGATAAGAGCCTCAATACCCTCTGTTTTCATTTTTTTGTCCAGTACGTATCCCCGAACCAGAATCTGTTCCACCTCCTCGTAGAGCTGGAACTTATCTTCAATTTCCTCGGGGAAGACGTTCTTGCCGCCTTCGGTGACAATGAGAGACTTAGCACGGCCGGTGAGATAAAGGTAATTTTCATCATCCAGATAGCCCACATCACCGGTTTTCAGAAAACCATCCTGAGTCATGCACTCACGTGTGGATTTTTCGTCATTGAAATACCCCTTCATCACCATCGATCCCCGGATGGCGATTTCGCCGTTCCCACTCTCATCCGGATTCAGAATACGGGTTTCTGTCCCGGGAATCATCTTGCCCACCGATTCTTCTTTGTATGCCTCGGTGGGATTTAGTGCGACGATCGGTGATGTCTCGGTGAGTCCGTATCCTTGGACAAAGTCGATACCCAGTTGATTGAACATTTTAAAGGTGGACGCCGGCAGCGGACCGCCGCCGCATATGCAGATTCGATTTGTATCCAGGGATACTTTGGCAAGAATGCCTTTGAACATCGCCTTGCCGGGATTGATCCTCAGGGTTTTCTTGATGATGCCGCTCAATCCCATCAGGAATCTGATGAGTCCGTACACGATGACACCCTTTTCCCGGATGCCCTTCATCAGCCCCTTGATGATTTTGTTGAACAGCATCGGGATGCCCAGGAACATGGTCACACGGCCGTCTTTGAGGTCTTTGAGAATCTGGGCGATGGCCAGAGCTTTCGCGAAGACAATCTCCGCACCGACCGACATGGCTTCAATGAATACCGCCAACATGGAGTACGAATGGTGAAGAGGCAGCAAAGCATAAAACACATCGGTGTGGAAGATATTCATGTTCGCTTGAGCCTGATAGCAGTCGCTGACAAGGTTGTTGTGAGTCAGCATGACCCCTTTCGCCCTGCCCGTGGTGCCGGAAGTGAACAGTATGGCGGCCAGATCTTCCCCGGAGGGCATCTCAGTCTCCCCGGTGTATTCGCCGGTTTGAGACATCAAATCCAGGATATAGCCGCTCTTCTCCGGTGATAGAGAGTAGAGTGCGTCGAGACTCCCATTGGAAAAACTGTCGTATTTTTCTTCGTCGCAAAAGAGAATTTTGACTCCCGCGACATCAATGAGCCCGGAGATTTCTTCGTTTTTCAAACCGTAGTCCAGCGGTATGACGATGCCGCCGGCGAACATGATTCCCAGATAGGCCAGGGCCCATTCGGGTGAGTTTTTCCCTGTGACGCCAATTTTATCGCCCTTACGAACACCGATGGAGCGGAGATGACTCGCGACGTTCTGCGCCCGTTTCACAACGCCGGCATAGTCGAGTTCCAGAAGAGTGGGACTGAAGGCTGTGAAGGCCCGTCTATCTGGATACCGTTCGGCGGTAATACACAGCATTTGAGGAATCGTTGGCCATTCTCCATCAAAGACTCGGCCTCTGAAATCGTCCAGGAATTCCCAGGGTTTTGTATTGGTCATTGCTGCCCTCTAACGTTCATCTGAGATGAACGACAATTATTTACACGAGATAAATATCTATTTATTGTGTGGGATACGAAAGAATATTGGAAGCGATTTTCCCCGTAAAAACCCATGACTCCCGACTATTCCCGATATCCGGAAACCATTCTCAGAAGTTCCACGCGGCTTTTGGCTCCGGTCTTCCTGAAGATGTTGTAAACATGAGTTCTGACAGTTGTAAATGAAATAAACAGGCTGTCGGCGATTTCCTGATTGCTGGATCCCCGACCGACATGCTCAATAATCACGGCCTCGCGGGGAGTGATGCCGTAGGACTGAATGAACGCTTTGCTGGGTCCGTCTTCCCCCATGCCCGCGGCGGGCCGGCTGATATACAGAATGAAAGCGCCGATGGAAATAATGCTCCAGAGGAAAATATAGATGTAGTCGAACGATATTCGAATCCCGCCGATCTGCAGCAATCGATCCAAACCGTAATATGCCGCGCTGGACACAACGGCAAAAATCACTGTCAGCCAACCAAGTCTCCCGGCAATCCAGGACACCGTTTCCTCACTGTGTCCACCGGAATGACGGATCATCAAAAAACCGAGAAAAAGAAGATAGATTGATTGGATCGTCAGCAAGGGAAGTCGGAGCATATCGGCCAGACGACCGCTGGTTTCCAGGGTGAGGATCGTTCGGGTGATGAGAACCGCGACAGCCAGAGACGTGGCCGCCGCGACGAGGCGCTTGGGTATTCCCTGGAGCTGAACAACCGCCAGAGCGACTCCACAATAGACAAATATGGCCAGACTAAGGCCGACAAGGTGGGCTGAAAATGTGATGAGACCGGATTCTTTAACAATCACCTGGGCATAGAAAGACAGGAGAGAGAGAAACAGCTATGCCAGCAGAGCGGCATTCACCCAAGTCAGGTATCGTGTAAACGGGCGCCGGACTCGATTATGAAGCAGCCCCATCACCACCACACCCGCCACGCCGGAGGAGATCAGCAAAACATATATCAACAGGATGACGTGACTCATGCATCCCGAACCTACTTCGGAATGCATGAGGGGTCAAGGACGTTTTTTGAGAAGCTCCACCCCGAACTGAAAGTGGCGTAATATCCGTTCAAGACATCCGAATTCGCCAAGGGAGTTTGCATCGGTGATGTGAATCGCCAACCGGCTTCCGCTTCGACAATCCATCGTCGGGCAGCAGCGACACGGACATCCACTCCGGCTGTGTTGACTGCGTAATCGACTACGTCCAGATACTCTTCAGTCCAAGTCATGGCCTCGCGGTACTCCTTATCGTACCTGTAGGTGATAATCCCAAAGCCGCCGGCGATGGGAAATCCGATATCAACCCGCAGCCCCAAGCGGACATGCGGCCTGAGAACCAATGTGCACCATGAAGGCTGGGCCTTGTATGTTTTCGTGCCTGAGTCTTCATATTCAAGCCTATGAGAATCCGGTCCGGCATATGTCCATTCAACATCCAACCATTCGAGAACAGGAAACCCCATGGAGCTCGATATCATCGGCATCACTTCTCCGTCGAATTCCGTTGCCCCGCCTCCGATCATTACGGTCGGGTTCAAATCGGCCGCAAATCCGATACCCGCCACGATGAAGAACAACACCAATCCCAAAACTCTGTTGAAATAGTCCGACTTGGGCCAAGGCGAGTCGAAGGGAGGATGATTCGCCTCGGCGGATTTTGCCGGCCTTGATTTGTTTGTTTTGCAGCTGCCTCGGCCGCCGTCGCACGAATTGGCGGATTCGTTCTCAGTTCTGAAGTTCGAAATACAACCCATCTGAATAACTCCTTGCGTTAATGTGGGTTCTATTTGTGCGGAGAAGCGGATTCCGAGCTATCGGAATATCGTCGTATTTGACTTTAATTACAGATCTCAGACATTCGTATCAGAGAGTTTTTACCCGACTGGTGGATTCCCTGATGATGAATGCCGACTCGATGAAGCGGCTCATGGGAGGCGTTCCGTCTTCGAGAAGATCCACCAGCATATCCACCGCTTCCTGTCCCATTCGGGTGACGGGATTGTGCACCGTCGTCAGACCCGGACTGACGTCCCGAGCCGGTCCGAGATTATCAAATCCGATGATGCTCATATCCTTAGGGACACATATGCCGGCAAATCGGCAATAATCCAGAACACCCAAGGCGGTTCTGTCCGATGAGCACATGATGAGGGTGGGAGGCTTATTGCGGGACAGGAGAATCTCACCGGCTTTTCGGCCGTCGGTTTTCGAAAAATTCCCCTCGATAACCGTGGAACGGAAACCGTATTCCCTCACCAGCGCACGGAAAATCTTGAGTCGAATAACACCGTCGTAGTATTGGGTGTCTCCCGCGACGTAGCCGATTTCCGTATGACCGAGACCTCGGGCGTGGTTGAACGCGTCCCGCATACCCATCTCGGCATCGCAGTTGATACAGTGATGTCCGGTAATCAGATTGTTGATGAGGACGAAGGGAATATTTCTTGCTTTCAGATCGTCGAAACGCTCATCGTTCTGTGGCGTGACGGAGAATATCAGTCCGTCGACTTCCTTGCTTCTGACAAGAAGGCTCAAGTCTTTGTATACATCTCCTGCTTTGTCCATCACGACATTGACGCTGTATCCCCTCTCTTCCGCCCGAACGAGAACGCCGTCCAGGAGACGCGGGAAATAGGCCCGACTGAAAGGACTGAAGGATTTATAGGTTTTCACCACCAGTCCGAGGCGGAATGTCTTATTCCTGGCCAGCAGGGCGGCCTGGCGATTCGGGACGTATCCGAGGTGTGCCGCAGTATTACGAACCCGCTCCTTGACGGCTTGAGTGATTCGCGGGGAATCGTTGAGTGCACGAGACACTGTCGATTCGGAAACTCCGGCCATTCGAGCGACATCGCCCCGGCTGATTCTCTTGGACATTCTCATCCTTCCGAAAGAAAGACCCCGCCGTAAATACCGTCTGTGTACGAAATCGGCGGGGTCTGACTATTATCTACATCAATCTGCTTTTTGTCTCGGATCGGACTGCAGAAACGCACCGGCCAAAGCGGTTGGTGGCGACACAATCTGTTGGATTGAGATTCACCCGACTCCCGCTTCGACCAGCGGAAAATTAGTCATGCTATTTCTCCATCGCTCCGTCGAAAGCCACCGACGAGGGCGCGAAGTTGAGAGACTTCACATAGGCGCAGGCGTCCGGGGCGCCGAACGTTCTGTCCATGGCATTGTCTTCCCATTCCACCGACAGCGGACCGGTATAACCCGCTTCATTGAGAGCTCGAATGATGAGTTCAAAATCCACATCTCCATGCCCCGGAGAGCGGAAATTCCAGCCTCGCTTGAGGTCTCCGAACTCGATGTGCGATCCCAGGATGCCGCTTCTCGGGTCATCGTCTATGGCCGCGTCTTTCATATGTACGTGGTAAATTCGATCCGGGAAATCCCTGATGAGGAGCGAGGGTTCGATACCTTGCCAGATCAGATGACTTGGGTCGAAATTGATGCCCAGGGTGTCCCGTTTGACGACATCGAACAGCTTCTTTGTCGACCAGTAGTCGTAGGCAATCTCGGTGGGGTGCACTTCCAAAGCAAATTTCACACCCACTTCGTCGAACACGTCCCAGATAGGATCCCAGAATTCCTTGATCCGGGCATACCCTGCATCGATCATGTCCTGGCTTGTCGGCGGGAAGGAGTACCAGAACGCCCAGATCGGTGAGCCGGTAAAGCCGGTGACCACGGGAACACCCATAGCCGCTGCGGCGCGGGCGGTGTATTTCATTTCCTCCACCGCCCATGCCCGGATTTCTTCCGGCTTTCCCGCCAGTTCGGCGGGGGCGAATGTATCGGTCCGAGGGTCCCAGGTATCTCCCACAAGCTGACCGGCCAGGTGTGCACCTAAAGCCCAGCAGCCCAGGCCGTATTTTTTGAGTATTGCTTTTTTTTCTTCGACATAGGATTTGTCGGTGGCGGCTTTACGGACGTCCATATGATCGCCCCAACAGGCGATTTCCAGTCCGTCATAGCCGTACTCGCTCATGTTCTTGCAAACCTCTTCGAAGGGTAGGTCCGCAAACTGTCCGGTAAAAATTGTCACGGGTCTTGCCATTGTTTTCTCCTCATTTCTTTAACTTCTCCGACCGCACTACGGCACAATCTGTCGGAGTCAATTTCTGCTAAAACTCAAGCCAGGCGGCGTCCTTTTTTGAGCTCTCAACGCATTTCTCAATAAACTTCACTCCTGTCGCGCCGGCTTCAGGGGTGGGGAAATCCAAATCGTCCTCGGTCAATTCGGCGCCGGAAGCTTTCTTCACCAAGGCATCAATGTATGTCTTATAAATGTTGGCGAAGGCTTCGAAGTACCCTTCCGGATGCCCGGCCGGTACGCGCACCAGACTTTCAGCTCGATACTTCAAAGTGTCCCGGCCGCGGGATATCTTCATTGCCGGTTTGTCCAGAAAGGCCACCTCGAGATAGTTCGGATCTTCCTGTCTCCAGCGGATAGAGCCTTTCGATCCATAAACCCTAACCGCTAAACCGTTGTCATGTCCTACCGCGATCTGGCTGGACCAATAAACACCCTTTGCCCCGCCTTCGTAGTCCAGCATGATGGTGGCGTTGTCATCCAGGATTCGATTTTCCACGAAGGTGTCCAGACGGGCCGAGAGCCTTTTAATTTTCAGGCCGGTCATATAGGACACGGTATTTTCGATATGGCTGCCGATATCGCCGACGCAGTTGGAAATACCGCTTTGTGCCGGATCTGATCGCCACGAAGCTTGCTTTTGGCCCGAATCCTCAAGTTTCTCAGCCAACCATTCCTGGGGATATTCGGCATTGACAAAACGGATGTCTCCGATCTCTCCTGCGGCGATCATGGCCCGGGCATGTTTCACTGTGGGGTATCCCGAGTAGGTATAAGTCACGGCGAAAAGCAGATTGTTCTTCTTTGCCAACTCGGCAAGTTCTTCCGCCTGACCTGAGTCGGTGGTCAGAGGCTTGTCGCAGACAACATTGATGCCCTTCTCCAGAAATGCCTTGGATATGGCGTAATGGGATGCGTTCGGTGTCACGACGGCGACGAAGTCAATGCCGTCGTCCCTGGCCGCTTCGGCGGCCGCCATCTCGGCATAGGTTTCATAAAGTCGGTCTTTATCGATATGGAGTTCTTCACCGGTGGATAAAGTTTTGGACATGCTTCGGCTGAAGCTGCCGGCGACTAAGCGGGCTTTTCCGTCGAAAGCGATGGCATGCCGATGGACATCCCCGATAAAAGCCCCTTCTCCGCCACCAACCATTCCGTAGGTGACGATGGGATTGGTTTTCCCTGTCTTGCTTCCTTCAATCATGGAGCAAGCCTCCTCGACAATGAATTATGAACGCGCGTGCACAAAGACCGATGTCCTGAAAGACGATATGGCCAAAGTCATCAATTATTGATCGCCGTTGGTCATATAGTCTTAATTAAATGTGCACACGCGTGCTTTTCTATGTTAAATGTTTCCTCCATCGATCGCAAGTATGAATTTCGACGATATCGACGTCACGAAGGTTGTGTTAAAATGAAATATGACCCTTCGCCAATTCTTTGCCATTGTTGAGATTCGCACCAAGATCGTTTCTCTTTCCACATACACAATCGCCAGCCTCTATGTGCTATTCAGAGCCGGCAGACTTGATCCTCTCCGGGCGTCATTGATGCTCGCAGCCACACTTCTGGTGGACATGGGCACCACCGGCTTCAACACGTTCTTTGATTACCGCAGCGGCGTTGACAGTGCCAGATTCAATCGTGAGGAATCCAAGGTGGTTGTGCATGAAGGCGTTCCCTGGGGACTGGCTCTGGTCACCTCCCTGGCACTTTTTGGTCTGGCGATCCCATTCGGCATCGCCTTGGCCATACTTTCCGGATGGCCCGTTATCGGCATCGGCGCTCTTTGTATGGGGGTTGGTTTTCTCTATACCGGCGGCCCAAGACCGATTTCCCGCACGCCGACCGGAGAACTTTTCGCTGGCGGGGCACTGGGATCGGTGTTGTTTCTTCTTATATATTACATTCATGCTGGCGTTCCGGATCTTGAAGCCGTCTTGGTTTCACTGCCCTCATCTCTGCTTATTGCATCCATACTGACTGTAAACAACACCTGCGATATTGATGGAGACCGGGCGGCCGGTCGCCGTACACTTTCGATTATCCTGGGCCGAAAGGGCGGCGAAACACTCGCTTTCGTCGAAGCTTTATCTGGTTTCGGGCTTTTGGCCGTCATGTGTCTTTGGGGTCCGTTCCCGGCATGGGCTTCATTGGCGGCAGCGCCCTTTGCTTTACTCGCCGTGATCGAATTCTCAAAGATGCATAATAGGGGTTATGGACACCATACCAAGGGTTTGTCCATGGAAAGCATTTCCAGGATCTTCCTGCTTTTCACGTTGGCGACTACTGTGGTACTTCTATGGGCTATCACAGCATGATTGAAACGGTGAGTCGAACCCTCCAAATGAATATAAAATCAAAATCAGGACGAAACCAAGGCGGATTCTCCACACCGGATTTTCTTCGATCCGATCTGGAGACCGTTCGACAGCTTATCGCGGAAAATCTGACGACAGGTCATCCGTTTCTGGATACCGGCTTAAGAAGATTTATCGATCATCCCGGAAAAATGCTTCGCCCGACCCTTCTGCTGCTCTCGGCGCATATGGGAGAATTCGACAGTGCCGCCGCACATCGTCTGGCGGCGGCGGTGGAGATACTACATATCGCCACGCTCATCCACGACGATATCATCGATAATTCTCCGCTGAGGCGGGGAACGACGTCCATCCATGTCACTGAGGGACTTCGCCAGGCGGTGCTGACCGGGGATTTCTTGTTTACCCGGTGCTTCCGCCTGACGGCGGATCACGCCTCACCTGAAGTGGCGAAAACCTTGGCAACGGTGGTTGGACGGATCTGTGAGTCTGAAATCGACCATCCCTCGTCTTCCGATGTCAGTCTGCGTGCCTATCTGAGACGAACGGCGGGTAAGACGGCCCTTCTGTTTCTGATCTCCATGTATATGGGCGCCAAAGAGAGCGGATGCGACGAGGCGACATGCTCCACAATGCGGAAGATCGGTTACGGCATCGGTATGGGGTTTCAGATTATCGACGATATTCTCGATTTTGCCGGATCCGAAGAGAACCTGGGTAAACCGACGGGGAATGACATCGCCGAGGGTGTCATGACTCTTCCCATGATCTTGGCCTCCAGAACCACCGGTGAAATCATTCTCCCTTATCGCGGGCGGTGGATGAAGAATCGGAACGCGGAGAAGATTCGTCGGAAGGTGACCGAGTCCGGCGGCTTGGAAATGGCCAGGGATGTTGCCCGGCGATACACCGAAAAAGCTTTAGCCGATATATCGGCACTTCCCGACGGGCGGGCAAAAACCGCCATGGTGGATTTGACCAACGATTTGCTTGGCAGAAACTATTAGGAATTAATCACCCATTTCACGGCACGAGCCGATTGAAGGGATTCCGATGATGTTTTAGTATTTGAATCATATTAAAGAAGTAAATAATTATCGATATATATAAGGAGAGCTAATATGGGCCAGACAATTCGTTTACTCGTCATCGGCGGAGGCTACGCCGGAGTTAAGGCGGCTCAAGATTTTCATAAGGCGTACAAGCGCCAGGAAAACGTTGAAATTACTCTTGTCGATAAGAATAGATTTCACACCCTGATGACCGAACTTCATGAAATCGCCGGGGACAGAGTGCCCCAGGCTTCCGTGAAGGTCAGCTACGATCGAATCTTCCTGGGAACCCGCGTCAATGTGGTTCACGATGAAATACACAACATCGATTTCGAAGACAATGTCGCCCAGGGTCGAATTGACCAATATCCCTATGATTACGTGGTGATCGCCACCGGCGGACAGCCGGCGGATTTCAATATACCGGGAATCAAAGATCATACTCTGTCCCTTTGGTCTCTGGATGACGCCCTGCTCATTCGAAACCAGCTTGAGAGGAATTTTCGCCAGGCTTCCTTGGAGCCCGATCCCAAGCTTCGCGGATCGCTCATGAGCGTGGTGGTTGCCGGTGCCGGATTCACCGGAGTGGAACTGGTGGGTGAGCTCCTTGAGTTCCTCCCGACGCTCTGCAAAAAATACGACCTCCCCGAGAATGAAATCCGTCTCTACAACGTTGAAGCGCTCGGACACATACTGGACATGCTCCCGGAATCTCAGCGGGGCAAAGCTGTCCGGTACATGGAAAAGAACGGAGTGGAGATTCGGACCAACGCTTTAATCACCAAGGCCGAAGAGGGTGCTTTCCACTTTAAAGACGGCTCGATCCTGGAGGCAGGGACTTTAGTGTGGACCTGCGGTGTCAAAGGAAACTGCTTTATGGGCTGCCTCGACCTGAAAGAAGGCAAGGCCGGACGAAAGGAAGTGGACCAGTACATGCGCAGCCCCGGGCACGAGAATGTGTTCCTGGCCGGCGATGGCGTCTGGTTCCTTGAAGACGGGAAGCCCGTGCCCCAAATCGTTGAAGCGGCGGAACAGACGGCCGAAACTGCGGCTCATAACATCATTATTGAAGTCGATCAGAAGCTCGGCCGGAAATCCAAGGGCGAACCCAAGGCGTACAGCGGAAGCTACCACGGCTTCATGGTGTCCATCGGCAGCAAGTACGCGGTTTCCTATACCGGCGGCATCTCTCTGTCGGGATTCCTGGCCGTTGCCCTCAAACACGTCGTTAACCTTTATTACCAATTCGGTATCGTCGGTATCAACGGTATGTGGGCCTACCTCAAACATGAAATCCTGGAGATCCGGCACAACCGATCCCTTATCGGTGGCTTTGCCGCATGGAAGACACCCAACTATTGGTTGGTTCCCCTTCGTATGTACGTCGGTATTATGTGGTTCCTCCAGGGTATTCACAAAGTCCGGACGGGATGGCTGAATAAGGCCAATGACTTCGTCA
>JARGFR010000279.1 GCA_029210985.1 Spirochaetaceae bacterium | reverse complement strand
ATTTATGTGGGGTACTTCTTATAACTGCCGAATCGGCGGATTTGCTTCAAAGTTCCGGCAAGGTTTTGGGCACTCTAAGCTATTTGATGCCGAGGATGCCCTATGATGATTTTCGGATGGGGTATAAGCTTGAGGAATGACTGCGGAAGAACTCGAACACGCCCTGGAACACTGTCATTCGGCCCTGGGGGATACTCTCATGGTGATTTCGGAAATGCTGGAGCAGAAAGGCGACCCGGATACCATCGTCACCAGAATTGAGCGGGCCCAGGCCAAATACAACGCGATTACTAAACTGTTGAGGGATGAGGGAGCCTGAAGGGCGACAACCCACGGCAGATGCTGTCGCCGGGGCCGGAAATCCGGTGACCCACCGGCGGCAGGCGCCGGGCCGGCCGACCACGGACGGCAACCCACCGGCGGCGACCCGGAACGGGACGCCGCCGGTGGTCATTTAAAAAAACGAATCTTTAGCAGGCTGTTGAAAAAGTGAGATTCGGTCCAGATGCAAGGCAGGTTTGAGCGCAGAAGCGCCGTGCAGCAGAGCTACATGAGCATTCGAGCACCGAACCAACGACGCAGATGGGCTGAAGATCGTTTTTCAACAGCCTGTTAAGACCTACAATCCCCGGGCTAGGTGGTAGTACATCTCGTTCCAGCGGATTTCATTCTTGATGCCTTCCACCGTACTCCCCTCCCCGATGTTCAGCAATTCAACGCCGACCATGGAAGCATAATCGGTGATGTGCTCCCGGGTGACCGCCTGGCTATAGCCGGTATGGTGGGCGCCTCCGGCATAAATCCAGGAGGCCGCCGCTGTGGCCAGATCGGGTTTGGCTTCCCACACCACCCGAGCCACGGGCAGATTGGGCAGATCCGCCGGGGGATCGACAGCCGTCACTTCGTTGAGCACCAGACGGAAGCGGTTTCCCATGTCCATGATGGAGACATTGATGGCCTCCCCCGCCGGGGACTCGAAGATGAGCCGGGCCGGATCGTCCTTGCCGCCGATTCCCAGGGGCTGGACGTCCAGTCGGATGGGACCCTCTGCGATGCTGGGACATACCTCCAGCATGTGGGCGCCGAGAACCAGGGGCCGCTGGGGATCCAGATGATAGGTGTAGTCTTCCATGAAAGCCGTGCCGCCCTTAAGGCCGGCGCCCATGACTTTCATCGCCCTCAGCAATGCCGCAGTTTTCCAATCCCCTTCGGCGCCGAAGCCGTATCCGTCGGCCATGAGCCGCTGGCAGGCCAGGCCGGGGAGCTGATCCAGGCCGTAGAGGTTTTCGAAGGTGGTGGTGAAGGCCTTGAAGTCTCCATCTTCCAGGAAACGACGCATACCGATTTCCAGCCTGGCGCCGGTACGGACCCGCTCTTTGCCTTTGGGTGTGTCCAGTCCCTCGCCCATGACGTAGAGTTTTTCATACTCGGCCGTCAGGGCGTCGATGTCCGCCTCGCTCACCGCATCGGTGAAGGCCGCCAAATCTCCCAGCCCGTAGCCGTGGACGGCGTAGCCGAAGACTTTCTGGGCCTCCACTTTATCGCCTTCGGTGACCGCGACTTCCCGCATGTTGTCACCGAATCGGGCCACTTTCATGTCTTTGCCGTCGGCCAGGGCGGCGGCCGCTCTCATCCAGACATCCAGGCGCCTCTGAACTTCCGGGTCTTCCCAATGGCCCACCACGACTTTCCGCTCCAGGCGCAGCCGGCTGCCGATGAAGCCGAACTCCCGGCCGCCGTGGGCGGTCTGGTTCAGGTTCATGAAGTCCATGTCGATGGTGTCCCAGGGGATGTCCCGCATGAACTGGGTGTGAAGCTGACAGAAGGGTTTGTTCAGCTCCCCCAGTCCGGTAATCCACATCTTGGCCGGGCTGAAGGTGTGCATCCAGGTGACCAGGCCGATGCATTGATCGTCGGCATTGGCCTCCCGCATAAGCTTGGTGATCTCCGAAGCCGTCTTCAGTGTGGGCTTCCAGACGATGTTGACGGCCAGGGCTCCCGAGGCGTTGAGTCCCCGGACGATTTTCTGGGCGTCCGAGGCCACCTGATCCAGGGTTTCCGGGCCGTAGAGATGCTGGCTGCCGGTGACAAACCAGACCTCAAAAGGTTTGAAAATACTCTTATCCATTTCGCTGCTCCTTGGTACTGTTGAAACAATTTCGATTTCTGTTGTGACTTGCCCGGTTCACGCCGAGGGTCCACCGAGCTTTGACCGAGCCGATAACATCCGTTTCTCATCCCTGCCCGTAATAGGCATCGGGACCGTGTTTGCGTTCATAGTGTTTTCGCCGCAGGGCTTCTTTGAGGCGCTGCACTTGGGGATTTGCCTGCCGGGTGATGGTGGCCATTTTGGCCAGCTCTTCGACGACCACCGCGTTGTACACGGCTTTAGCCCCGTCGACGCCCCAGGTGAAAGGACCGTGACTTCCCACCAGCACCATCTGGGTTTCATTCGGATCGAGGTTCATCTTCCGGAAGTGCTCGACGATCTGTACACCGGTCTCCACCTCGTAATCGCCTTCAATCTTGGCGTCCGACATGGGCGGCGTGCAGGGTATGTCCTGAATGGTGTGGTCGGCATGGGTGGTTCCGTAGATGACGATGGGTTCCAGGGCCTGGGCCCAACCCACCGCATAGGTGGAGTGGGTGTGCACCACGCCGCCGATATCCTTGAAGTCGCGATAGAGCACGGCATGGGTCTGGGTGTCGGAACTGGGCTTTAAAGACCCGTCCACGACAGCGCCTTGGAGGTCAACAATCACGATATCCTCTTTTTTCAGCTCGTCATACGAAACCCCGCTGGGCTTGATGGCGAAGACGCCGGCATTCCGATCGATGATGCTGACGTTGCCCCAGGTGTAGAGGGCCAGATTCCGTCGGGGTATCTCCATGTTCAACTCGTAGCATTCGGCTTTCAAAGCCTCAAAATCATTTGTCCGTTTCATGACGGTTTCTCCTCTCTTGCGGCGATATTGTGATAACGAAGATTTTCTTTGGTGACGATGTCGATGGGGGTGTATATGTGCTCCGGTGGGTTTTCATCCACGACAATCTTCCGGAAGAGACGGTTGATGCCCTCATATCCTTGCTCGTCCGGTCTTTGGGTGAGAAGAAAATCGATAGTTCCCTCCTCCAGCCATCGGCGATTTTCTTCCACCAGATCGTATCCCACCATGAAACACCGCGGCGGTCCGCTGCCGGGTGCTTTGCCGGTTTTTTTGGCCTTATCGGCCTTATCGGCCTTATCGGCCTTATCGGCCTTATCGGCCTTATCGGCCTTATTGGTCGGGTTGGTCGTGTTGGTTCCGGCGGCGAGGTATTCGGCGGCATAATGAGCCGATGCGTCGGTAATAAAGAAACCGAGGGTGTCGCGCCGATTGTTAGAGGGGCCGGTGATTTCCCTCTCGAGTACACGATAAAGCGCATCCTTGTCGTGGTCGGACTCGATGGAAATCCGTATGGAGCGCACCGAGCCGTTGAAAACGTCCCGGAAACCGTCGAACCGACGATTCAGGTGTTCGTTGTCCGTATCCGGCGTCAGAACCAGAGCCACTGTTCCGGCGTTCGCGCCGGTGTGGCCGCCCACCAGCAGATTCATCAATCGGCCGGCCAGACGGCCGCTGACGTAGGAATCCTGACCGATGTAGCTCATCCGGGGAAAAC
>JARGFR010000278.1 GCA_029210985.1 Spirochaetaceae bacterium | reverse complement strand
GCAGACCGAATCTACCGGCATGGGAGGTGATGTAGGCGACGGCGATAACCTGGGGAACATAGCTCCTGGTCTCCGAGGGGATGAGTCCGGCATCCAGGAGGTCCCAGAAATCCCCACCGCCATGTTCGAGCCAAAGTTTTCTCATACGCGTGGGACCGGCATTATATGAGGCAGCAGCCAGAAGCCAATCCGAAAAAAGTCTGTCATAAAAAGCCAGTTCTTCCATGGCGGCCTCGGTTGAGCGCCAGATATCCCTTCGTTCGTCCCGCCATGCATCAATAATCAAATCTCTTCCCCGGCCACTGGCCGCCAGGAACTGCCAGGGACCTGCCGCACCGGAAGATGATACAGCGTCAATACGCCAGTTTGACTCGACAATGGGAATAGCCATGACTTCCCAGGGAATTGCCGATGAACGCACGATTTCGCTGACTGAACTTCGATAGGGGAAGAGCCTTGACGAAGAAACTCTGATTTTTTCCAGGCCTTCAGGCGACGACCACTGTTCGATCCAGTATGCGGTCTCGGATCGATCACCGATTGCCGTGTCCACATCGATGGACCACGCTTTCGGCGCCGCATGATTCTGCCTCGGGGTAATATAGGGAATTCTGTTCACGGCGATCCGCGAACCGACCGACATGCGGGGCGGCATTGGATGCGCACTTTGAAGCGCGGATCCCGGCATGCTCGCTGAGAGCAGCGAGAGGACTAGAGCCGCTCGCCGAAATAGATGCCGGCCCATTCCCATCGTCCGTTGATTTCGGGATCCGCAGGATAGTCGACCCGTCGGAAATATAAGTACCATGTCGGTATTTTCCAAGACCATCCGGCAGTCCACAAATATGCTTCCCTGTCGTTGGAAAAGGCTTCGAGTTCGGATTTATACCGTACACTGCTTTTCAGAAAAGACCCGAGGGTCATCGGTATGTGCGTGAAGGAATCGGATGTCTCCTGACTCCAGTTCATCAGAAAAAACTGCTCCGCCTGGTATCTGGTCAGCAGCCGGGCATCCTGAGTTCTGATGGCGTATTTCACGGTACCCACGAGGTCGTCCAGGTCTTTCATTGTCCAGGATTTATCGCTCTGATGAAACGCCAGATCGGACAACACGATGGACCTGGCATCCGGTACGCCGGGTACGCCGGTATTCGGATATTTCAGAAAACTCTCGTAGGCCTCGTACATCCTTTCCCAATCACCGATTTTACGGTACTCCTGAGCCAAAGCATACATATTCCGACCCGGATCGATCTGATCGCCGAAACGCCGCTGCATTTCCAGTCTCATTTTTATGGCTTCTCGGGTATCCGGGGTTTTTTTGGCGATTTCTCCCATGGCAAGGAGGTGCAGCGACCGACCTTTGATGTTGAGGTTGGGATAGTTTTTCAGCAATCTGCGCATATAGTCCAAGGCCAGATCCGTAGAGCCTGCTTCCATCGCACCTTCAGCCATCGCCATAAGGTAATAGGCGCCGTATGGATCTCCGGGATATTGCGAGAGAACTTCCCCGAGCAGGGTGCATAATGCATCGGTTTCCCCGGCGCTTCGATAGCTTGAAATCACAGGTTCCAACGCCGCGTACCGCATGGCGGGGTTTCCGTCGGAACTCCAGGCTATGTCCAGAAGTTCCTGAACTTTTCCCTCATTCGATAAAGAACCGGGAATATCGAATGCGGGATTGCAGGATGACAGGATAAGCGCGGAAACGAGGATAATGATAGGGGTCATTCTGAGTGGATGATATCCCCACCGGGGATTTGAGAGCAAGCACTCCAAATCGACTTAGTTCTCCTGACTCTTGAGAAAGGCTCTGTATTTTTCGGGATCCGACCTGAAAGCGACAATATTTTTCTCATCATCTGTCCGATTCAGCGCATTTTCCGCCTCGTTATACAGGCTTTCCGCACCGATGAGCCGGCCGTTCCGGGAGGCGATACCGGCCCTCAATACACGACGGCCCAGTTGTTCGATGCTGTCCCTCACGAAATCCTCAGTCATTGAGAGAGTTGCATCCAAGTCTTGGTTTATCTCCACAACGGCGACCAGACCGCTGCCCAACGGAAACACCAGATCATCGTAGGTGTACGCGTCTTTGATTCGGGATTCGAAAGACTCTGCTCCGGAAAAAAGTATAAACGACAGATCCTGATTGAACGATGCCGCCCTTTCCAACTCGGAATCCAGGCGATCCATGATATCACTATGGTCTCCGTGTGGATTGTCCAGGTCGGGAAGATCGAAATCATCATCGAGAGAAAGCGATTCCCCGAATTCGGGATCCCCGCTCATCAGATCGGACTCGTCTAATCGGTCTTGGGGGTCAAAATCCGGCAGGTCGAAATCATCATCGGCAATTGTCATGGAATCATTCATCTCGTCGTTTAAATTATCCGGTATGGAGAACTCGTCTATACCGTCGGGGAGCCGGCTCTCATCATCGCTCTCTTGGTCGTCGGTTTGACCGGAACCGGGTCTCACAAGGATCAGAACTAATGTTATGGCAAAAAGTCCGATAATCGTGATGAGTATGATCATCAAATTATTTTGTATCTCGGCGCTCGACAAAGTCGTGGAGACGTAGACGGCTTCCAAACCGCGCATGTCACTGATCGACATGGGACGGATTTCCTTGTGGTAGCGGATCTTGGTTAACCAATTATCGAATTTTTCAGAGTCTGCCAGAGATGTCCGGCTGAATTCGTCGGCAGGCGGCTTTACGACGCTCAACCTCAATCCATCGTCATGGGAATAGACCTGAATTGCGATCAGTGACGGATCCTCGTTCATAATCGATTCCGCTATAGCCACTTCGGCATTCACATCCCGACTTTCGGATAGAGAGTCGGCAAGTTTCTCGGTGTAAATGTCGGCATTTGCCGTGAAATCACCGATTCGAGCGGAACGGGATTGATATGTCTTCCAGCCGAAGAAGGCGATGACGCCAAGCAATGCTACGACGACGAAGACGGTGTAGACGACGGAGACGGTCTTCTTCATGCAACCTATTATACTGTAAACAGGGGGTATGTGTTGAAGATACGCAGACGAGGTTTACCGAAAGGTTGGTATCCCGCCACCGAAGAGGATATCCGGGGCCATTTAAGGCGATGGAGCCCATCACCCGCCGCCGTTTCGGCGATCGCGGGAGTTGTTCCGCATGCCGGATGGGAGTTCTGCGGGTCCATGATCGCCTCGGTGCTTGTTTCACTCTCTGACGAGATACAGACCATGGTTGTTCTCGGCGGTCATAATCCGGCCGGAGGTCTCTTCATCAACTATAAAGATGACGCTTGGGAGCTGCCCGCAGGCCTTTATTCTCGGGATGCGGCGTATGTCGACTCAGTGGAGAAATCCCTGACAAAAAATATGCCGTCGATCGAGGAGAGGAATGTCGATAATACCGTCGAAGTTGTGATGGCCATGGCCGGCGTGATCAAACCGCGTTCCAAGTGGGCCGCGTGGCGGGTTCCATCGGATGAACGAGCCATCAGATTCGGAGAGTTATTGGCTGAAGCGGCGGATCGGGAAGGCCGGTCGGTTGCGGTTATCGGCTCCACCGATTTGACCCATTATGGTCCGAACTACGTATTCATGCCGCCGGAATCCAGAAACGATCCGGTGACTTGGGTGGAAAAACGGGACCGCCTTCTGCTTGATGCCATTGTTTCGGGGGATGCGGAGAGAGCACTCGAGCTGTCCGCATCGCACCTCTCGGCATGTTCTATCGGCGGTGCGATTGCAGCGATGTCCTTTGCACTCTCC
>JARGFR010000277.1 GCA_029210985.1 Spirochaetaceae bacterium | reverse complement strand
CGATAAGATCGGGGTTGAAATTGCCGATGTTGCTGCCGAACATCCCGGTGGTTTCGTACTCGGGAATCTGTCTGATGATGCCGTCGGGATAGCGCCCCTTGTGGCCGCAGAGGACAGTGCAGTGCCGGCATGATGAGTGGCGTGTGGAATAGCGCGCGGCCATGGCCTGTCCGGATATCTGTTCGGTGTCGGGATGGCGTCTGTCACGGAAATTATGGACCGGCACAAAATCACTCTCGATTCCGTGACGGACATTCGCCAGAGTACCGAAGGCCCGGTAGTCTTTGAGCATGCCGTTTCGCAGGATATGTGTCTTTGCCCGATTGACGGTTCGTTGGAAAAGATCGGCATCGGCGGGAGTAATGCGATAGTCCTTCCCACGGGCGGCAACGGCCTTGAGATTCTTTGCACCCATCACCGCCCCGACCCCTCCTCTGCCGGCGAAACGATGTCCGGAACGAATCACGGCATAAGGCACCAGGTTCTCTCCGGCCGGTCCGATAACGGCCGCGGCTTCCTTGGCTCCCAGATTCAAGCGATCCTGAGCCTCGCCGGTTCCCAGCATCGGACCCAGGGAGAATATCAGCAAATTATCCGGACCCAGAGGTTCCGCAGCGCCAAGATTCCCGGAACCGACGATGTCGTAGTAAATCTTCAATCCCAGCCCCTTTCCGCCGAGGTAGAGATTCTGATCGGAACGGGAAATGGAATAAACCGACCATGACCGGCTGGTGAGGTCAGCATTCAGAAATCGATGGGAGGGTCCTCGATGTTCAACCACGGACGGCCTCCATCACGATGGCGTCGAACTGACAATTATCGACGCACCAGGCGCAGGATACGCATTTTTCAGGACCGGAAAGTATGGCCAGATTCTCAGCCAAAGGCAGAGAGTCATCCAGCATCGACAAGGCGTTTGCGGGGCAAGCGTTCACGCAGTTCTCACAGGCACAACACTTCTCGGCCAAAATCACAGGCCTCACCCAATCGGCTTTCTTCACCTTGGCAACCAGGCGATACTCTTCGTCTCGAATCGCCCCGGCCGGACAGACCCGACCGCAGGCTCCTCAATCGATACAGAGACTCGGATGAATGGCATGGAGCTGTTTGACCGACCCCGCGGCGGCTCCGGTGGGGCAGGCTTTCGCGCAGGCACCGCAGCCGATACAATTGTCGTTGATGGTGTGTGGCATGGTGCTTATCTTAACCCGGGTGAAATCGAATGAGTGAAAAATTGTGCTGTAAGTTCTTTATCTTACATCAGGTAGCGCAGATGCACATACAGATTCGATATTCCCAAGGTCACCACCATGACGATGCCGCAGAAGGCCTACTGCGGCAATAAATCTAATGAAAGCTGACACCCACGGTAATCATACCGGTGAAGATCCAGGGTCGGAAATTGAACTCCTCGAACCCTGTGTCGGTGAATCCGTAAAGATAGAAGGGGTGATAGGCCAAGTCAAGACCGATATTCACCCCCATGCCCCCGGAATCCCGATCTCCTGCGAGGATGGAGTACATCTTGGCACCGCCGATAATGCCGAACTTCGCATTGTAATATATCCAGTCGAAACCTTGTGTCTTATGGGCATAACCGTCGATGTACAGACCGCCCCCGACGATGGCGCCGGCAATGCTCGTCAACGGGAAGTAAACGAGTTGGATTTTCTAAAATTTCATTGACAATCGGTTTTCCGGGACTTACGATGATAACGATACCGGTAACGTTACCGAGGAGGACCGTGAGACCAACGATTCGAGACATTGCAGCAAAAGCGCAGGTTTCCGTCTCGACGGTATCTCGGGTGCTCAACGGGAAACCGGATGTGCGGTCCGAGACGCAGAAGCAAATTCTCGATGTAATCGAAGAACTCGGATTCAGCCCGAGTTCCGTGGCCCGAGGTCTGGTTCTCAAGCGCTCAAACGTTATCGGATTCGTCGTCCCGGATATCACAAACCCCAGCTTTCCTGAACTCGCCAGGGGCATCGTCGCCCAGGCCAAAACCTACGGATTCTCGGTGATGTTTTCCGACACCAACCATGATAACAAGGTAGAAAAGGATGTCGTCCGGCTCATGCGCAGTAAACAGGTTGACGGAATCATCCTGTCCTTCGACCTGGCCAACAAGGATGAGCTGGAACGTCTGAAATCCGAGCGTGTTCCCGTGGTTCAGATTTACCGCAAGAGCGCCAAGTCGACAATTTCCACCATCGCGATCGACAATGAGAGTTCCGGCTACAAGGCCGCCTCTTACCTCGCGGGATTGGGACATCGCCGGATTGCGCATATTTCCACCGGTATGCAGACCCAGTCCGGGCATGAGCGGTGGACCGGTTATCAGGCGGCTCTTAGAGACGCCGGTATTGAATTCGATGAAGATCTGGTGGTGGTGAGCGACAATAACGCCGCCGCAGGATCTTCGGCCATGAAAAAGCTGCTGAATCTCCCGGTTCCCCCGACGGCTGTTTTTGCCTGCCATGACATGATGGCCATCGGAGCGTATGAAGCGATTAGGGAAGCCGGTTTGGAAATACCGAAAGATATTTCCGTGGTGGGGCACGACAACCTGGAGATTTCCCGTCTTGTCTGGCCCAGACTCACCACCATCGATACACATAAAGGTCAGTTGGGCCGTGCCGGAGTCGACCTTCTGATGGAAGAAATAAAGGCGGGAAAGGCGCTCAACAAGGAAGTCGTCTTTTCCACAGACCTTATTATCAGGGACTCCGCCATGGCCCTGGAACCGGCGGAAGTGGTTCTTTGAAGTCTTTCGGAAGTTTTTTCGATATTCCGGTAACGTTACCGGTAACGATTCCGTCCTTTTTTAGCGGAAATGCAATGAAGAGGAGTACAAGTTGAATAACAGGGAAGAGTTTATTGACCGGGCCGTTGCCGCCATGGTGGCTCTCGGAGTGGGAGATGCCGGAGGAGATCTGGGACGCAGTGATCCGGTTCGGCAGAAGTACGGGATACTCACCACCCTCCCGCCGGAAGCGAAAAGTACCGACGATACGGAATTCACCGTCCTCTCGGCCCGGGCGCTGCTGGATAACCGGGATAATTATACGGCGAAGGCCGTCGCCGACAGCTGGAGAAGCTTGGTGCTCGCCGACGGGGGAGCGAGAGAACGGGGGGGCACTCCTCTCTACGGCGCACTATGGAATTTGTCCCAGGGAATGGATCCACCCCTCTCTGGGCAGGATAACGCCGGAAATATCGATGACGGCGCGGCGATGCGGTCGGTACCCTTCGGGATTTTTGCCCTGGGCGACCCGGAAGAAGCGGCCCGGTTTGCCGCGATCGACGCGTCGGTGAGTCACGACCGGGACGGCATATGGGCGGCTCAGGCCATCGCGGCCAGCACGGCGGCGGCACTTTCGGGTGAAACGGTTGAAGAGGTTGTGGCTGCGGGACGCCGCTTTATCCCCGAGGACAGCTGGCTGGGCCGGAGAATGGCTGCGGCAGCGGCCATTCTGGATGAGTTCTCTGATGAATACGATCGACTCCATGCTCTCCATACCCGACTCTGGACGCCTTCTCACTCGATATCCCCGGAAGCCATTCCCCAGGTTTACGCCCTATACATCATGTCCGGGGGAGATTTCCGGAAAGGTTTCCTGCTCTCGGCCAACTTCGGCCGGGATGCCGATACGGTCTGCGCACTGGTGCTGGCTCTGTGCGCGGCGGGACGGGGGATGTCCGTAATACCCGAATCCTGGGTGGAAAAAGTGCGCCGGCCGGCCGGGGTCTGTCTGCGTTTCGCCGCGAATTACGACCTGGTAGACCTGGCCAAGGAACTGGCCGACGCCGCTCTGGAGA
>JARGFR010000276.1 GCA_029210985.1 Spirochaetaceae bacterium | reverse complement strand
TGAACAAGTGGCCGGATCGACCCGCTCTGGGGGCCGTCGGCAGCCAATCGAGAACGTATACAAATCTGTTGGAAGATGCGGCGGCCTGGGCGTCCTGGCTGCGGACTTTGGGTCTGAAAAAGGGCGATCGAGTCGCCATGCTGGCCGAAAGCGGACCCGAGTGGGGTGCCGCTTATTTCGGAATATCGGCCGCCGGCTATGTCGCGGTACCGATATTGCCCGATTTCGCCGAGCAGCAGGTGTCCAATATCATCTCTCATGCCGAAGTGAAGGCGGCGATCGGGTCCTCCAAACTGTCCGAAAGCCTGAACGCGGCGGTATCCTCATCCGAATCCCTCCCGAAAGATCTGCCCCTGGCGAACCTCGAAACCCTGGAGATTCTTTCCGGGCCGGGTCTCGGTTCGGTCATTGCGGCCCCCCGGGAACCCCGGATGATGTTCGACGAGCCCTTGGATCCCGACGATATCGCCGTCATTCTCTACACATCGGGAACCACGGGAACCTCCAAGGGGGTGACCCTTACCCATAATGCAATTGCCTGGAACGCCAAAGCCAGCCTGAAGGAAGGCTTGGGAGAGAATCCCGAGAATGTCGTCCACCTTTCGGTGCTGCCCTTGGCCCATACCTATGAATGCACATTGGGTCTTGTGGGCATGCTCAGCGTCGGCGGCGAAGTCAAATATCTCGACGGTCCGCCCACGCCGACTCGTCTGATGAAAGCGTTGGAGACGGTCCGACCCACCATCATGCTCACCGTGCCCATCCTCATGGAGAAAATCTACCGCGCCCGCATCGCCGGACCTCTCAAGGCAAAAAAGGTCGCCGGTCTGCTGTACGCCCTGCCTCCCATCAGGAAGCTCATCCACCGCCTGGCGGGAAAGAAAGTCAAGGCGCTCTTCGGCGGCCGCCTGAGATTCTACGGCATCGGCGGCGCTCCGTTGTCAAAGGATGTGGAGCGTTTCCTTATCGAAGCCAAGTTTCCCTACTCGGTGGGTTACGGACTCACTGAAACCGCTCCGCTGCTGGCCGGAGGCGATCCGGCGGACATGGAATTCCGCTCCACCGGCAAAGTGCTTCCCGGAGTCTCCATCCGCATCGCGGATGAAAACGAAAACGGAATCGGGGAGATCCAGGCAAAAGGTCCCAGTATCATGGAAGGGTATTGGAAGGATGAAGAACGCACTTCCGAGGTTTTCACTGAAGACGGTTGGTTCCGCACCGGCGATCTGGGCACCTTGGATGGGGAGATTCTCTATATCAAAGGACGTTTGAAAGACGTCCTGCTGGGTTCCAACGGAGAGAATATCTATCCTGATGAAGTGGAATCGGTCATCAACGGGCAGAATTTCGTCTCCGAGTCCCTGGCCTACATCAGGGACGGCCAGCTGGTGGCCCGCATCCTGCTGGACGCTGAGAAAATTGCCGCGGAAGTCAAACGGGTCGGACTCGCCGGTAGCGAAAAAATCGGTGCGTGGAAAAACGATCTGTTGGATAATATCCGTAAAGAGGCCAACAAACACCTGGGACGAAACTCCAAAGTTCAGTCTTTTGAGGAGCAGGACAGACCCTTCGAGAAGACTCCTTCTCTGAAGATTAAACGTTTCCTGTACACCAAGAAACGGGGATAGTGAATCCGGAGCTCTCCAGCCCCGGCCGCAACCTGGTACGGCCCGGAGGAGGACGGTTCTCAGGAATTCGGCCCTTCCTCCACGAGCGGTATACGGCTAGACTGAATCATGGAAAGTGACTTCACTCCCCTCCTTGCCGCTCGGACCCAGACCATGAGCGGAAGCGCCATCCGAGAAATCCTGAAACTCCTGGGCCGCCCGGGCATAGTTTCCCTGGCAGGGGGAATTCCCGCTCCGGACACCTTCCCCATGGATGTTCTGGAACATCTCTTCTCCCGGGTACTGGAACGCTGGGGATCCGGCGCTTTCCAGTACGACCTCACAGAAGGGTTCATCCCGCTGCGGGAAGCATCCGCTCCCTATCTCCGGCGCTTTGCCGTGGAAGCGGAAACCGAACATATTCTGGTCACCTCCGGCTCTCAGGGTCTCCTGGATGCCGTGGGCAAGATCCTTATCGGACCCGGGGATGCCGTTGCCGTAGAGTCCCCCACCTACCTGGGCGCGCTCCAGGCCTTCAACCCCTATGGTCCCCGATATATCGAGATTGAAACGGACACCGAAGGAGCCGTCCCGGACTCCCTGGAACATCTGCTCCTCAAGGATAAGCCGAAGTTTATCTACCTGGTTCCCACCTTCCAGAATCCCACCGGAAGGACTCTGTCCATGGTACGGCGCCGGGCGATTGCCGACATCATTACCCGTCACGGCGCGCTCCTTGTGGAAGACGATCCCTACGCCGCCCTGCGCTACCGCGGCGAGGTGCTCCCTTCCATCAAGAGCCTGGCGCCGGAAAACGTCATATACGGAACCACATTCTCTAAAGTCTTCGCCCCGGGTCTGCGGCTCGGTCTGGCGGTTCCCCCCAAGGGGCTTCTGGCGGACTGGCTGGTGAAGGCCAAACAGGGAACCGATCTTCACTCCAACACGCTGGGTCAGGCACTGGCGGCGGTTTATTTGGAGGAAGGCCACCTTGAACGGCAGATTCCCAAGATCGTCGGCCACTATGCTCCCCGCCTGGATGCCATGCTCATGGCTCTGGACCGCTCATTTCCCGCGGACTGGCATTGGAACCGCCCCGAAGGCGGCATGTTCCTCTGGGCCGTGGGCCCGGCGGGAACAGATACTCTGGAGATCTACCATCAGGCCCTGGAACGAAACGTCGCCTTCGTTCCCGGGCGGTATTTCTATGCCGATCCGGCTCGAGGAGAGGCCGCCATGCGCCTCAATTTCACCAATGCCGACCCGGACTCTCTGCTCAAGGCCGTATCGACCCTTGGTGAAATCGTTTCCGTCCAAATCTGAATCCGCCGTGCGAAACGCCGATAATCGGGTTATGAGAATCCTGAAGACCGCCATGCTCGCGGCGCCGGCAATTCTGATATTTGCCTTGACGTCCTGCACCACTCCCGAAGCCGAGCCTCCCGTTGAGCCGGCACCGGTCCCGGCGCCGGAGCCTATCGCACCGCCGGTGGCGGAACCCGATCCGTTGGGAATTGAATGGGCCGATACGGCTTGGATTCTTCCGGATCCTCCGGATAAACGTCCAAAGGAATATCCGGGCTATCGGGGATTTCATCTGGCACAGGACGGTCGCCTGCGGCTCATCAATCTCGATTCGGCCGTCGGCGCAGAATGGTCGGCCGAGGGAAACCGTATCACTTTGATCATGGAAGAAGGTCGGCCGAATCTCCCACTGGAAGACACCTTTCTGGTTTACCCAGGACCCGGAGAGGGCGGAGAAAAATCTTCTGAGTCAACGACGTCTACCGGCAAATCCGAGGTCCGCTCCATTCGCCTTGTACCCGAAGCCCGGCCCGATTCTCAAGGCATCATTTTGGAACGCGCCGGAATCAATGTCGATATTGTGGAAAACCATTGGATACCCCGGGAACTTGACGGGGGAGGTTCGGTGATGTGGCCCATGAACCGGGAAGTTCACCTCATGCTTCTTCCGGATGCCGTCGGGGGAATGGGCGTCCTGGGCTACGGCGGGGAAAATCGATTCCGGGGGACTGTTGAATTAGACCATGTGACATTCGTCGTGGGCCCGATGGCCGCAACCCGGCGCATCGGCCCCGCTTCGGAATTCGAAAATCTCTACATGCGTCGAATCGCCGAAGCCGACAGCTTCGTCCAGGTCGGCGACGACCTCTTCCTATACGCCGAGTCTCGTCCCCTCGCGGCATTTCGGGTCCGCCT
>JARGFR010000275.1 GCA_029210985.1 Spirochaetaceae bacterium | reverse complement strand
ACCAGTGCCGGAAGGGAGTCCGTTGCGGCAGATCTGCCAAGTGACCGCGACATTGTCGGCTCGGCCTTGCCTCTGGCCCTGGACGAACGCCATCTGGCCGAAATTCTTCGAGCCGATTACCTGCGTGCCTCAGGCGGCAGCCCTGTCGGTCTTTCTTCCATTGCCGACTACATCGAGAGTGCGGCACTTATGTTGGATAATCATCCCGGATACATCGGAGGTATCGCGGATCTGATAGACCCGACAGCATTAGCCGCCTGGGAATTGGACGGCTATGTCAGATCTTCCGAAGAAATCTTGAACGATCTCGGGGAAGACATTCCCGGGTTCTACAGCCGACCGCCGTCAAGCCTCACACGGCGTTCCCTCGGCGGCGTGTCCATGGTGGGTTTTCCCGGGATGACGGCTCCGGTCGGCGACATCGAAGTCGTCACCGACGGATATATGCCTCGTTCCGGCGCCATGCCCTCGTCAGCCTCTATCGCTCCGTTCTACATCGCTGAAAACGAAGTCACAAACACGGAATTTGCCCGTTTTGTTTCCGAGAATCCCGAATGGTCTGTGGAGAACAGAGGTCAATTGACCTCCCAAGGCCTGGCGGATGAAACGTACTTGTCTTCCTGGGGGCTCTCAGGCCCCCAGCCCGGCACCGGCGATGAGCCGGTGACATGGATTTCGTGGTTTGCCGCCGAAGCTTACGGCAAATGGTTCACCGTCCGTTTCCTGAACGATGAGGGGTTAATCGCACGTCTGCCCACCGAAGACGAGTGGGAAATCTCCGCCCGTTACAACGGCATAGTCAAAAATACTGAGGAACTCCCCGCCGGTGTCAAAGAGGCCGATCAAGCCGATCAGGGTGTCCTGGGCCTCCGAGGAATGGCCGGGAGCGTCCGGGAGTGGTGTTTCAATCCCTTCCGCTACAACGAAAACAGATTCCGTGATGCAAACGGTATACCTGGCTACCGATCCGGACCGGGATATTACCCGAGTGAGAAAGCTGTTCGCGGGGGATCTTATATCGACAGTTCGCTCCCCTACCCTGTCTCAATCCGAGGCGGTTTAGAAGCCTCCCATACCAGTCCGGTCGTCGGATTTCGGCTTGCGGCGGTACAGGATTAACGGAGTTGACCTCGATCGCCCCGGCGTGACAAGATCCATCCGTCATGGCCGCGAAAAAGAAAAAGGGCAAAGGGACTCCGGGGATACTCGGCGACAACCGTAAAGCCCGGCACCTCTACACCATCGAAGACTCATTGGAATGCGGCATCGCCCTGCACGGTACCGAAGTCAAATCCATCAAGTCGGCGCATTTCAATTTTACCGATGCGTTCGTCGAGGTCCGCGACCAAGAACTCTGGCTGCGCAATTTTCATATCACTCCCTACAGCCATGGCGGGGTCTTCAATCACGAAAGCGACAGACCTCGACGTCTCCTTGCCCATAAAAAGGAAATCCTCAAACTGGAACGTCGGGTGAATGAAAAAGGCGTCACACTCATTCCCCTGAAGTTCTATCTGGTAAAAGGCCGAGTCAAGGTGGAAGTCGGTCTCTGTCGCGGTAAAAAACTTCATGACAAGAGAGATTCCATCAAACAGCGCGATATTCAGCGGGACATGGACAGAGAATACAAAACCCGCTGAGGACATGCCCTTCAGCTTGACTCATGCCATAACTTGAAGTAATTTTGGATTCCAAATGCGGGGAACCCCGCATTCAACCGAGGTCTGCCCAGGGGGGTGCCCTGGTTTCGACGGGAGGATTCGTAGTTCGTACTGCAGGTGGAGCGCCAACTCCTAAAACTAGCGCACAACTTTAAGTGCCAAAAACGAAGATGAGATCGTTGTCGAATTCGACGGCGCCCTCGCCCTGGCTGCTTAAATAGCAACCACGGATCTCCATCACGCTGTTCCGAGGGATGGATGCTCCGACACAAACCGGGACTTACCGTCGCGTCGGTCTGGAGTCGCGTAGGGACATTTTTCCAGGATAAGGCCCGGACGGTTGTCGACCGCCTAACCCGGACACGAAAAATTATCGGTTGACTAAACCTGTAGATGTGCGGTTTGCGCCCTACCGGACGGGGGTTCGATTCCCCCCACCTCCAGAAAAGGCCCGATATCCCGATAAGGGTGTCGGGCCTTTTGTTTTTATAAGAGGTGGGAGGCGAACCGCAGGCGGCGCCGACCGATAGGGAGGATAAGCGTGCAGGATGCACGCGGAAGCCGCCACTGACCTCTACTGACAAGAGCGGACGCTCCTGCTTTAAGCCGCCCTCCTTTCTGAAGTAAATCTATCCGTCCAATTTGCCGGGGGAACATTTCCGATTGCTGAGTGCCGGCGAAACCTGTTCAACGCATGGCGCACCGCGGCTGGTGAATGATCTGGATACCATCCGGGAGGCACCATTGCTTTGAAGCTCAGTCCCTCGCGTATCCTTCCCGGACGGCATTTTCCATATCGACCAACTCGCCATCGGTCAGAAAACCGAAATGCGATTCCCTCTTTCTCGCCGGAAGGCGACCGTTGTTTTGCAGGCAGAGCTGGATAAAAAGATTAATGAGGCGGTCAGGCATGTCCACGATTTCCTGAATGGCCTGCTTGGTCTTGTCGTAATTCGCCGGAAAATCGAGTTCTTTCACCAGTTCGTGCTCGATAGTGAGCTTGACGAAATCGTACAATGCCTCTGCCTGTGTAGTCATGTCGATATATCTGTACAAACGCCCGGTCTCACACGGCACGGTCATCTGGCCGAGATGGTCCAAGTCGTATTCAACCAGCCGAATCAGCGGGTTTGAGAACGCCTCCAGGGAGTGATCGTAAAGCGCCGGATTTTTCAGCATGGCAGCGGAGACCGGAAACATGAGACCTATCGATATCGCGCCGCGCAGGAACAGGATGTTGTGAATGAGAAAACGGTGAATACGGCCGTTGCCGCCTTCGAAGGGATGCATGAAGACAAAGCCGTAGGAAATGGCGGCGGCATGGATAATGGCGGGGACTGCGCCTTCCTTCATCACCTGGTGGGCGATGAGCAGTCCCTCCATCAGTTCCGGGAGATCGTCGTGCTTCGGGCAGACATAATGAACGAGCTTTTTCTGGTAGGAAACGGTTTGACCGACGTAGTTCTGGTTGGCCCGGTAATCCGTATACCGGAAGCGGGGATCGGTGATGCGGTTCTGCACGTCGATCAGGAGAGGCTTCTCGCAAAAATCCTTGTGTTCGGCCATCTCCAGCAAACCGATGAATTTTTCAGTCCGGGAAGCGCTCGGCTTTATGTGTTCGATTTCGAATGAGGACTTGGTCTCTTTGTGATACAGGTAGCTTAGTGCCCGTCTGAGAAGCTCCGGTGGATAGGATGTCACCACCTCTTCGCACCGTTTCCTCAGATCGATCCCCTCCATGGCGGCGAGTTTTTCAGTGCGTCGGATGATAGGACAGAACTCTTTCCCGCCAAGCAGATTGTCGATGACTCTCTGACGCTGCACCCGTCGACCGGGCACTGCGGTGTAGTAACTGTCTGATTCCAGCAACTCAATATAATTCCCCTTGGTCAGATCCGGCAGCGGGAGTTCCTCTGTCCGGTCAGGAATTCATACAGGAACCAGACCCTGCGGGCATATTTTCCGGTCGGCTTCGAGCTGATCCAGTCCGATATCTCGCCTGCCGGGACCACCTCGAAAAGGGCCGACAGCAGTCCAAGGTTGACGCCATCATATTTGAGGGCGAACTCCAGATGGTCTCCCGTCCCGTCTCCGGGCCAATAGGACTGGGGATAGACGGATTCCACCTGTCCATCTTGAATAGTCGAGCGCAGCGTCCCTGTCGGGCT
>JARGFR010000274.1 GCA_029210985.1 Spirochaetaceae bacterium | reverse complement strand
CGATGCCAAGGAAAAGCAGTGCCAGAACAGCCATAACGGCCTGGGCTTTGATACTCCAGCGCACCCAGGTTCCCCAGCCCACCTTAGTGAAGCTCAAACCGATGAGGAGCAGCGCATTGGTGGGATAGAGGATGTTGCTGAATCCGTCCCCCAGACTGAAGGCGAAAACCGTCGTCTGCCTGGTCACCCCCACCATCTCCGCCAATGGGATGAGGATGGGCATCATCAGGAAGGCTTTTGCGGACGCGCTGGAGACAAAAAAGTTCATGAACAGAGTCACAAGATAAATAAGGACTACCGCCGGATAGGTGCCTGACCCCCGGATCATCTCACCGGCACGGAAGAGAATGGTGTCCATCACTTTGCCCCGGGTCATGATATGGGGAACCGCCATCGCCATGACGATCAGGAACAGACCGGGCAGAATATTCAGCATCCCTCCGAAAAACACCTTTGCCAGTTTACGGCCCTTGAGTCCGGCAAATATTCCGGCGCCCAAACCCGCCGCCAGAAATACCAGAGCGAGAAGGGGGAAAGAGAGATCCGATGCCCCCGGCCATATGCCGGTGGCCGTCAGTGTTGATGCTCCCAGCATCAGGACAACCCCGAATCCCATCGCCGTTCCGAACCAAGTGATGGCACGGCCCATACTGGGTGCCATGGCAGCCTCCCGCCCGGCAAGAACCTTATCTTTCTCGTATTGACTTCTCAAATCGGCGTCGGCCTTGTAACAGAGGGACTTCGTCCGATCCTTCTCGACTCTTTTGGCATACAGCGCCGTCACACCGAATGCAACGATGTATGCCAAAACCAGAAAGGGCAGACGGAGCCAGGCGCCGGAATTCACCGGAAGCTCCGCCAGCTTCTGGGGAACTTGAACGGTGAATGGATTGGTGACCGCGGCGGCAAAGCCGAATCCCATGGCGAGAAGACTCATCCCCAATCCGGTGAGGGAATCCCACCCCAGGGTGATGGCCAAGGGCACGATGAAGATGACAACGGGAAGCAGTCCTTCATAGAGCCCCACGAACGAGGAGAGCACCATAATCACCCCGATCACCAGTGCCATAAGCAGGTATTTCCGATTCCAGAATCGGTCCACCGCCCTGACGAGAATGGACTCCATCAAGCCGACGCTCTCAACGATGGTGAATGAGCCGCCGACGAAGAACAGGAAGGCCCCGATCACGGCAACCGACAAAGCATTCTCGCCCCAGAACACTTCTATGGGGGCGGTGAACCAGCGCCAAATCGGCTGACTGTCGCGAACACTCGCCGCCTCTTCTTCGCTCAGATACTCAAACGAACCCTGAATAACCGATGTACGGCCGTCCCGTTCAATTCTTTCATACTCACCGGCGGGCAGAGTCCGGGTGAGGATGCCGGAGACGATGATGAGGATCATCAGAATACTTCCAGCTAAAACGAAGGCACGAGCACCGATCTTTACGCTGCTCTTCTTGAGTTCACTCATGATTCAGATCCTCCGGTGCCGATGAGGCGTTCCAGGAACTCCACTGCGGATTCCCAAGCTTTCACGGATACCGACTCGTTTGGTGCATGCACACATTTCATCTCTTCGGTTCCCACTTCCATGGGAATGAATCGAAATATTGAATCACTGAGATCCCGATACCAGCGTGAATCGGTGGTACCGGTCATCAGATACGGCGCCACCACCACATCCGGCCAAATGGATTCGGCGAGGTTTTTGAGTCTGTCCCAATAGACTCCAGTCGACAGACCGGCCGGCACCGGCTCAAATACCGAACCTTCGACATGTTCCACCGTCACTCCGCCGTCAACCGCCGAGGCAACAATGGATCTGACTCTGCCTGTCACCGATTCGACAGTTTCTCCGGGAAGGATACGCAGATTGATACGGGCGACCGCTTTATCCGGCATCACATTGTCCCTCTCACCGCCCCGGATGACGGTGGGAGCCAGGGTTGTCCGTATCATGCTCGCCGTAGAAGGAGTACCGGCGAAGTTCTTCAGCAAGACGCGGCGGAAGAGCCGGGGGTGGGTTAAGATGAAGCCTTTCAATCCCCCCACCGCATGTCCCAGAGCCCGCAGCATACCGATGGGAACATCAACGAGTCTGGACGGCGCGGGATTGGCTTCCAAAGCCGCCAGAGCGGCACTCAGCCGACCCACCGCGCTCCTTTTCGGCGGCGCCGAGGCGTGCCCGCTCATTCCCGAAGCGTTCAGAGTGAGGGTGAGATAGCCCTTTTCCGCGCATCCGATGAGGGCCACAGGCTTGTCGGTGAACGCCGAGAGCTGTTCGGTCGCCACGGCTCCGCCT
The DNA here is from genome assembly GCA_029210985.1 of Spirochaetaceae bacterium. Lineage (GTDB taxonomy): Bacteria > Spirochaetota > Spirochaetia > DSM-2461 > DSM-2461 > UBA2779. The sequence continues at coordinate 1,572 of JARGFR010000274.1, read as the reverse complement.
TCATCGAGTACGAAGGCAAAACGACGGCCTTCTTCTCGAAAAAGAGACGCGATGGATCCGGCGCCGCGGAACCCCGAGGTCTCCTCATCGCCTCCGAAGGCCAGCACCAATGTCCTCTCGGGACGGAAATCGCGAGCAGCCAGCCGTTCGACGGCTTCCATCCACCCGGCCAGCATGCCTTTGTCGTCCAGACTGCCCCGACCGTGGATACGTCCGTCGGCTATCTCGCCTGAAAAAGGCGGTCGGTCCCACGCCTCTTCCTCTCCGGGCGGAACCACGTCGTAGTGCGCCAGTCCCAGGATCGGCTCCAGATGGGAGTCGGTTCCCCGCCACGTATACACAACCCCTCGGTCGCCGACAAGACGGCGCTCCATCGCTCCATGGGCGGCCGGGTAAAGGGCGGCCAAGCGGTCCGGAAATGCCGCAAAGACCTCATCATCCTCGTCTTTGGGTTCATAGGCTGAGACCGTCGGCATCTTGATGAGTTCAGAAAGTCGATCTACTGCTGTCATGAATCAGGAGTATAAAGGCGGTCAGTCGTCTTCGTACAGTTCGTTTATCTGATCCCAGGCTTCCGGTTCATCCAGTCTGAGCCGCCAGAGGAGTTCCGCGGCGTTCAGCAGCAGAGACGCCTGTGTTAAAGCGGCGCGATCCGAATCGATGGTGAGGGTGCCGAATCTCTTCTCGGATTCCTCATTATCCATGTCCAGAAGATTTTCGACTCCGGCTACAAGACGATCCCGGGTGATATGAAGGAAATCCTCGACATCTTCGAGAAACTCAGGTCTCCAGTTCATATGCTCCAGCCGTTCCGCCGTCGGCCCGACATTCACCTCCAGGGGAAGCCCACGGGCCCTCCTGAGAATTTTGTCTGCATTCATATTTTCCTCTCAGGTTAAGTTACTGATAAGGTTTGAACAAAATGATATGAAAACTCACAATGATTGGCTTCAAAAAGAATTTCGCAACTATTCAGCATGATGAGATTCTCCATGTCTAATACCGCTCTACTTGGGAAACACGACGTTCCGTGAAGAGAGGATTTCCCCAGTGGAGACGCTCAATACCTGGGCTTCTAAAATAACATCTTCGCCACTCATGTTGAAACGTCCGACAATAAGAAAATCAACCCCAGAAAGATGGCCTATGTTTACCATTGACGCCGAATCGAAGAGACCCGAGAGGTTTAGATTCTGCTCTTCCATGATTCGGTCCATTTGGTCTCTGGAGTAGAACGTCCACTGCTCGGGAGACCAGTTGTTGATTAGGCTCGAAAGGAAGCTGCCCGAATAAGAATCTGAGTAGTCGTCGGTAAATCCGGAGAAAGCCACTCTATATGGCATCGGTGGATCGGTATCAACCCGAACCCGCAGATCTGCCGCCATCAACCCAGCCAGCCGATCGTAGTAGATTCCGTAGTCCCCAGCGCCGGAACGCTTCATCGATGCGAGGTAGGTAGTAAGATCCGACTTGTTTAAGATGCCCTCGACCAGCGTTTCCAATGCGTTCTGGTTCGCCTCTTGTGGCGTAGAAGCATGGCCTGAAAGGCTGTAGATCTTTTTAAAAACCTCA
>JARGFR010000273.1 GCA_029210985.1 Spirochaetaceae bacterium | reverse complement strand
GACGCAACGGCGATATCAAGGGGAACGGTCTGCCCATCGGTCAGATAACTCAATGGTATCCCTCGAGAAGCGACGGCACTCACCAGATTGCCGATCCTTGAAGTTTCATCCAACTTGGTGAGGACAACGGATTGATATGAGAATGATGCAAACTGGGTCATGATATCCTTCAAATCGGCAGATTTTGTGGTGGAACTCAGCGCAAGATGAACTTCCGCTCCGTCACCGCAAGCCGACAGCAGAGTGCGCATTTCGTCTATCTTCGCAGCATCTCTTGGGCTTTTTCCGATGGTGTCCACCAAGATGAGATCGGCATCCGATGCCAATGCCAGTTCAGTTTTCAGTTCATCGTAGTCATCAACGGCTTTAACCGGAATCCCCATGATTTCACCATAGGTTTCCACCTGGGCTCTTGCACCGATTCTGAAGCTGTCCACGGTAAAGATCCTGACGTCGGCCCCTTTGCTCGAAAGGCCGTGTACTGCGGCAAGTTTCGCGATGGTCGTCGTCTTACCCACCCCCGTAGGACCGACGAGAATGAATATTCTCGAACCGCCGGTGATATCACCCCGGAAATACTCCAGACTCTCTGCTATGTAGCGTGCGGCCCTTCGATGAACCTTTTCCCGATCTTCCAGATCGGCGGCGGTGAATTCCCCACGGAGCGTATTCAGCAGCTCTTTGGTGTATTCTCCTTCAAAATCATTCTCGTGGAGAATCTCAGCCAACTCCGTCAGATGGGGGAACGGTTCCGGAGGCGGAGTCGATGCGCTGACGGAAAGCCGCCCTTTAAGGTCGCGGATTTCTTTGAGTACTTCATCAAAATTGTCTTTCCCGGGGCTTCTAGCGATCCCTGTCGCTGATGGCTGAACGACCTCGGTTCTCACCACAGGTTCACGACCGACGGATGCAAGAATGGCGGCACGATTTTCCTGGTCGCGATTATTCTGAACCACCTTGGCTTCCTCGATACCGGTGATATACCCGGTATACTCCACCTGCTGCTTGCCCATTAAGCCCCTGATACCCGGGCCGGGAACATTCTTCTGCATCAGGATACGGGCTCGATCCCCGTATTTCTTGCGAATGCGATCGAGAACCTCTTCATGGTTTCTTCCTCTCTCGCTGAAATATCTCGGCATTATGCTTCTCCCAGTCGGATTTCACCCACCGAATCAATCTGAATTCCCTCAACGATCTCAGGCACGGACATCACCACGAGGTCCGGCATTTCCCTCATTGTCGTTGACCGCACCAGCGGTCTGGCGGCCTCGCTGCACAATATCACGGGCCATGCCCCGGTGTCCCGTGCGGCTTTCACACCATTGGCCACGGCATTAATCCAGCGTCTATGGAACTGCGGTTCCAGCGCCGCGATATCACCTGTAGCTGTTTCCGTTCGAGAATCGATGATGGTCTTTTCGACAGCCGGATCGATGGTGAGCACCTGAAGTCGTTTCTCATCATCGGCGTATTGGAGACAAATTTGCCGTCCAAGGGACTGCCGTGTTTTTTCAATCAGATATCCGGTGTCCTTGGAGACCGAGGAAAAATCTCCAAGGGTTTCCAGTATGGCGACCAGATTACGAATACTCACCTGTTCTTTGAGGAGACCCTGAAGTATCTTCTGAATCTCACCGAGTGAGAACGCTTTGGTGACCTCGTCGACCACGGCGGAATAATCAGATTTCAGCGTATCCAGCATGGAGCGGATTTCCTGGCGGCCCAGGATTTCTCCGGCATGGTGTTTGAGAATTTCAGTCAGATGAGTGGCGATGATGGACGGTCCGTCCACGACGGTATAACCGGCTCGCTCGGCCTTCTCCCTGACGGGTTCCGATATCCAGGTTGCCGGTAATCCGAACGCCGGATCCACAGTCGGTTCGCCATCCAGCTTCTCCCTTTCTCCACCGGGATTGATGGCCATGAAATGCCCCATTCGTATCGTTCCCCGACCCACCTCGGTACCTCTGAGCTTGAATGCATACTCAGCGGGTTCCAGCCTCATATTGTCCATAATCCGGATTCGCGGAACAACGAGGCCCAGATCGAGTGCGGCTTCTTTTCTGATCCGTGTGACGCGTTCCAGCAGCTCGGCGCCCTGATCCTTATCCACAAGGGGTATCAAACCGAAGCCCAGCTCCAAAGAGATGGGATCAAGAGGTACAACCGGTGAGATTTCCTGGGGTTCGGTTTGTTCCGCCTTTTCGTCGGCATGAGTCGAGGCGATATCCGCGGCAGTCCGTCGATTAAGTCTGATGGCAAGCAGACCGGTGATGACACCGAGGGGAAGCATCAAATACCAGGGGAATCCAGGAAGAAATCCCAATATGATCATGAACGCCGACGCGACAAAGTAGATTCTGGACTGTCTGGTGAACTGACTGTGAACATCTTCGCCGAAACTGCCGTTGCTGATGGACCTCGTCACGATCAGGCCGGTGGCGACCGAGACAAGCAGCGTCGGCACCTGAGCGACCAGTCCGTCCCCGATGGTGAGGGATACATAGGTTTGGAGGGCCTGCTGCAGCGGCTCACCATGTATCGTCGTGCCGACGATCAATCCCCCGATGACGTTCACCATGGTGATGACGATGCTCACTTTGACGGTTCCGCTGATGAATTTAGTGGAACCGTCCATGGATCCGTAAAAATTCACCGAATCATCCAGATGCTTCTTGCGATTCCTGGCTTCCTCTTCGGTGATGGCTCCCGAGCTGTATTCCGAATCGATTGCCATCTGCTTGGCCGGCAATCCGTCCAGCGCAAAACGTGCGGCCACTTCGGAAACCCGCGTGGCCCCTTTGGTGATCACCATAAATTGAACGGCCACCAGGATAATGAAAATGATGAGCCCGATCACCAATCCCTGACTGCCTTCGGATCCCACAACAAAAGTGGCGAAAGCCCGGACGATTTTACCGTCAAACTCGGCTCCCTTGCCCAGGATCAGCCGTGTGGAAGAGACGTTGAGCGCAAGTCCGAAGACCGTGGAAATGAGCAGAACCGTCGGAAAAAGCGAGAACTCCAGCGGATCCCTGTTGTAAAGAACAAGGAGAATCACCAGAAGAGACAGCATGAGATTCATCGCCATCAGGAGATCAAGAAGGAACGTCGGAAGAGGGATGATCAACATCATCACGACCATCACGACGCCCAGAGCGATGGCGACATCCCCACCTTGTCTTCCGAACACACCCCGGAATGTGGTTACAGTTGCGTCAGCCATAAAGCCTCCTACATCGCCCTGCCGTTCAGCCGATAGACCTCGGCCAACACGACGGAGACGATGTCCCAATACTCTTCGGGTACTTCGTCCCCGAGTTCCACGTTGTCGTATAGTGCCCTTGCCAGCGGCCGATTTTCCACCATGGGAACATCGGCCCCCCGGGCAATTTCTTTGATTCTCATCGCCAGGTTATCCTGCCCTTTCGCCGTCACCGTGGGAGCGTGCATTGTCTGATTGTCCCACTTCAGCGCAATGGCGAAATGCGTAGGATTGGTAATCACCACGTCGGCTTCGGGAACCTGTCGGGCCATGGAAGAGGACAGGACCTCTTGCATGCGCTGACGAAGTCGACTCTTGATGAGAGGATCTCCTTCGGTTTCCTTGAATTCTTCCTTGATTTCATGTTTTGACATTTTCAAGGACTCTCTGTGCTGCCGGCGCTGGAAGAAATAATCCGGTATGGCAAAAGCCAGCATCAGAACGGCGGTTTCCAGCATGAGTCGAACGGCGATACCCGAGACCATCGACATGGCCCTGAACGGCGTCAGTTTCACCGCATTGGATAACCGCGGTATCTCGGAGCGAATATTCACATACGCCAGAATTGCAATGATGGCGACTTTGGCGATGGATTTGAAAAGATTGAACAATGCCTCAGCTGAGAAGAAGGAC
>JARGFR010000272.1 GCA_029210985.1 Spirochaetaceae bacterium | reverse complement strand
GGGGGACGCCGGGGCGGCGGCTCGCGCCGGTTCGCTGCTCTCTCCCCCCGGGAAGTCCCGGCGGGATGCTGCGGCAGCCGGCCGGACTAGACAGTGATCGCTTTTTTTCGACGGCCCCGGAGTATCTGCTGTCCGTAAAGCAGTGCGTAGATGAAAAGAACGACGACACCGACAAGAACCGTCGAGCCTCTTCCCTCTGCGAATTGTGATCCGACAAAGAACGGGTTCACAGTTCTCTCTGCGATGGCACCGGGCATCAAGAGTCCGAAGCTCACTGCCGCCAGGACGATGAACTCCCACCATTTAAGGGCCATGCGCATGAACCCTTGTGTGAGAGCGGCGAAGGCGAACATGGCCAGCATTGCCGTGAGGAACACCCAAATGGCATAGAGGGGACTCTTGACTTGATAAAGGAGCAAATCGGTATTGAACATGAAGATGAAGGGCAGGATGGCCGTTCTGATGTCGTATCCGAAGCCTTGGACGCCGGTTTTAATCGGATTGGATTTTGCGATGGCCGCCGCCGCGTAGGCGGCCAGCCCCACCGGAGGCGTATCGTCGGCAAGAATGCCGAAGAAGAACACGAACAGATGCGCCGCGATAAGCGGGAAAACCACGTTGTTCGCTGCGCCCAGTGCAACGATAACCGGAGCGGTGAGAGCCGCCATGACGATGTAAGTGGCCGTCGTCGGCAGACCCATTCCCAACAGCAGACTGGCGATGGCCGTGAAAATCAGGATAAGGAAGAACCGGCCTCCGGCGAGATGGTCGATCGCCTCGGTGATGATGCCGCCGAGGCCGAATGTCACCACGCCCACAATGATGCCGGCTGCGGCAACCGCGACACCGATGCCCATCATGTTCTTTCCCCCGGCCACCAGCGCACCCCAGATCTGCTTTCCGGCTTTCCTTAAAGCACCAGTCCAGCCGGCCCGGATACCGCCTTCTCCTTTGCGTGCTTTCCACAGGTTTTCCAACGGAATGAGAACGGCCAGGGACACGATGGCATAAAACGCCGCTTTATTGGGCGAGGATCTGAACACCACAAGCTGAACGATAAGGAACACCAGAGGAATCAGGAAATGGAGGCCTCCCAGGAGAGTCGGTAGGAATTTTGGAAGTTCTTCCTTTTCCAAACCCCTGATGCCGAGTTTGCAGGCTTCGAGGTGCACGATGTAGAGCAATGCGATATAGCTGATGATGGCCGGAATGAACGCCGCTCTGATGACTTCTATGTACGGGACATTCACGGTTTCGGCGATGATAAACGCCGCCGCACCCATGATGGGCGGCATCAGCTGCCCGTTGGTGGAGACGGCCACCTCGACGGCGCCGGCTTTGTAATCGGGATATCCCACCTTCTTCATCAGCGGAATGGTGAAGGTTCCGGTTGTCACCGTATTGGCGATACTCGACCCCGAGACCATGCCGGTAAGCCCGCTGGCCAGAACCGCCGCCTTGGCCGGCCCTCCGCGAAAACGTCCCATGATGCTGAACGCCAGGTCGACAAAATATCGTCCGGCGCCGGCTTTGTCCAACAACGCGCCGAAGAGCACAAAAAGGAAGACGATATTCGCCGAGACATAGAGCGGTACTCCATAAATACCCTCGGTGGACATCGTCATCTTACTGATGTACTTAGTCAGTGAAACACTCTTGAAACTTAAGGCCAGCGGCATCCTGGATGCCATGAAGCTGTAGAGAATCATCACAATGGCCACGGCGGCCAAAGCCGGTCCGAGAGATCGCCGGGCGGCTTCCAAAAGGAAAATTGTCAGAATGATGCCGAATATGATGTCCCGAAGTATGGGGCGGCCCTGGCGAGTTTCGATACCGGTATAATCGGGATACACCTGCATCATGATGAGCTCGAAGGCGATATAGAACGCGGCGGCACCGGCAACAATGGCTGATGCGGTGTCCAGCAGCGTGATGCGGTCCTTCGCTCCCAGATAGGCTCCGAGTCTGCCTCCTCTGGGTTTTTTGATCATCGGGTGGGTCAGAAACACCAAAACAATGGCAAACGTCAGATGGATCGAGCGGACAATTGTGCTGTCCAGCAAAATAGCGCCGGGTAGAAGAAGTTGGAATATGGACCATGCCGCGGCCAGTCCGGGCACGAGCCATTTTCCCACTCCCCGCTCGACATGCCGGGAACCTCCCTCGGCTTCTTCGGCAATCCGCTGTGCTTCAGCGATATCGGCGTCGTCATTCTCGTGTTTGAGATCTTCGATCATAGAACCTTCCGTAACAAAGAGGGACGGAATATCATTCCGTCCCTCTGATTTGTGTTGAATGACACGGCGCGTGAGATTCAAACCGCGCCGGACGAACCTGTCGGTCCGATTATTTAATCAGGCCGACTTCCTTGAAATACTTCTCGGCACCGGGATGGAGAGGAGCCGAGAGACCGGTCAGCATGTCCTCGGGTGTGAGGATGGCGTAGGCCGGATGCAGACTCTTGAACTCGTCAAAATTGTCAAACACTTCCTTGACGATGGCGTACACCACGTCGTCGGGTACATCGGCGGAAGTACAGAACGTGGCCTTGACCCCGAAAGAGGGGACGTCACCGTCGTTGGTGGCGCCGGGATACTGAGAAGTGACGGGAATGACGGACTTGGCGTAATAGGGGTACTCCGCTACCAGCTGATCCACCACAGGGCCTTCTAAGGGCACGAAGTGAACTTTTTTGGTACCGGAAGTGGCTTCCTTGAAGGAGCCGTTGGGATGACCGACGGTGTAGAAATATGCGTCGATCCGCCCGTCCTGAAGCATACCGGCGGCCTCGGCGGCTTTGAGGCCTTCAGCCTGAATATCCGAATCGGGATCGATTCCGGCGGCTTCCAGAAGCTGGGTGGCGTTACCGCGATGGCCTGAACCGGGGTTGCCCAAATTGACGACCTTGCCCCGCAGGTCCTCAAGGGTGTAAATACCAGATTCATCGCTGGCCAGCAGATTGACGCCCTCAGGATGGATGGAGAATACCGCGCGAAGTTTCTTCTGGGGGTCGCCGTCCCAGTCGGCGGTTCCGTTGTAGGCCTGGAACTGACGGTCGGACTGGACAATGCCGAACTCCAGATCGCCGGACATGATGGCATTGACGTTGTAGACCGAGCCGCCGGTGGACTCAACGGTCACCCTTAAGTTGTACTCGTCGCTTTTCTGATTCACCATCTTGGAGATGGCACCGCCGGTGGGATAATAGACGCCTGTGACTCCGCCGGTACCGATGGTGACATACTGTCGGCCGCCGGATGCCTCAGAACCGCCGTTGGCGAAGCCGAAACCGGCGACCAGGACGATAACCAACAGAACTGAGAACATTTTTTTCATACGTTCCTCCGTATATTTATGTTTTTAAAAATAGACGACTCTACAAAGAGAAACGTTTAATCGAATCTCTCGTATAGCAGTCGCAATTGCCATAAAATCAGCGGACACGAACCCCTGCAGGTCTCACGGATGTCTAATAAAAACCGCAGGCCTGTGGGACACGTTCCCGATAGATTCACCCTCTTGGGATGCTGTAACGAGTTAACGAGGACAAATAGGCGTAACGAACACCTGAAATATATGATAACCAAACATGACCTCGGACGCAAGCTTTCTTCTTCACCCTTGTCATGTACGGCATTTTGTTGCCGAAAAAGCCTAATCCGTATCTGGGTATTTTTCCCTGATATTCCTGAGAGTGGGGAGAATGGAGAAGAAAATATCCACCAGTTCCGGATCGAATTTTCGGCCTGCATCGTCTTTGATGGCCTTCATCACATCTTCTTCTTCCCACGCTTCCTTATATACACGTTTGGAGCACAGGGCATCATAAACATCCGCAACGGAGACAATCCGGGCGAAAAGCGGGATTTCCTCACCTTTGAGCCCCGCCGGCCGTTCTTCCAC
>JARGFR010000271.1 GCA_029210985.1 Spirochaetaceae bacterium | reverse complement strand
CGTCATAGGGACGGACATCCGTCTGCGGACCCAGGTTCACCATCGTCTGATCCATGCAGACCCTCCCGACCACCGGATAGGTTTGCCCGTCAATCAAGACCCGGCTCCGATTTGAGAGAAGTCGGGGATAGCCGTCGGCGTACCCGATGGGAATCGTGGCGATGTGAGTCTCTTCTTTTGCTGTCCATGTGCGTCCGTAGGAAACCGTATCTCCGGCGGGCACTTTTTTGACTGCGGTGATCCTGCTGCGCAGCTCCATAACCGGTGTCCATCGACGTTGAGGCACCTCGGCACCGTAACCGTAGAGGGCGATGCCCGGACGGACCATTCCCCGGGATGTTTCCGGGCTGATGGCGATGGCACCCGAATTGGCGGCATGGATGAGGCCCGGCTCAATGCCCTCTGCCCGAATTTTTTTCGCCAGCGTATCAAGTACAGCGACCTGGCTCCGGGTGAACTCGATATCGGCGGGATCCGGTGAGTCCGCCACCGGAAAATGAGTGGCAAGGCCCGCCAGTTCAAGGCTTTGAGATTCGTGGATAAGCCGGGCCAGAATCGGCGCCTGGTCGGGTGTGCAGCCGACTCGGCCCATACCCGTATCAACTTTCAAATGGACGGAAAGGCGCCGAGGGGAGGAATGGGCGGCCAGGGCCGTCAGGAGGTCATTCAAATACTCCATTCCCGTCACCATAGGCTCCAATCCCATTTCTATAGTGACGGGAATTTCTTCCGGGACTGTGGGACTGAAAAGAATGATGCGTCCAGAATCGCCGGAATTCCTGAGTTCCCGGCCTTCGAAGGGCGTGGCGACGCCCAGAACTTCGGTACCGGCCGACCGAAGTGTCAGGGACACCGGCACCGCCCCGTGACCATAAGCATTGGCTTTCACCGCGGCACAGATCAAAGTTCCCGGCGGGATGGTTTCTCTGATGATTTTGAGGTTGGACGCCAGGGCATCCAGCCGAATTAGGGCTCTAGTGGCCCGAACAATGGACTCCATGAGTTCTCCTGTCGTCCCGGAGGATATATGATGGTAGCGTGAAAGTGAATTGGAATAGAATCCTTGTGTCCCTCATTATCGTATCGGGCCTCTTTGCCGTGTCTGTCGTGACGGCTTTGTTTATTCCCCGAGCCGGGGGCGAAGAAGGCCCCTCGCTTTTAGCCGCCGCCCTGATATCCGGCGGCGTTGTGGCTGCGGCGGCTTTGCCTTTTATTCTTTGGCTGGCCGTCAAACCGGTCAAACCGGATCAATATTCGGCATACGCCTTGGAAGAAATCGAACTTGACGAGAAGGAACTGAATGATGCTGTCGGGAATTGGGTGTATGCCCGGTATCGCAAGCGTGCCGAGGCAGACGCCCGCTTTCTGGAAGATGAAGACGGCTCAGTTTCCTGCAGGGTGACAGTCAGAAAAGATTAGAAGAGACCGGATGGGATTACCCCAGGTGTTACACTATCTATTCTCTGCCGGAAAAAGTCTCTCTATAGAGAGATAAATAATCGGCAGGGTTCAACGGTTTCGAAAAGTAGAATCCCTGGAAGCGCCTAATACCGAATTTTATGAGAAGTTCCAACTGCTCTTGGGTTTCCACACCTTCCACAACATTCTCCATACCCAATTCGCTTGTCATGGCGATCATGGCTTTGACGATGGACCGGTCTTGTTGATTTTCGATGATGTCCGTGATGAAACTCCGATCGATCTTTACCACATCGACCGGCAATTTTCGCAGGTAATTGACCGACGAAAAACCGGTACCGAAATCGTCAATGGCGATACGGATGCCCAGATCCTTCAGTTTCGTGATTTTTCTCACCGCCTCTTCTGGATCATCCAGAAAGCTGTTCTCGGTAATTTCCACCTGGAGCATCTCAGGGTTGATGGATTTGAAGCTGATGATACGCTGAATGGAGTCGATGAGATCGTCGTTATTGAATTGCCGGGGTGAAACATTTATGGCCAGATGAGAATAAACACTATCCTTCTTGGACCATGATTCGATAATCGCCGTGGCCATGTAGAGCACCCATTTACCGATGATGATAATCAGGCCGGTTTCTTCGGCGATGGGTATGAAGGTGTCGGGTGTGATAATGCCTTTGTCGGGATGATGCCACCGAATCAAAGCCTCGGCGTCCATTTGTTCGATAAGGGGCTGTCCCGACTCAAAGCCGTTGATCGTCATGATGGGCTGCATTTGGAGGAAGAACTGCTTGTCGATTTCTTTGATGGATTGTTCTTCCAAGGCTTTGATGATGCTGTTCTGGAGTTCCATCCGGCGAACGACTTCATCTCTCATATGATCGGTGAAAAAGACGAACTTTTTGTTGTTCTTCTTGGCATATGTGAGAGCTATGTCCGCATTGTTGAGAATACTGCTTTTGTTGGATCCGTTTTCGGGGAAGAAGGAAATCCCGATGATACATTCGATGGTAATATGATAGCCGGAAAAAATATGGGGCTTGGCGACTTCGGTGGAAATATCCTGCACCAGGGGTTTTAAGCTCTTGGGGTCGCCTTTGTCCGCAATCATCATGATGAACTCGTCGTCTCTGGTGTGATACAAGGGTGTCGCGTCGGTCACCAGCTCCTTCAGTCGAGTGCTGATCTGATAAACGATCCATTCACTCACCGACGGCTTGAGTGTTTTCGTGATGATATCGTAATTCGAGTCCAGCTTAATCAGGATAACGGCACCCGGCCGTTGCTCGGGATTCTCCATGAACGATGCAAAAAAGCTCTGCATGTCCTGGTCCATTTTATTGTGATTCGGGAGTCCTGTTTTCGGATTAATCGTGATGCGGTGCTGGAGATTCCTCTTCCGACGGTTCTGCTCGTTGATGAAATGGAGCAGATTGTTGACCTGGGAGACTAGTGAATCGTTGTGCCGACGGACCTTGTGAAGCTCCCTTCGGACCTTCTCCAATTCAGAAGTCAGGTCCCCCGGATGACTGCTTTTGGTGATTCTGTCGGTAACTTTCAGCAGGCCCATTATGAATTTGTAACTCCGATTATCTATTTCTTTATCGGTTTGTTCTCCCATTATCCTATAGCTTATTATTCGGTCATGAATACCCGAAAGCCTAATGAGCCCATGATTTGGGCGCATCGCGGAAGAAACCGCATCGCTCCGGAAAATACCATGAGTGCGTTCGTTGCGGCATTGGACGCCGGGGACAAGGGTATCGAGCTCGATGTCGCCCTGAGTGCGGATTATCAGCCAATAGTCATTCATGACGATTCGGTGGACAGAACGACAGACGGATCCGGTGTCGTGGCGGCCATGAGTTTCAAGGAACTGAGGTCGCTGGACGCCGGCGCTTGGTTCGATTCCCGATTCGCCGCGGAAAGACTACCGGATTTGAGAGATGTTCTTGCTGAAGTTCGCGATCGGGTACTGCTGAATATTGAATTCAAATCCTCCGCATGGAATGAGAATCCGGATATCAGTGTGGACACGATTGTGATGGAAATGGTCGCCCGGTCAGGGACGGAAGAGACGATCGTGTACTCCAGCTTTTCCCGCAAATGCCTGGAACGAGTCAGACGATTGGATGCAGACGCGCGAATAGGGGTTCTGGCGCATCGAGGCGAAGATATTGGTGATGTGATGCTGTTCGCGCAAAAAATCGGCGCCTATTCGATACATCCGAATACCCAAGATATGAAGAAGGCGATTCGCTCCGGACTGAATGAATGGAAGGGATTCGTTTATCCTTATACGGTCGGAAGCAGAAAGAATGCGGATCAAATGGATCATCTCGGAGCAGACGGTTACTTCGCGGACCTTCCGTTCTAATTTTTTTTCACCAACGTATTGACGAAAACGGTCCTGAAGGGTAGATTCCTCCTCGCGCTCAGGCGGCAACGCCCGGGTGTGACAGAGGGCCCCTCCATTAGATGAGCGGCCGGATGT
>JARGFR010000270.1 GCA_029210985.1 Spirochaetaceae bacterium | reverse complement strand
TTAGGATTGGGACACCTTTATTGACGCGTCAAATTGGGGTTTCACTTGAGTCTGCAATAACCTTTTGGGCATTCAATATGGTTTACTTGACTCTCAGTTCAGCACAGTCACTTGGAACAACTTTGACGTTAACGGTATCGGGTGTCGAAGATCTGGCTGGGAACGCAATGACCGGACAGGATCTGGGATGTACGTATATCGAATCACCTGCAGCCCCAAATTCGGCTAACATTTCAACATCAGGTGGAGTGGTTTCCGGATCGGCAGGTTCAGGGCTATCAGGGACTTGGGTATGGGAAGACTATAATAGTGATGGAATCCAGGACGTTGATGAATTCGTATCGACACATCAAGTCTTTGCTGTTTTCGCCGGAACGGAACTCAATCAGGAAACGATAGTTGCCCAAGCCGAACTTGAGAATGATGGTTCGTTTGGTGAAATGGTCGAATTCACGATGTATGGTGAAAATACAACATATACATTTCCATCAGGCAGTTACGATCTGTATATTATGGGATTTGAGCCTTTCGCTCTCTCCAATCCAACGACGATTGTCATTCCATAAGAGGTATTTACTTCCTAATGAATAGTAAAGGTGTCGCCGGTGGCGACCCCTTTACTAATATATGGCTTTCCAGCAAGAACCTCGTGATTCCGATGTCTATACTATGACGTTTTTGAGAAAGTCGATGGGAAAGTGTCCAAGCAAGTCAACGGAACCAAGGATCGGCAATTTCTTCAATTTCCTGGAAATTTCAAGTGGCGTAGAAGAAGAAGGGAGGTCAGTATAGGAATGTCTTCCTGCCCGGCATCTCTAATAAAAGTCGGTGATATTTCTCCCTTATCAGCCGCTACTCCAGCCGATCGCCCATATCCAGAATCAAATCGGACAGACCGCTCATCTTCTCAAGACGTTCGGCCGGGAAGATCGCCTGGGCCATCTGCTCAGCCCTCTCCATGGATTCGGAGAGGTTTCTTCTGCCGCTGTCGGTCAATTTTACCAGGCTCACCCGGGCGTCCCTGGGTTCCTTCTCTTTGGTGATCAGACCGATTTTTTCCATCGGCAGGAGCAGACGGGTGATGCCCGATGCCGTCAGCCCCAGCTTGTCGGCCAGGTCGATCCGGCGCATCTGGTGGTTTTTCGCATTGTTCAGATGCACCAGTATTGTGAACTCCGAAAAGCCCAGTCCGTCCAGACCGCCGGTGAAGGGTCGGGTCTTTTCCGTGATTATCCGCGCTAAGTTGATAAAGAGATTCAACGACTCGTTCATTTTGTTTTCCGCCTTTCTGGTCGAATGTATTTGAATAGTACTTGATAAATAATTGAAATATCAAGTAAAAAAATCGTCGGCCACCAACCCGACATGATTGCGCGAATCGAGGTTTCTGCGCAGTATGGAATGGCGATGAAGATGAATATTCAAGATCAGTTTCTGCCATGGTGGGAAGAGCATGAGCAGAATTACGACCTTCTTCTGTTGGATGTGGACGGCACCCTCGTGCAGAAGCATACGGCCCTTCCCGGTGTCGAAGAGATGCTCAAGGGTTTGGAAAGCAGGGGATTCCCCTGGTATGTCCTGACCAACGACGGGCATCGTTCTCATGATGAAAAAAGCGCCAGCATAGCCAAATCGGGGCTGAATGTCCCGCCGTCTCACCTTGTCTCCTGTGCGGATGCGCTCTTGGACTTCGTGCGGAACGAAGAGCTGGAAGGGCAGATGTTCTTTCGGGCAGGCTATTTCGGTTCTCCCGATTATGGGGAATCGGCCGGATTGAAAATGACCGACGATACCGCCAGAATTTCCGAGTGCCGCGGCTTTATCCTTCCCGAATCCCTGGACCGTGCCACGATGCCGGATATTCTGTTCAACGCGTTTCTCGATAATCCCGACAGGTATCTCATCGTACCGAATCCCGACAGCTACTGGCCCGGTTTCCAGCCCGGCGAATTTGTACTCGGGTCTGCGCCCTTTGCACGGATGCTTCAGAAGGTTCTGGCTGAAAAAGGTGTACGGGTGTCTCCCCATTTCCTGGGCAAGCCCCACCACGGTATTTTCGACTATGCCATCAAGGTGGCTGAGGAGCATTACGGTATGACGCTGGGAGACCGCTACAGGATACTCATGCTGGGTGATTCGGTGCACAGCGATATCCCCGGCGCCGTCAGGGGAGGGATGGACAACGCGCTTCTTCTCACGGGAATCACCCACGAAGACCAGCTGACGGATCTCAAGGGCGACAATCGGCCTCGCCGGGTGTTCCGGCGTATCGCGTAGAGTTCTAGGCCGACCCTCCGACGCACCAGCCTGAGGAACATGCCCACTGGAGATTGTATCCCCCGAGTTGTCCTGTGACGTCCATAACCTCGCCGATGAAGTAGAGTCCGGGAACTCTGCGGCTTTCGAAGGTTTTTGATGAAATTTCGGCGGTATCCACACCGCCGCGGGTGACCTCGGCGGTTCTGTAGCCCTCGGTGCCGCCGGGTCTGACTTGCCATCGATGCAGCAGCAAGGCTGTCCGATCCAGTTCTTTCTTTGTCAGAGCACCGACGGACTTATCCGCCAAGTCTCCGGGCAGTATGGCGGCGACCAGACGTTTAAGCAGATATTGTGAGAGAAGGGTTTTCAGCTTCACTTTCTCCGGGCCGATTCCGGCCGTATCGAGAATTTTCAATATGGAACGCTCGGGAAGCAGGTCGATGAGGACCTCTTCACCGGGATTCCAATAGTTGGACGCCTGGAGTATACCCGGTCCGCTCAGGCCCCAGTGGGTGAACAGCAAATTCTCCATGAAGGTTCGGCCTCCCGCCGTGACGGCAGCCTCAACGGCGATGCCCGCCAACGGGGGCCCATCGATCTTGTCGGCCTTTCCAAGCGTCAGGGGGACCAGTCCCGGAGAGGGCGGGACGATTTTCAAACTGAACTGTTCGGCGATTCGATAGCCGAGAGGACCGGCGTCCAGGGAGGGATAGGAAAGCCCGCCCGTGGCCACCACCAGGGCCTTAGTGATGATGCGGACATCACCGTACCGGATGGCGAATCCTTCATCGGCCAGGCGTGATGTTCCATCAATGCCAGGAAGTCCCACTGAGAAAAACGGCTCAACGCCGATTTGCAGAAATGCGGGTTGGTTGAGATGTAATGTTCGGCGCCGACATCCATATTGGTAAAATTGCACTTACCGCCGCCGGCGATGAGGATTTTTCGCCCGGCCCGGGAACCGTTGTCCAGTATCAGAGTTGTGCGTCCCCGGCGTGATGCCTCGGCGGCGCATGTGAGTCCCGAGGCGCCGGCTCACAGGATGATGATGTCGTACCGTTCTTCCACCGGGCCATCCTACTCCGGGAGGAGGCTTGAATGTCTGCGCCTTCGGAGGTCAACAGAATACGGGGAATCCGCTATGATTCACAGAACATGAGAGCCCTTCTTTTTGAACAATTCGCCGTCCCTCCGGAAGTTCGGAATGTTCCGGATCCCGTTCCCGATGAGTCGGGAGTCGTCATCAAAGTGAAATCCACCGGACTCTGCCGGAGCGACTGGCATGGCTGGATGGGACACGATCCCGATATCCGCTTACCTCATGTGCCGGGGCACGAACTGGCCGGCGTCGTCGAAGCCGTCGGCAAGAATGTCGCTAAATGGAAGAGAGGCGACAGAGTGACGGTGCCGTTTGTCGGCGGCTGCGGAGTCTGTCCCCAGTGCCTCAGCGGAAACCACCAGGTCTGTGACGACCAATTCCAACCCGGTTTTACCCATTGGGGCTCCTTTGCCGAGTATGTGGCCGTGGGATATGCCGATACCAATCTGGTGGGCCTTCCCGATGAAATGGATTTTGCCTCGGCGGCGAGTCTGGGCTGCCGGTTTGTCACCTCCTTCCGCGCCCTGGTGGACCGGGGCGGAATATCCGCAGGTGAGTGGGT